>CAMEWE010000021.1:0-27459 GCA_945939695.1 uncultured Bacteroidales bacterium
AGGATGCGATGTTGAACGGCACTCCCAGGAAAGTGTCCGCGCTGCGCTGGTAGAGCTGGCAGGACAATTTTCCGTCGGCAACATAGAACTGGAAGAGGCAGTGGCACGGAGGCAGCGCCATCTTGTCCACCTCTCCCGGATTCCAGGCACACACCAGCATACGGCGCGAGTCCGGATTCCTGCGTATGGTGTCGATGACCTGCGAGAGCTGGTCTATGCTGCGTCCGTCCGGAGCAGGCCAGCTGCGCCACTGGTGGCCATACACCGGCCCAAGGTCACCGTTCTCGTCCGCCCATTCGTCCCAGATCGTGACTTTGTGGTCCTGGAGATACTTGACGTTCGTGTCGCCGCTGATGAACCACAGCAATTCGTAGATGATGGACTTCAGGTGCACCTTCTTGGTGGTGAGCAGGGGAAAGCCCTCGCTCAAGTCGAAGCGCATCTGATGCCCGAATATGCTTTTCGTGCCGACGCCGGTACGGTCGTGTTTGACCGTACCTTTGTCCATAATCTCTTGCAGAAGGTCGAGATACTGCCTCATATGCTAGTCCTTCACGCCGAAGGCGTAGATGATTGCCTCGTTGTACTGCTTGCCCGGCTCGAGCACGGTGCTCGGATAGTCGGCGTGGTTAGGGCTGTCCGGGAAGTGCTGGGCTTCGAGGGCTACTCCACTGTAATCCACGTACTTGCGCCTGTTCTTGCCAGCAGGGCAGCCGGCTAGCCAGTTGCCAGTATAGACCTGTATTCCCGGCTGGGTGGTATAAACCGTCAGGCTGCGCCCGCTGGTCAGGGAATACAGCTCGGCGGCTTTCTGTATCTGGCCGGGCTCATAGTTGTCGAGCAGCCAGCAGGCATCATATCCCTTGCCGTAGTTGAGCGCAGGGAAATCCTTGTGAAGATCCCTTCCCAGGGTCTTGGGCTTGCGGAAGTCCATAGGCGTAGCCGCCACCGGAGCCGGGTCGCCGAGAGGGATGAGGGTGCTGTCGGTAGGAAGGTATGCGGAGGATTCGAGCTTGAGATAGTGCCTCTTTATGAGTCCGCCGCAGTTGAGGTTGAAATATGCGTGATTGGTGAGGTTGATTATGGTCTTCGCATCGGACTTCGCGCTGAAGGTAATCCTGAGCTCGTTCTCCTCGCTCCAGGCGTAACGGATGACCACGGTCAGATTGCCGGGATATCCCATCTCGCCGTCAGCGGACACATACTTGAACTCCACCATACCCTTGTGCTTGCGGGACTCCCATACCTTGTTCTGGAAACCCTCCGGACCGCCGTGGAGGTGGTTCGGACCATTGTTGATCGGGAGGCTGTACTCCACCCCGTCCAGGCTGAACCTGCCTGCCGCAATGCGGTTGGCGTACCTTCCCGGGCACTTGCCCAGACAAGGACCGTCAGCAAAGTAATTCTCCGCCTTGCCGTATCCGAGCACCACGTCGCCCAGCTTGCCGTTCTTGTCGGGAACGTTCGCGCCCACTATGGCGGCTCCTATGTTGCAGAGCGTCACGGATGCGCCCGAAGCATTGGTCATCATATACTTGTAAACCGGTGTACCGTCGGCCGTCCTGGCCCAGATTCTTCTCTTGATATCTGTCATATTAGTGTGGTTTTATTGATTCGAAACTACATTGTCCATATATTCCAGGACCCTCTCCACCGGGGCATCCTTCATGATCACACGCCTTTCTCCATCCAGCAGATACAGGGAAGGTATGGCTCTGACATAGTACAGTTCACCCCCGTTTATCAGGCCTTTGGAATCATAGCCGTTGAGCCAGTTGCGGGGATATTCGGCCTCGTGGCTCTTCCACAGATCCAGATCTTCGTCTATATAGACATTCACCACCGCCAGCTTTCCCGAGGCGATCATAGGGTCGATGTAGGCTCTGGAGCCGAGCATATCTATGATTTCCTGGCAGGAATGGCAGCCCGGGTTGCTGAAAAAGAGCATGATATGGTCTGCCTTGACTCCGCTGAGACGGTGCTTGCGCCCGCGTATGTCTGTGATTTCAAAGTCCGGGACCTGGCTTCCGTAAGGATTGAGACTGCATTTCTCAAGCTGGAAACGATAAGCCCGCTTCTTCTCCGCAGATGTGAGTCCGCTCTCCACAAGTCCCTTGACGAAAGGCAGATAGAGGTCCTCGCTGCGTAGCGGGGAGTTGGGATCATAGAGGTATTTGTCCACCAGCGAGGTGAGCGTTTCATAATTTGCCCTGCAGGTGGCGGAGTCGCGAAGGCAGCTCTTCGCGATATCGGAAAAGAACTTGGCTATATGTTTCTGGGCCGCAGGCACGGGCTGGAGGTGCATGATGCTGCAATAGGCTGAGACGTTCTGCTCCACCTCTTCCAGGCTCACCCCGAGGACATGGGCCGAGTCTGTGCGTCCGTTTCCTGAGAGGAAAGCGTCCCACCAATGCTCGGACATATATTCCAGTTTCATCGCAGGGTCGCCGATCATTGCAGGTATCTCCAGGACGGGAAAGGTCCTGAGTTCTGAGACGGAAGCGCTCTTATCCGTCCTGCGGGAGCAGGCCGGGACAAGAAGCAGGATCAGCAGCGATACGAGCAAAGATTTTGACACTAATCTTTTCACAAGCAGTAAAGTTAAGAATATTTTCTGTAGTTTTGCGCAATATGAAATTGAAAGTCCATATTTTGACCTTTGTGCTGCTAGTCTTCAGCGTCCGGGCAAGCGCACAGTTCTATACAAGCGGGAGCGACTCCCCCGCAGTGAAATGGTTCCACTTCAAGACGGAGCACTACGACATCATCTACCCCGAGGGACAGGATTCCCTTGCGCTGGTGTATGCCCGCAATCTCGAGAAGCTGAATCCTCAGACGAAGCGGCAGGTCCCGGTGATACTCAGGAACAGGGTCTCATACTCCAACGGAATGGTGGTGCTTCCGCCTTTGAGGATGGAGTTGCAAACCGTCCCCGATGCTTACGACCCTCTCCCTATGCCATGGCAGGAGCACCTTATCCTCCACGAAGGCCGGCACCTTGAGCAGATGCTGACCATAAAGGACAAAAGCCCGTGGAAACAGCTGCACTACCTGCTGGGCGGCTTGAGCGACGGGGCAGGAGTGGGCGTGGAAGCGGAATCCTGCCTCTACGAGGGGGATGCCGTGCTCGCGGAGACCGTTGGCAGCCTTTCCGGACGCGGCAGGAGCGCGGATTTTCTGGAATATTACAGGGCAAGTTTCGGGGAGGGCGATATGCGCAACTACTTCCGCTGGCGCTACGGATCCCTGAACAGATACGCCCCGGATTACTACCGCGCGGGATACGTGGCAATGGCGGGAGCGCCGGGCAGATTCGTATCGCTTCCGGGACGCAAATTCAAGAAGGCGTTTGCGCAGAGCTGCGATTCCCTCGCGAGCTTCTGGAAGAAGGATGACGAGTCCAGAGCACCTTTCCTCAAGGGGGAGCAATTGGTCGGGACCCCGAAATACTACAACGAATACAAGGGCCTGCAATACAGTTTCGGGAACATTTACGCCATAAAGAGCGGGCTCACGGAAGCCGGCAGCATCGTGCGTATCGATTCCCTGGGGGAACACAGGCTCGCAACGATTTCATCCAGCTCTTCGCGCCTGAGACTGTCCCCGGACGGATGCAGGATATTCTGGAGCGAGTACGTACCCGACGCACGCTGGGAATACCTCTCCTATTCGGACATATTCACCCTGGACGAGAATTGCCGCCGCTTGCGTCTCACCCGCGGCCAGCGCTACTACAACCCTGCCGTTTCCCCTGACGGTGAACTGCTTTCCGTGAGCAGCTATTCGGAGGACGGGCGCAGCAGCGTGGTGCTGCTTGATTCCAGGGACGGAAGCGTGGTGGAGACCATCCCCGCGCCGGACGGAATGCAGATTGTGGAGACCGCGTGGACTCAGGGCAGACTCTACGCCAGCGCCATTACGGAAGAGGGCGCATCCATCGTGGAAGTGGGGCCGTTCACCCATATTACCCTCCCGGAGCCGGCCAAGATCAAGGACCTCTCCAGCCACGGGGACAGGCTCTTCTTTGCAAGCGATCGCAGCGGGGTAAACGAGCTCTATGAACTGAACCCCTCTGACGGGGAAATGCTCCAGCGCAGCGTGACCCGCTACGGCGCTTCTGAGTTCTGCTTCGCTCCCGGCCGCCTCATATACTCCCGCCCCGAGACAGGGGGCAGGCTTCCGTATGCGCTGGACCTCGATTCGCTGGTAAGCCGCCCTGTGCGCGCGGGGGAACTCGCCGACTGGCCGCTTGCCGGTGCCGCCTCGAGGGAAAGGGTTCTCGCCCGGACGCCGACAGACGGAATGCAGTCTCCGAAACCTGAGCGCTACCGCCAGTTCCCTATACTCCCCCACTCGTGGCTCCCGTTCTTCCTGAGCTATGATGCCGTGGACGAACTCAGCAGCTTCGACTTTGCCGGCAGTCTGGGTTTGGGTGCCACCGCATTCTTCCAGAACAGCCTGGGGAACCTGTACGGCTCCGTGGCGGGAAAGGCGCTGTTGGACGAAAACGACATGTGGAGGGGATACGGGGAAATCAATCTCGTCAGCACGGCTCTCTACCCGGTAATAGAGGCAAAGTTCGGCATCAACGACAGGAACAACCTGCGCTACCTGCTGGAAATCAATCAGAACGAAGGGAAAATCACTTATGGCTACGATTCCGCTACTCACTGGAACCTGTACCTGCGCAGCTATATACCGTTCAACTTCTCCAGAGGCAGCAGGACGGCTAGCGTGGTGCCAACAGTCAGCCTGAGGGTGACCAACGACATACTCGAGTTCAGAGGGGACACTTACAACTTCTTCACCAGTGCCGGCGCATCCGTACGTGCATACATAGGCGAAACCACGCCTGCATCGCGCATTTATCCGAGATGGGGTGCGGGTGCCGAGATCGGGGGAAGGCTGTACCCGCTCGCATACAAATTCGTGCGCCCGGCGCTGTATGCCGGAGTGTACGGCTATATCCCGGGCTTAGGGAGGAAAGACGGCTTCCGCCTGCGCGTCGTGGGTGAGACTTCGCCGAATAGCGGTCTGTTCGCTTTCCCGCTTGCGGACGTGGTGCCTCGCGGCTTCGAGAGCAGTATCGGCAGCACTGTCGCTTCCTTCAGCAACAAGGCCATGTTCAGCATTGACTACGCCCTGCCTTTCGCCGCCCTGGACTGGAGTTTCCTCTCCCCTGTAGCCTATATCAAGAATCTGGAATTCAGCCCGCACGCAGACTTCGCCTTCTATAGTGGGAACAGTGGCACCGGCACCCTGCTGAGCGCAGGAGCAAGCCTCTGCCTCAAGCTCGGAAACCTGCTATGGCTTCCGTTCGACTCGCGTATCGGTCTGGACTACAACTTATTGAGCGGCTCGTTGCTCCAGTATGTGGAAACATCGAACCGCCATGTCATCTCTTTGGTCTTCACCAGTTCCTTCTAAACTCCGCTGAATGAGCTAAAGCCGCCGTCGACCGGAAGGCTTTCCACCACAGACCAACGCCAAGTTTTCCATAATGTTATTTTGCAATTTCAGCAAATATACCACTTTTTTCTTACTAATTTATTTTTGTTATCTTTGCCAAGTTTAGAAGTGGTATATCTAATAACAAAGACATGTCTAAAACCAAAATTAACTGGTCAAAACTCTGGAAGACAGAGGATTGGCTTGCAGTATGGATTGGATTTATCGTCATCGCTATAGCAAGTGTGGCGGTGCTTACGGGGGCATTCGACTTTTCCGCCCTCAAATTCTCCACCTGGTCCTGGGGTGAAAAGGCTGCCCCTGAGAACGCTTCTCTCGGTGCCCAGCTGGCAAGTGGTGCGTTCTGGATAAAGTTGATCAAGACCGTCGTCGTCCTCGGCATACTCTTCACCGCCGGCGCCAAACTCCTAGGAGAAAAGGTCAAGAAGTATATTCCGGCATTCATAGGACTCTTCGTGCTTGCCGTTGTCGTGCGTCTGATAAGCGCCGAATTTACCCTCAACCGCTACCTCGAATGGGCTTTCTGGGCTCTCATCGTGGGCCTGCTGGTATCCAACACCGTCGGTGTTCCTGCCTGGCTGAGGCCTGCCATCAAGACTGAATTCTACATCAAGTCAGGTCTGGTAATCATGGGATTCTCAGTGCTCTTCTCCAACATTGCCAAGTTCGGCCTTTACGGCCTCGGCATAGCCTGGCTCGTGACCCCTATCGTGATCATATTCATGTGGTGGCTGGGCACCAAGGTCTTCAAGATTGACAACAAGCCTCTAGTCATCACCCTGGCATCCGCCACAAGCGTATGCGGTACTTCTGCCGCCATCGCCACCGGTGCCGCGTCCGGCTGCAAGAAGACTGACCTCACAATGGCCGTGTCCATCTCAATCATCTTCACCGTGCTGATGATGGTCTTCGAGCCTATCATCATCCGCGCTACCGGAATGACCCCGCTTATGGGAGGTGCGCTGATCGGTGGCACCGTGGACAGCACCGGAGCCGTTGTGGTTGCAGGTACTGCCCTGGGCGCTGAAGCGCAGACCGCAGCCGTGCTCGTGAAGTCCATCCAGAACATACTCATAGGCTTCATCGCCTTCTTCGTCGCAGTCTTCTTCGCTACCAGGGTGGACAAGACTGGATCCACGAAGGTGGGCGCCAGCGAAATATGGACCCGCTTCCCTAAGTTCATCCTCGGTTTCTTCGCAGCCTCATTGGTGGCTTCTTTCCTGATCCAGCCGGTGTTCGGTGCCGACCAGGTATCCGCCATCAACAAGGTGCTCGACCAGTACAAGAACTGGGCATTCGTGCTTGCGTTCGTAAGCATTGGCCTGGACACCAACTTCAAGGACATCATCAAGCAGATGCAGGGCGGCAAGGTGCTCTGGCTCTACGTAATAGGACAGGTATTCAACATCGTGCTCACCTTTGCGGTGGTATGGCTGCTGCTGTCCGGCAAGATCTTCCCTATCCCAGTCCTCGACTAAGGTGACGGGAGGAAAGAACAGAATACTCAAACTGGTCACCCTGATTTTCGGGGTGGCCGTTTTGATTTGTGTGCTTTGGATAATGATTTCCGGAGCAGGTCTGCAGGAAAGCCTGGATTTCGGGGCCGGGGCATATTACTATGCCGACATCCCGGAATTCCAGAAATACCTCGCCTGGGACGCCTTCAAGGAAGGGCTGCCGTACTGGGTGTACGTCGTTCTGTTCCTTGTCTGGGGCGCCCTGATGTACCTGCTTTGGCTTTGGATAGACAAGAGAAAATAGACTATGGCAGCACTTGAAATCACACAGAAATGCCGCTCCTGCGGCGAAAGTCACAGCTTCAGCTTCAACGGCATTATCAACGTGGCCGGGAATCCCGAGTTGCGGGAAAGGGTCGCAAGCGGAGACTACTTCACCTGGGAGTGTCCCTGCTGCGGAGCCAGGAACCTGGTTGCAAGCCAGACCTGCCTTTACCACGATGCAGATGAGAAGCTCATCATAGTCCTTGCGCCTGCCGGATTGAAGATGGAGCAGCTTCCCCAGGGATACACCTGCAGGCTCGTGGACAGCGTTGGGCAGTTGATGGAGAAAGTCAAGATCTTCTCGGCGGGACTGGATGACGTAATCGTCGAGTTGTGCAAGTACATCACCCGCGGCGAGCTCAAGAAGGACGTGGACCTCAAGTTCGTGGGCACCGGAGGACCTGACGGAGAGCTCACGTTTACCTACCCGCAGGACGGGGATATGCAGATGCTGGTGGTGGGGTTCAACGTGTACGAGGACTGCGCCGGAATAGTGTCACGCAGCCCAGAGATCCGATCCGCAGCCAGTGGACCGGTGCGCGTGGACAAGGAGTGGATAGGGCAATTTTTCGCATAAACATTCAAACATATACCAAAATGAGCAGTACAGCAAATGCGGGGCGCATAGCCTTTGTGGACTACATCAGGGTAGCAGCCTGTTTCCTTGTGATGCTCGTGCACGCGAGCGAGAATTTTTATGGCGCCGACTCATCTGGGCTCGCCGGCAATATGTCCATGCTGGCGAACGAGAGCAACCGCTTCTGGGTGGCATTTTACGACGGATTCGTGGGCAGGGTCTGCGTGCCGCTGTTCATGATTGTGTCCGCCTTCCTGCTAGTGCCTATGAAACCGGGGACCAGCATGGGCGCGTTCTACAAAAAACGCTTCACCCGCATCCTGCCGCCTATGATATGCTTCATGCTGCTGTACACCTTCCTGCCGCTGTTGTGGGGCGGGATGAGCCCCGAGCAATCGTGGGCCGACTTCAAGATGCTGCCGTTCAACTTCCCGTCCATGGCAGGGCATCTGTGGTTTATGTACCCGCTCATCAGCCTTTACCTCATCATTCCTGTGGTGTCGCCCTGGCTCGAGAGGGCTTCCGCGAAGGAAGAGCTCGGCTTCCTGGGCATTTTCGGGGTGTCGACCCTGATTCCGTGGATTCACCGCTTCATCACCCCCGAACTCTGGGGCGAGTGCTTCTGGAACGGCTTCACCATGCTCTGGTACTTCTCCGGATACCTGGGATACCTGGTAATGGCCCACTACATACGCTACCATCTCCACTGGGAGCGCCGCAAACGCGCCATCACCGGGGCCGTGTGCTTCCTGGTCGGCGCCGCCTTCACGGGCTGGTCATTCTGGTATATGGGTACGCCTGGCAAACTCATCGAGACTCCTCTGCTAGAGTGGTCCTGGGAATTCTGCACCCCTAACGTGCTCCTTGCTTCCTTCGGCGCTTTCCTGCTCTTCTCCTGCATAGAGCGCAAGAGCGCGCCGGCTGCGGTCAGCGGCATTGCCAAGTTGAGCTTCGGGATGTACCTGATGCACATGTTCTTCCTCGCGCCTATTGCCAAGCTGTTCATAGGGGGCTCGGCAGCGGAGCCGCTGGTGCCTGTGTACCTCGCAATTCCTTGCATCGCGCTGTGCACCTTCATCTGTTGCGTCCTCACCACCAAGCTCATCTCCCTCATCCCCGGCAGCAAATGGATTGTCGGTTGCTAGTAATTTGCAGAAAATGACTAACTTTGGGTGTTTAACGATTCGGCGCCATGAATATCAACGACACCTCTTTCCTCTGCGGCTATTTTTCAATGGATGGGAAAATGGCGGCGGACATCGCCAAGGGTAAATCTCCGGAGTGCCTGCGGGAATGGATTCCTTTGGAGTACTCCGAGCAACAGACCAGTCTCCTCTCCAACTTTTACTACCCCGAATTTGTAGAGTTCTGCACGAGGGTGAGACAGATGTACCGTTTACCGGTGGACAAGCTTGCAAGCATAGCTCTGGGAGAGGAAAAGCGATGCAGTTTCCGGGTCGTTGACATCAGGACCGGCTTGTACCCCTATGGCATTGTATTGTTCTCCATTCACATAGAATTCACTGATACAGACGCAGATACCGTTTTGGCAGCCCTTGCCCGCCTGCGCAATTGCTGCTTCTATGAGGGTGCCGGAATGGATGAATTCATATCCGCGTGCATTGACCCGCTGAAGCGGCTCTATTGTGGACTTGGACGTGTTCAGGACACTCCGGACACGAACAGCCTCGTGGAGAACGGCAACAAATTCAAGCTCTTCCATATAGTCGAGTCCGAGGATCTCTCCGACGAGTTCCTCTATTCCTGCGCAAGCCTGAGCCGATACCAGCCTGACGGGCCGATGTCCGCCAGCCGGGAATATTTCGAGAAGACCATAGCCGGGCACCGTCTCAACATATTCAACAACTGGAAGGCGCTTATGCTTTTGGATACTGTCACTTTTTGCGCCAAGAACCTTAGCACCTTCACCAAAGACATCTGGGTGAATGACTATTTCTGGATGATCTATCAGTATGAGCTTTATCGCAAGACCTATCTTTACCGTCAGAACCTGCTGTTCCGCAGCCGAAAGGAGAGTCCGGAGGTGCTGCACGAACAGCTCAAGTGTTTCGAACGCAAATATTCGTTCAGCAGCGTAAGCTACAACTTCCTTCCCAACGACGTGGACAAGGCCATGGAGAACGGACTTGGAACTCTGAATGTGGAGAGGGACGTGTACCATGTCATAGACCAGGAAGTGGAGTCCAAGAGCGCCGAGAGGGAATCCCGCAGCAATATGTTTCTGACTTTCCTTACCTGCGTGGCATCCCTTTCCGCCGTATGGGACATAAGCTGCATGGTTGATGCAATGATCAACTACGAAGTCGCATTCCATTATTCCACATTAGGATACAGAGCCGTTGCATCGGTGCTGATATTCATCATTCTCCTGGTACTTCTGATAACCCGCCTCAAGAAAAAATGATGCTGCCACACACCCTATCCCATCCTTACGCCCAGTTCCAGAAGCACCGCAAAGCCGGGGAATGGTCCAGGGCAGCGAATTATTTGCTGGACTTCTTTGAAGCCGGAGTGCAGTATGTGTCTATAGTCCTGCTGGGAATGTTGAGGGACGAAGTCCTGGCAACTGGGAATTCCTGCGGAGAGAACACCAAAAAGGTCGTGGCGAAAATTGACGGCAAGAGACCTCTTTCCATGGGAGACTGGTGCAATGATATCCTGCCTCCTCTGGTGAAGGAGATTGCGGCGGTGATGCCGGATCATCCTCTGAGCATATCCCTGTCCGGAGTGGTGGGGAAGAAGCGCAACATATTCCTCGGTTCCAAGGCGGAGAAAAGCATAGTGCAGGTGAGAAACGAGTACAAGGGCCACAGCACCACCCTTTCGGAAACCATCTACGCGGAGGTAGTGGAGATGCTGCTGCCAAGGGCGGAAGAATGGATTGCCGCTCTCCGGCCGCTCGAAGGCTATGTGCCGGAGAATCTTGAGCCTTTGGTCAGACACGATGCAAAAGGCCACGAATACGTATTCCAGTCGCTCAAAGAGGAAGCCGTGTCCTATATATCGGTGGATGAGGATGCGCTCACATATATAGGCGAAGAGTTCAACGAGGCATTCGATGCCTGGATGCAGGTGCTGGTGCCTTCCTTCGACATTTCCAAGGACCTGAACTGGTCGGAGTATGTTTCAGTGACTCACGGAGTTTCAGCCGGATACCTGGACCGCATCTATGCCCAGAAGAAATACAACAGGGAGCTGTTCGTGGACAGGGAAGCCCTGAACGGGGCCTGGTCCGATTTCCTGGCTTCCGACAAGAGCGTATTTCCTCTGCTTGGAGAGGCCGGGCAGGGCAAGACCAACCAACTCTGCCACTGGACGGAAGCCTTGTGCGAGTCGGGTGAGGCTGTGATGATTTTTGCCGGCGCCGATTTTGCGGACATCAGTCTGAGCGACCAGCTGAGGGAGGTCTTCGGCCTCTCCCGGCGCAAGCCGTTGAGCCGTCTGACGGACCATATGCACAAAGTGGCCGTCGAATCCGGTCACAATGTCCATATCTTTTTCGACGCCATCAACGAGTGCATTGCCTATCCCGGACTGGAAAGTGCCGGTGACGGACCTTTGATGCTTTTCAAGGAAATCTGCTCCATCTTCGCAAAGCCCGAATACACTCACTTCAAGCTCCTTTTCACCTGCCGCAACTTCACCTGGCACCAGAACCTGGTACCTCAACTCAAGCTTATGGACTCGTCTATGTTCTACGGCAGGGGTATGGAAGATGAACTCTCCGTGAGGGGCTTTTCCGACAGCGAGGTGCAGAAGGCCTACGATATCTACGGCGAGCTCTATCAGATGGAAACCCGCTTCGAGGACCTGCGCCGCAATTGTGTGTTACGCCTCAAGGACCCTCTGCTGCTCAAACTTGCCTGCACCAACTACCTGGGCAAGAAACTCCCGACCGACAATGCCGAGTATTGTTCCATCGCTATGTGGGACAGGATGATGGACGACATTTCCCGCTCCTACGCCGGCCGTCGCCAGAAAGAAATCATAATGCAGGTCGGAGCATGGATGCTCAGCTCCTACGAAGGCGGCACGGCCTGCGACTCCATTTCTGCCAGCCGCCTCAAGACCGCCTATTCTTCAGCCGAGGATCCCCTTCACGGCATCGCATCGCTCATGTTCAAGCGGGACGGCATCAGCATAGCCTTTGCAGAGCTGCTCAACAAGCCTGAGCGTCCTATAATGAGGATGATGGACAACGAGAAGATCCAGTTTATCTATGAGCGTTTCCTGGAATATGTAATGGCCAGGGCCTATTATGAACGGGAATCCGCCCGGGGCAGGATTTCCGCTTCCGGGATTTTCCATACAATGTCCACGGCCGCCCTCAACGAGGTGTTTATGGAAACCCTTTCCTCTGTGCTAGTGATGGATTACCTCCACAGCGGAAATGCCGACACGATTGTCGAACTGCTGAATGACCACGGGGACGATTTTCTTGTGATGTCTCTGGTCTCGGACGTGATGAACCTGCTCGTCAACGAGAATTACGAGAAACAGCTCTTCGGCATCGAAAGGCGTCTGCTTTCCGCCACCGATGAGCAAACAGCGTCACAGGTGAAGGAATACAACAGCGTTTGCGCCAAGATCAGTGCTAACAAGGCCGATTCCGACGTGATTGCCGCCCACCGGAGGCTCTCCCTTGCCCTCAAGCCGCATATTCGCAGGCGGCAGCTTGCATCAGCCACCCTGATGAACGGAATCTTCCTCTCCGACTTCCATAACGAGGCCCTGTACGAGGAGGACCCGTTCTCGCTGTTCAGCTTGATCATGGACGAGAGTATCAATGAGGTCAGGGACAACAGTTGTATGCTGGTATATTACCTTTACGGCAAGACACATACCTCCAGCTACGCTCCTTTACGCAGGAATGTCACCGAGAAGATTGTGGACTGGATGATAGACACGGCAATCTCGCCATCCCTCGTGCGTACGGTAGCCGTGGGGAACCTGCGTTCGCGTGCGATAACCCTGCTGGAAGCAGCCGTGCGTATGGAGGTGCTTATGATGATTGACACCTTGCTTGCGGGTGGGGACAGGGCCAAAATTCTGGAATATCTGGATGACATACGCAGAATTTTCAGCCATTTCACCTTCAAATACAGGCTGCTGAAAGTCCTTATGCCTTTCTTCGACTGGATTATGCGCCGCCAGTTCACCTTCCAGTCCGCCTATGTGAACAACGTCATCGAGTACCAGACTTTCTGGGATCCGGCAGTGACCGCAGCTGAACGGGAAGAAGGGCGTTGGAGCAGGACGGATTTTAGGGATATGGCTCAGTTCATAAGCCAGTACTCCAAATACTACTCCCCGGATGCGGACTGCAAAGCATCAGACGCCCCGGACGTCAGTCCTTATATCGACCGTATCCTCCTGGCATACAAGACGGGTGACAGCCTGAGCTATTTCGTGCTGGAACGCATACTCGTCATCCTGGCGGTCTGCGACTGGGAGTCCGTGAAACCGGTGCTGGAGCATCTGCGATACGACGGCTACGACAAGACGGAGTGGTTCGACTACACCCAGATGTCCGTCATCTACAGCCTGTACCAGATGGGAATGAAGATGGAGCTGCTGCCGGACTTTGTCTGGGAGATGATGGAAGAATGGTGCGTGGACTGGACCAGACGGTGCAGAGGCTATTTCAAAGGCCGCAACAGCGCCGTAGCGAACTCTATGGGGCTCTATAAGAGAAACGTAATGACTTGGTACGCAATGGTTTATGCCCATAGGCACGGAGATGCCGCAGACCCGGAAGGAAGGAGCGTCCCGGCGTTCAGGCAGCTTATAGAAGAGGCCCTGCGCGACAGGGACAGGGAATTGCTCATACACCTTATCAACAATATTTCGGAGTTGATTTCAGATTCAGGCTACGTAAACACGGCGCTGGACCTGTTGAAAATGGTGATGGAGGGCATACCGGACAAGCAGGTCCTGGACAGCTTCGCAATAAGGGAGACAGAGAGGTATCCTGATACGTCAGAGGACATAATAGCATTGATAGGCAAGGCTTTGACCACAGCCAAGAACTATTTCCCGAGGGAGGTCAACCAGTTCTTGAAGAAGGACGTGCAGGCCCTGACCTTCCCTGGGCTGGCTCATTACAAGGACGAAATCTTGAGTTTCAATCCAGGCGGCGAACGTCTTTCGGACCTGTTCACGCATAAATTCGGCAATTTTGTCATCTGGGCACTCATACACGAGAAGGTAATTGACGAGGTGGCGTCGGAAATTCTGGAGGCTGCGGCCACTTCCAAGGATTGTGTTAAATGGTTCGACAAGAGCGTACGCATAGTGTTCCGTTGGACTTTTAATGTGGATTTATGAAAAGGTTTTTGCTTGCATTGATGGCTGCTGCCGTATTTGCGACCGGCAATGCACAAACATCAGCTAATATGAAAGTTGTTGCACACAGGGGCGGAGCCCTGATTGGAAATGAAAACACGCTTTCAGCCTTTGAAAGCGGCATTCGCGCGGGTGCGGACTATATTGAACTGGATGTCCATCTCACCGCGGACTCGGTGGTCGTGGTTTGTCACGACCCCACTTTGAACCGCACTACTGACCGCAAGGGCAGAATCTGCGACCTTACGCTCGAACAGTTCAAGCAGGCGCGAGCCTTGGACCGGGAAACAGGCAAGGCGACCGACGAGACCCTTCCCACCCTGGCCGAGGCACTGGACCTGATAAAAGGCAGGGCCGGGGTCCTGCTGGAAATCAAGAAGTACCGCAAGGGAAGGTACGATGGCATAGAGAAGAAAGTGCTGGAACTGATTGAAGAAAGGGGTATGCACGACGATGTGATCTGCCAGTCTTTCGACGACGAGGTAATAGAAAGAATCCACAACCTCGACCCTTCAGCCAGGGTGGAGAAATTGATTTTCTGCACTTTGCCTTTCGGGCTTTGCTTTGACGGAGGCATACGCAGGTTCTCGTTTGAAAAGTACTCCTGGTGTTCTTCCATCAATGTCTATTACAAGTTTGCTTCCGACAGATTCATTCGCAAATGCCACAGTGCCGGACTGGAGGTAAAGGTTTGGACAGTCAATGAGCTCAAGGATCTGAACCCGGAGGCAGATGCCGTGATAACCAACCGCCCGGACCTTTTCCGCACCGGAGCTTCCATTAATGTGCCGGACATGAAATAATCCGGGCGCGACAAGGAGGTGTCAAAGGCCAACCCCCTGCAAATATCTCAGCAACTCGATATTGTTGCTTACGCCAAGCTTGCGGTACAGGTTGTTTTTGTGGACCCCTACCGTCTGGGGGCTTATCTTCAGAATACTGGCAATTTCCTTGTTCATCAGTCCCTGACCGGCGAGATGCGCAATTTCAAGTTCTCGTGGCGTAAGTTTTATCAGCGGCAGCTGCAGGTCTTCGGACATTATCTTCTCCACTTCGTCCGCATTCGATTTGCCATCTACCGAGGAGCGAGCGATTGCAAGCAATTTGTCTCTCTGAATCAGCGCTCTTGTCAAATCCGCTTCCCGGGATTTGAGCATTCTGCTGCGCCGTGTCAGCATAATCAACATAACGACGGACGCTGCCAGAAGCACCAGCAACACTGAAATCCAGATACCACGCCGGCGTATCACCCTGCCTTGGAACTGCGCTTCATATTTCTCCTTCATCTGGGTGATGCGGTTTTCTGCACTCTGTTTCATATAAAGCTGCGTGTAGTAAGTGCATTGAGCGTGGCTTTCTGACGCTCCTTGAAGGTCTCCAATAATGCATTGTAGCTGCGTGAGATGATCATAAACCTGAAAGAGCGTGAGGTAATCCGTCCGAGAGGCCATCTTGATGACGCTGTTGCAATACTCTATGGCTTCCCGGTAACGCTCGCCCTGTCTGAAATATCTGATATGGACCGAAATATTGGAGGATGTCGCCTCCGGATGCTTTCCAAGCAATGCATCGCCTAAGGCTATGAACTCCCCTGCCCTATCGTATATATCAAAATCAAGATTGCTGCCGTTCCAGCGATTAATATTGATGAGGATGTCGGCAGATACATAGTATGCCTGAGCCAATTCGGAGTAATAGTCGTGTTCCTTTGCAATTTCAATGGCGTGCTGGAGATATTTCAACCCTTCTTCGTTCCGGTTGTTTTCCTCACTTATGCAAGCATAGTCGCACAACTTTCCCTTGACGAGGAGCACCTGACAGCGCTGGAGCGGCAGATTTGCGGATATTGCAAGGTCGTGCACTCTTTCAGCATAGACCCAGCTGAGCGAGTCCTCCATATTCATCATTGCAATATTGGCCGCCAGGCACAGACCTGCTGCCTTGAGGCTATCTTCGCCGCAGCGGCCAGCCTTGTCAATGACCTCTATAGCGGCTGACATGGCTTCTGACAGATTACGTATCTCAAAATCGGCTTTAGCCCGATTAAGGCATTGCTCTATGGAGCTCCCGCTTTCGGAGCAGCCGGCAAGCAAGAAGCAAATTGCCAATACTGATACCATCAGAACCTTTCCTAAAATAGCTTTCATACGGCAAATGTAAATAATTTCAATAAACTTCAATCTAAATATACATTTATAATCCTAAATATTGTATTTATAGCGACTTCTTTAAATATTTGATTTATAGGTATCTCAGATAGCATCTGATATTTTTGCACGAAAAGACAACCAGAAAAATTCAGTATTTATGGAAAAAGAACAACTTTACACACAGCCCGAGTGCCACGTCATCGAAGTCGAGACGCAGTCGGTCCTCTGCGCGAGCGGACAATTCAGTACTCCTAGTCCCTTTGGAGATTCAACAGAGGTAGATTGGTAATTCAAAACACACAAGACAATGAAGAAGATTATTTACCTCCTTGCGGCAGCAGCAACTTTGTTTGCCGCTTCTTGTAACAAGATGGAGACATCAGAGCAGGAACTTGCTTCCGATACAATCAAGCTCAATATCAACGTGGCAGACATCACCGGAAATGCTGACACCAAGGCTGCGAAGACAGGCTGGACCAGTGGCGACAAAATCAACATCTGGTTTGACGACTGGAACTTCACGGAAAAGGCAGAGAACCACACTCCAGATATGGTGATTACTTATGACGGTTCTGCCTGGAAAGTCTCTTCCCAGGTGGACGGACTCTCTTTGAGGCTGAAAGCCAATGGTAAGCTCACAGCCCTATTTGAAGGTTTTAATGACCTTTCAAAATACACCTATGAGTATTATAACGGTGAGTGGTTCAAACCGGCCCACACATGGCTGGGAATTGCAGCGGATGATGTATTTAACAGCCCGATGGTAGTTCACGCTGATGGTTTGTCTTACTCATACTCCGATGGCACCATCACGGCAAATTTAGACAATTGGTCTTTCTACACAATGTTCAAGGTTCTCCTGAAGAATGACAACTCCAAGCTGATACACTCGGCAGACAATTATTTCCTTCAGGTAAAGAACATTACTACAGACGCTTACGCAGATGTAAAGGGGGCAATCGTAGTTACTTCCGGCAGCGATAAACCCACCATCGGAAACGGCTCCTCCAATTACATGGGCTTTGCAGGAGGCGTGCAGGAGGCCGACGGTATAGCTTTCTACTATGTAGATCTCTCAGCTAGCAGTGCCGACATTCAGTTCACTCTCTACAACAGCCAAGACGCCACCGTTACCACATATACCGCCACCGGCAAGACTGTAGCCTGCGACGCCACGAAGTGCACTGGCGTAGCTATCAACTACAGCAAGTTCACTACACTATAATATCGATTCTGCTAATGAAGTTCAGTTAACAAAAACTTAAAGTTTCCTTTACAATTACTTAACAATCCCGAACTACCTTTGCGCTGAAAAAGGAAAGCTGATGAAGAGATTTCTGTTTTGCGCAATGCTGTTTCTGTCAGGGATTCAAATGCTCGGACAGGACAGGACATTAATCAAGGGAACAGTCACCGATGCCCTTACGGGCGAACCGCTTACCGGGGCAACAGTTTATGTAAAGGGTGAATCCGTCAACGCAACTGCGGCGGGACTGGACGGCTCCTTCCAACTGTACGTATCGAAAAAGAATACGCTTATAGTTTGTTCCTTAATTGGTTACATAGAGCAGACCGTACTGTTTGACGGTAAAGAACTCAATATTAGACTTGAGGAGAATACGGAAGCCCTTTCGGGAGCCGTAGTCTCCTCAAATTATTCAGGCACCAGGGATGCCAAGCCGGTGGAAATCGTGCGCAATGCGGCCAATATGGTCAACGTCATGGGCTCCAGGGCATTGGAACTGGCTCCGGACCTCACCGTTGGCAACATAATTCAGAGAATGTCCGGCGTGACCGTGGAACGCAACTCTTCGGGAGAAGGGCAGTACGCAATTCTGCGCGGTATGGACAAAAGGTATAATTATACCCTGGTCAACGGAATAAAAATACCAAGTCCGGACAATAAGAACCGTTTCGTTCCTCTTGACCTCTTCCCGTCTGAAATTCTGTCGAGAATCGAGGTCAGCAAGTCTATGACCGCAGATCTGGAAGGTGACGGGATTGGAGGTGCCGTCAACCTCGTTATGAAAGATGCTCCGGCATCGAGACAATTGACGGCAAATTTTTCAACAGGCTATAATGCCTTGTATCTCAACAACCCTTTCCTCTCATTCTCGACTCGTGACATTGCCGCCCTGTCTCCTGACGAGATAAAGGGGAATATCGGAAGCAACAGGATGACCGTGGAAGACTTCAGCAACGCGAGTCTCCGCATCAAAGAATCCCACCCTATGCCTGACATCAATGCTTCAGTCACATACGGGGACAGATTCTTCAAAAACAAACTTGGCCTGCTCCTCTCAGCGAGCTATCAGAATATGCACAGGGGCAAGGACATGACATACTACGACTATACCAAGGCCTCGGGAGACATAGAGCAGCGCTTCTATTACGACCACAAGCAAAGGCTTGCGCTCCACTCGAAGATAGACTATCCGTTTACTCCTGAACATAAGCTGATGTGGTACAACGGCTATCTGATGATGGCCGATGACCAGGTGAGGACGGGTACGACAGATGCCGGAGCCTCTCTCAGAAAAAGACACAACCTTCAGCAGATCTTCAATTCCACGCTATCGGGCAACCACTTGTTCCTGGACGGAGTTCTGACTCTGGACTGGAAGGCAGTATTCTCCATTGCAGGCAACAGGACTCCGGACAACGCCCAGATATTCCTGCAGGGCAATCACATACAGACCAATGGCGCCGCGACAAGAAGATGGGAGCACAACTCCGACAGGGACCTGGCGGGCTATGCAGACCTCACATACAAAGCGTCGGAATGCTGGACGTTCAAGGCCGGCGCAATGTACCGCGACAAATACCGCACGTCATTTTTCAACGAATATTCATTTGACAGCGGCACGGGCACAGGAGTATATCAGGAATATGGCAAGGACTGGACCAACTTCGACGAAATCTTCATTGTCCCGAAGGCTTACGGCAATGTCGGGGATCCGCTCAATTATGACGCTTCCGAGAAGATCGCCGCAATGTATGCCTCCTGCAACTGGGAATACGGCAACATAAGGCTCGCTGCCGGCGTGAGGGCCGAGCATACGGACCAGGGATATCTGCTCAGGTATCCGAGGAATACGGATGGGAACGGGGACCAGAGGTATTGGGATATATTGCCGGACCTGCATTTCAAATATATGCTCAGCCCTAAAATGAATCTCCATCTGAGCTATGCGAAAGCCGTGAACCGTCCGAGCTTCTTTGAAATCGTGCCTTACAGCATCATAAATGAGGAATACAAGGAGAAAGGCAACCCGCAGCTCAAGCATACGGTCGCTGACAATATTGACCTGAGGTGGGAGTTCTTTCCCCAAGTTTCCGAGCAGATTATGGCAGGGCTTTTCTATAAACATATGTTAAACCCTATCGAATACGGGCTGATTGCCGAAGGACAGGATCTCTACTATACCCCTCTCAACCTTGGAACCGCCGACAATGCCGGAGTGGAAATCGACATCCTGAAATATTTCCGCTGGTTCGGAATCAAGTGCAACTATACCTTCACTCATTCCAGAATCGCCACAGAGAAGAGGACGATGGACGGAAACGACATCATTACCGTAACCCAGGTGAGGCCATTGTCCGGACAGGCAGCGCACGTCGCCAATCTGTCCCTTATATTGAATGATGTACGGCATCGTTTCAACGCTCAGTTCACGGGCAGCTACATAAGCAAGCGCTTGACGGAAGTATCGAACTGGTACGAAAACGACATCTGGGAGAATGATTATTTCCGACTGGAGCTGTCTGCGGAGAAAGCCTTCGGCAAAGGCATAGAAATATATCTGAAAGCATCCAACCTTCTGGATCTGCCTTTGATAAGATTTATTCAGAACGGTCCCCACACCTCCAGCGTCATCGATTTCCCGAGATATTTGGGAAACATCCTGGAGAGGGAAGAACGCTACGGCCAGACTGTGCTGATTGGAATAAGGTATAAACTTCAGTAACAATTGATAATATGGAAACAAGTAAAACATTATTGATTGCGGCAATGTCCGCAATTCTGGCCACCTTGTCCTGCACCAAGGAGAATGAGCCTACAATCAACAAGGAAGTAACTGATACTGAGATGATTGTTTCCGGCGTGTGGAAGTCCGGAGAGACTATCTCCCTTGACCGCCATCTTGTTGTTCCTGTGGGGGAATCGCTCACAATTGAACCGGGAGTCAAGATTATCGTAAGCACGGATGGAGTCGGAGTCAATCACGTTCCTGTGGAAATATCCGTTAAAGGAAGCCTCTATGCCATCGGCACGGAAGCAAAGCCTATACTCTTTACCGTAGAGGAGTCCAAAAGGACGGAAGCCAACACGTTCAGCGGGTTGTGGGGAGGCATTGTAGCCTATGATTCCTGTCCTGAAATGGCATTTGACCACGTTGTCATCGAATATACAGGGGCCGAAGTGATCGAAGGCTCTCCTGCTGCCGACGCCGGCGTCTATACTGCCGGAGACGATATGTATCCTCAGATTACAACAAACAACATCGAAGGAAAGTATGTCGTTACCAATTCAATAATACGCAACGGCGCATCTGACGGCCTATATCTGATGGGCGGCAATGCAATCATTACCAACAATACCTTCATTGCAAACGGCAGCACCGGAGGGGAAGCTGTGAATATGAAGGCGGGAGTAAAGGCCGACATTGCGGGCAACATAATGTACTCCCCGAACACCAATGGTCTCAAGCTCTCGTCTTCCGGACAGAGCGAGACCCGCGGACAGCTCGTCGCAAATGCATACAACAACACCATTTTCAATGCAGGCTGGCGTCGAGACGGCGAGAAGGGCGGCTGCATCTATGTGGAGAAGAACGCTCTTGTAACAGTAGTCAACAACCTTCTTGTCAATTGCAAGTTCAGGGCTATGACCCCGAAATACACCGATCCGAACAAACCTGATGCGGGTTATGATGACAAATCCGTAATCGACTACAATTACTATGCAGCCGGTACACAGACAACCCCTATTGTCGGAGATGCCACTGTCGGAAGTCCGGTAGAAGGTTATAATGTCAACAATAAGAACTATAGTCCTTACATCGACACGCATAGCGTCATCTCTTCTCCGGAGCAGCTTTATGATCCTCAGTTCTCTTCTTATGACATCAATGTGCCTGAGCTCACATCCTATACGTTCGACGCTTCCTGGGACTTCCATCTCAAAGCCGGTTCTGATGCCCTCAAGGGTGCGGACGGACAGGTAAGCCCTTGCTTTGCCAATGGCCTCTCCATCGGTTCAGTCAAATATGTTTCACCTTCAGTACAGGCTTATTTCGGAGCTTTCGGAACGAAATGAAAAAGATTATGACAATCCTGCTGCTGGCAATCATCTGGCAATCGGCAGCAGTAGCACAGATTAATTTTCTCGTAGTCAGCGACAACGGGCGAAATGGAGCCTACTTGCAGAAGCCTATTGCTTCTCTAATGGGTCAAATGACTGAAAATGAAGATTTTGAGGCAGTTCTAGCCTTAGGGGACGTGCATCACTATATGGGCATAGAAAGCATTTCCGACCCTCTCTGGATGACCAATTTCGAACTGGTTTACAGCCATCCGGAACTCCAGATTCCGTGGTATCCGATTCTCGGGAACCACGAATACAGGGGCAATACCCAAGCCGTGATAGACTATTCCGAGGTCAGCAGGCGCTGGGAAATGGAAGGCAGATATTACAGCAAAGTCTTCGAGGACGACGGCGTTTCAGTGAGAATCGTATTCATCGACACCGTGCCTCTGATTGACAAGTACCGCTATGACAAAGAGGACTACCCTTCAGCCGCGGGACAGAGTATGGACAAGCAGTTGAAATGGCTGGAGAAGGAACTTTCAAACGCTCACGAGGATTGGATTGTCGTAGTCGGACACCATCCGGTCTATGCCTTTACCGACAAGGATGAAAGCGAAAGAAGCGATTTACAGAAGCGGCTTCTGCCTATCCTTGAAAGACACAATGTCAATATGTACATCTGCGGCCATATTCACAATTTTCAGCATATAAGACCGGAAGGATCCAAAATTGACTTCATCGTGAACACATCCGCATCCCTCTCCAGAACAAAAGTGGGTGATGTGGAAGGGACAGTGTTCACCAGCGGTGAGGCAGGTTTTTCAATCCTCAGCTGCGACAAGGACCATATCCAGCTTGATATGATTAGTCCCGAAGGGAAGAGCATCCATTCAGTCTGTCAGAGCGCGAGATAAGCGTATGCCATAAACCGTCAAGGACGTTTTCAGTCAAGGCCATAGCCGCAATGGACTATGGCTTTGATTCTTTTTCAAGCCACTCCAGACGTCTCTGGTCAGGAAGATGCTTTACCTTGAAGTCTGAGAATATGGCTTTGAAGCCCTGTCCGTCAGGACAAGCGGCTACGGGACCCACCTGCAGAGGACAGTTGTCCTGCATCCACAGAGTACGCATCATTTTGTATTCCTTGTCGTCGAGACTGTAGAAAAGCTCGATGGCATCAAGACGGCGGACAGCCTTCAGCCAGAGGTATGGAATAGGTTCTTCCAGTTGGATGACGCTCCAGTCAGAGGTATGATGCGTAACCACTGCAGAGATGTTGAATTTGCCATCAACGAACTCTATACCGAACTTGACATAATTCTCGTGGTCCAGGCGTATCATCATTCCCGCCTGGTCAAAACGTTCTTTATATTCGCCGCTCACCTTGATTTTCGCCTCGAATTCACCACCGTATGTGGCATAAAGGAAGGGGCCGTCATCAACGGTGAATCCATAGTGGGCGATACGCCAATAATCGCATTGTGCAGGCACGTCCATTTCCAGAACACCGGCCTTGATTTTGTAGTTTTCCGGTTCGTTGAACCATTGCATCTTCTCAAAAGTCTGGGAATGAGCCGAAAAACAAGATAATGCTAACAATGTAGCCAGGATGAGTTTGCTTTTCATACTACTGTCTTTATATTTTTAGCAAAGATAATGATATTATTTTATCTTAGCCCGTAGCGGAAACCGCTTAAGACAAGTTGTATAAATTATTCAGCCGCCCATAAACTCCGCGGTGCCCCGTCCCGAAAAGTGACTTAATCTCCGATAAGTCCCAATCTGAAGGAAAGATAAGTTTGCGACGCTCTTCCTGCCTTTGTGAACTGATACAGGAACTTGAGGCATCAGATTCATTTTTATTTGGATTTCAACTGGAAAAAGGACTATTAAAAGTAAATATTTTTCTTATATTCGCCCTGTAATGTATTATCAATTAACAAACAATTTTAAAAATAAAGGCTAATTATTTTGGAATTTTGAGCTTGGCGACTGCATTGCTTGCAATCTCTTGCTCTGAAAAGGAAACTCCCGCCGGAAAACTGGAGATCTCCAACATCAATGTCGAGACTGACAAAGTCAGCTTTGACCTATCACACGAAAACATCACTGCTTGTTCATTCATTGTAACTGAGTTTAGCTCTGAGAATGAGGTGATTACACCTGAGCAGGTGTTTGCAGAAGGTATTGCAATCGATGCTGCAAGTCTTGCTGCCCCTGTTTCATCCCACAGTCTTAATGGCCTTGAATTCAAGACTGAATATGTTCTTTCTGTTGCCGCTACTGATTCTTACGGCTATGTTTTTAAACAAGTTTCTTTTACATCAGCAGACGACCCTAATCCGTCGATTTATTTGGATGGCCCGGCAAATTGCTACATAGTACCTGAGGCCGGAACTTATAGTTTCCCTGCAAAAAAGGTCAGTGGAGAAAAGATTGAAGGCATTGCCAAAGTTGACTGGCTTTGGACTACAAAGTCTGTTTCTGCAACAGAGCAGGATTATCTGAGCGATATTAGCTATGAGTATGGAAGGGTTCGTTTTACTGCTTCTGCCAACAAAGGAAATGCATTGATTGCCGCATTTGATGCTAATGGCAAGATTGTATGGTCGTGGCATATCTGGATGACCGATACTCCTCATACTATTGCCCATAACAATGGCGCCGAATTTATGGACCGCAGCCTCGGCCAGTGGAGTGCTGAGAAATATGATGGAGATGACCCGACAGTTCTCTACTACCAGTGGGGAAGAAAGGATCCTATCTTTGCAGGTGCCAGAACAGAACCTTCAAAGTACATCTTCCACTATGCGAAGGCAGGGACCAGCATCAATCCTGATTATGAGTACACCTGGGCATTTGAGGACAAGCCAGCAAGCATTCAGAACTCAATAGAGGAACCTATGCATATGTTCCACGCAGAAAAGCACGATTGGATTGATGTAGTCAACGATGACCTTTGGGCAGAAAAGAAAACTGACTATGACCCTTGCCCAGCAGGATATAGAGTTCCAAGCGAGGCTGAATTCAGCGATCTAAAGAGTGTAACTGATTCTTCTTTTGATGATTGGGATGGTGGATTCGAGTTCATGGGAGCCTGGTGGCCGGGAGTTGGCGACAGAAATTGCATCAATGGAGCATTGGAACTCTATCAGTGCGTATTCAGCTGGAGCTGCAGTGCCCGCACTTCCGATAGCGGCAATCACTACGGCAGAAGGCTTTGCGCCTCAGTTGACCAGTTGTTCGTTGAGATTATTGACGGCAATAAGGGCTTCGCGCATCCGGTACGCTGCGTCAAGGAGAAGTAAGTCCGTGCAATCCAGCTTACACTCAGGTTAAGCTGGATTGCTTATCTTTGCGGCCATTATGAAGAGTATCACAGTAGTAGCAGCGTTTATCCCCAATAGCAAAGGAGAGATTTTCTCTACCCATCGTGGGTATGGCGAGTTCAAGAACTGGTGGGAGTTGCCCGGAGTCAAGGTCGAGTATGACTATCCTTCTTTTCATCTTACTATGCATTGCTACTGGTGCAGCATCTTGTCGTGCAATCTGGAACTAAAAGAGCACGAGGCCGCAAAGTGGCTCGCCCCGGATGAGCTGGGAAAGTGATACGGAAATAGTGTTTCACCGAGGGACCGGCTCCGGACACACTCGATGAAACACTACCCTAAAGCTGCCGACAAACGGGACGGTTTGAGACATAAACAATCCATAGCAACCTTTATCACGCCAGGTTCCCTGTTCTCAAACACTCTGTACGCCTCCTCGATATCCTCCAGACTATACCGGTGAGTAATCAACGGCGTGGTGTCAATCAGTCCCTGCTCAATAAGCGAGAGAATCTCGGCACAGTCGCAGCCGTCCACACCGCCGGTCTTGAAGGTGAGGTTCTTGCCGTACATGTCCGGAAGAGGCAGTATCTGAGGACGGTCATAGAGGGCGACCACGGTGACTATTGCATTCGGGCGGGCTGACTGCCAGGCGAGCTGGAAGCTGTCCTCGGATCCTGCAACCTCGATGACGACATCTGCACCGCCCAGAGGTGCACCGTATGCACCGGTGCACGCCGTGCACTCCTCCGGTGTTGTTACAATGACATCCGGATAGTGTTCCTTTACAAAGGCACGCCTCTCCTCCGACTTTTCGCACACTATGATGTGCTTCGGGTGCTTCAGCATCACGCATAACAGCGTACAGAGACCTGTAGGGCCGGCTCCAATGATGAGAACCGTATCATCTTCCTTGATTTCCGAGATTCTTGCCGCCCAGAAGCCGGTTGCAAGTATATCCCCGACAAACAGAGCCTGCTCATCCGTGACACTATCCGGAATCCTGTTGAGCCCCTGGTCGGCATAGGGGACGCGTACATATTCCGCCTGACCTCCATCTATGCGGCACCCGAGCGCCCATCCGCCGTCCGGGGACTGGCAGTTGTTGACATAGCCATGCTTGCAGAACCAGCATTCACCGCAGTAGGTCTCCACATTCACCGTCACCCTGTCCCCCTGTTTTACCGAATGGACCTGCTCCCCTACCTCGGTGACTATTCCTACCATCTCGTGGCCGACGGTGATTCCGGGAACGGCACGGGGCACGCTGCCGTGCTTGATGTGCAGGTCGCTGGTGCAGATGCTCGCCAGAGTGACCTTCACTATGGCATCCTTCGGGTCGAGAATCCTCGGCTCCGGTTTCTCCAGAAGGGCAAAATGACCCTTGTCTATGTATGTGTAAGCTTTCATCATTGTTGCTGCTTATCATTATCCCTTTTCACAATCTTCTGGTACACTTCCACCTTGAAGTATTTCTTGCGGATTATCCACACCCTCATGAGCCATACGGCAAAGAATCCGTTACTCAGCATCTCGTAGATAAGTCCCCAGGGCTCCGGCAGATTGATAAGTCTCTTCACGAGCCAGAGAACCATGTCTACCCAGAAGATGATGTCCCAGATTTTCTCCCTGTCACCGAATTCCAGAAAGGTATCCACTGCCTCTGATGTTGTAACCATCGCAGATGACTCAATGAACTTTATTGAACTGCGAACGGTAACCTTGAATGTCGCTGCGGGCACAGTGACTCGTGCCTCCCCTTTCATAAGACCTACAATCCGGTCGTTGATAAGGAGGTAATGAGGCAAAGTCAACTTGCCTGAGTGCTTGTCCTTGATTATCAGTGTTGGCATCAGAACAATTCCGTGATTCTATCTTCCCTCAAAATCTTCGGTGCCGCCTTCCCTGCTGGTATCAATCTCCATCTTATTCCACTTCCTTCTTCCCCTTCGAAGTAAGCGTGCAGTTCGTCTTTGCAGAATGTCTCAGCTGTTGGAATCAGGATCAGTTTTCCTGAATCAGGGTACTCACAAACGTCGTGGCTGATGATGAGGCCTCTTCCATATCAAAGGTAACTTGTGGTCTGTCCGACATCCTTGCGGGAGAAGTGATTGGCCAGCGGCTTCGCCTCTGCTGCCGGGTATCCCAGGTCCAGAAGCATCAGTATCTCCTCATTGTCAGGAAGGCCTAGAGCCTCGTGGAGCTTGTCGATGTGTACGCAGTTCAGCCAGCAGGACTCCACTCCTGAATCCTATGCTCCGAGCATGAGATGAGTCGCCACTATGGCCGCATCCTCTATGCCCGACTCACGCTTTCCGTCAGGGTAAGTATAGACATTGTTTCTGTCAAAAGCCACGACGAGGACCGTCGGTGCTCCATACCGGCAAGGTGTGCAGGCGTCAATCTTTGTCAGAGCCTCCGGAGACTGACATACATAGATGTGCTGTTCCTGAAGGTTCTTTGCGGTCGGGGCCAT
>CAMEWE010000022.1:0-27317 GCA_945939695.1 uncultured Bacteroidales bacterium
ATTATCACGTCGCAGAACATCTGGTAGTGGATGTTGCCGTTCAACTGCTCCATCAGCTTCGGACAACTCAGACCCGTGTACATCTTCAGGAACATCAATGCCACTTTCCCCTCAGGTGTGAAGTATGACCTGCGTCCAAGTTTCGGTCTCAGGCTCTTACTGACGAGTCCGAAGTTCTCTGCCATCGCATGGAGCGGAAGCAACTTCTTCATCCTGCCCAATTCACTCTTTTCAAACTTCGACCTATAGTGGTCATAAAAATCGAACTCCGAGAATCCAATATTTGGTGTTAATTTGTTTATTACAATTCATTTACTAATGGTTTGTATTCAACTACGCCTACACTCATCTTTCTCTTTCTCACTCTCAACATCTAAAGAAAAATAAGTCTCACAATCCATACCATCACAAAACTTTTCCTCTAACTTACGAATAAACAATGGCTTTGACTTATCCGTAAGCATCAACGTATCCATATCCTGCGCAACGGGGATAATAAATAAGCGGCGAGGGGGATTATCGTTGATACTGATGTGGAACAAATTCATATTCATCTCGGAAGCTACAGTCGTGTACAAATCATAGACTTCATATTGATTGTCAAGAGTTACGCCTTCTAACCATTTGTCTATATCAGTTGTTATCATTTTCTTTCCTCCCTAATCTGTTTTATTCTTTCAAATGCCTGACATATATCTGCATTCTGGTCGGTTCCTTTCCAGCCCATTGACAGCACATAATAGGTTTTATCTACATATTGGAAATAAATGCGGATCTCTTTGGGTTCACGGATGCGCAACTCATAGACAGCCCCATAGGTCTTCTCCTTCTTGTCATAGCCTTTGGTGTGTCTAAAGATGTCATCATCTACTATGAAATCCAATAGATTATTGTCTTTGGCACGCTTTAGCCGGTCAAAAATAGCTTGTTGATTAGCAGTCCCCAGTTTATTGAAGGTGCGGATATAGGCATTGGTCCTCCTCACCCTCCCGTCAAGCAAACGATCTATTTTTTCTGTAATGCTTAAAGAGGAGTTTTCTGCTTCATTTATGAATTGCTCCACGCAGGCAATATTTGCCTGTTCATTGGAAAACAGATTAGATACAGGCAGTGTCTTATCGCCTTTACCAACAAGCGTGAGCTCATCCTTTCGCAGGTCAGCATGAATACCGAGTGAGAACAGGAAAGCGCCGTTGTTACAAGCTATGGCAAGATTCGTTGCAGGATGATCTTTTCCTGCGATGGAAACCGTATATGATTGCTCTACCAAATCCGCTTCGTTGATAGTCTCATCAAGGAAATCACGGACAGGATAATTGACAAGCCAAGAATAAATGAGAGTTCTCACTGAACTGTCACGAATCTTCTTGATGCAATCACCTAGGGTGATACCTGCATCACTCAACACGATGGAGTCCCAATGCAAAGTTGACACAATACCGTCAAGAGAGGGATGCCTTTTCTTCAGGTATGCATAAGCCTTAGTCGTTTCTTTCAATGCAACGGCTAATTGATCAACCACTTGGTTTTGTGGAAGACATTCGTTGAAGTATGAAAACATTAGACTAAATCAGATAAGTTTCATTGCGTTAATCTCAAACTGATCAAAGAAGCCTTGAGGCGCTTCCTTAGAAAGCTGACCGGCATCGTTAACCTGGATGTTCTCCCATTGTGTAAAGTTATCATCATCCAGTTCAAACCAATATCTTATAAAATCATGGGCAAAATGCCCGTCTTCCTTGGCAAAAATCCTTATGCCGTCAAAGAGGTGGTCACTGTGGGTTTCAACAATAACTTGAACTCCTGCCTTCACAGCACACGCAATCAGTTTACCCATCTCCGTCTGCCCCCTAGGATGAAGATGTGCCTCTGGGTTTTCAAGAAGTACAACGCTGTCCGGCAGCAACGAAGCACGAAGCAAAATAGCTATAACAGGAAGGGTATAGCTCAACCCGAAACCCACATTGGAAGTCCTGAAGCCATTATAGATTGAGTAGGAATCATCGCTCAACTCATTCACTTTATAATCAAACTTAACTTTAGGAGAAATCATGTTAAGCCAAGCCTTAAGGTTTAATAAAAAAGTATCTCCTCCGGATTCCGGATGGTGGATATACTCGGGTAGCAGGCTATCCCAGTGGGAGTCAATGCACTTGATTACATTTTCACCCCGCGGCCCAATTTCGGAATCCTGACTGTAAATCTCTATTGAGTTGGCTCCACCTATCCGCCCAGCCTCCAGATAGAAGATATTATCTGTAACCTCTCCTTGAATGACATTTTTACCTTCATCTGTGTCCAAATGGACAGAGTAATTATCGGAAATAACATCTATCTTAAATCCGTTGTATGATTCGTTTATGAGTTCTTTCTTGCCGCCATGCTTATTCAGAAGGAAGGAACGACCTCCTGTCCTACGGTAGGTTTCGGCCATTTCAATAGCTTGAATGACCGAACTCTTACCACTGCTATTAAGTCCCGTCAGCAAAGTGAGTTTTTTCAGTTCTATGCTGGTATCGTCAAACGACTTGAAACCATTCAAATTAACCTGCTGTATCATAATGTATATTTCGTTATCAGTTCATCAATCATTTCATAGCGCCTTCGAACTGACGTGGGCTTCCAGCTGTCGCGAGAGATATATACGTTAAACTTTTCATCATCCAACAGTTGATTATACTCGGACATGAATTGAGTATTTCCTTGTAATTTGCCAAAAGCAGCGTCATTCATAACAGCAAGTGTACTGCACCACAATTCAAAAAGAGCCTTATTGATTGGAGTTCGACGCTTGTCACCATAGCTCTTGCGGAAAGCGTGAGTGCCAAAAAGCATCTTGGCTCTTTGCATGGCCGTTCTGAAAACATCTTCCAATACTTCTATTTTTTCTTTCCTGATGGCGTTCAGGTCAAGACCTTCCATCTTTTCAAGCCGAAGAATCTCACGGTCATTAAAAGACGGGTAACTATTCAAGATAACCATAGTATCACCAAGGAACTTATCCATATTACCGTTTTTAGGATAGGAATCGGCATCTCTCAAGATAAAAGCTATACCACGCAGCACTACTTCATATGATTCCATTCTATTTGAGCGGACAGAACTGGTTGTAGCGTTAATGAAAGAATGGGAGGTAGCAAGCGTCTTCAGAAGCTCAGTTGACTTTCCTGCATATAAGGCATTACGTATTTCTTGTGGCTTCAGTCCTTCACCACCAGTATTAATACGCTTAAAAATATTGCGCTTGACCTCTTCCGGAGTACCGGGATTGATGATTGTAAAAGTGAACTCCGTTTCATTGATGCGGTTCTGCATATTTATGGGAAGCTCGTTAAAAGTCCTTCCCTCATAGTCGTTCAGAAATTCAAGGCCCTGCAGGCGCATACCATCGCCTAAGCCTTTCGTATTAGAGGGCTTGAAGTCTTCCTTCAAAACAAAATCCCTAATGGCCGATAACCGCTGCAGCCCATCAACGACAGTCAGTTTTCCCTCTTCGTCAGCGGATACATAGAACATAGTGATGGGAATCCTCAACAACAAGGACTCTATCAAGCGCGATTTGGTCTCTTTGCTCCATACCTCTTCCCGCTGAAAGTCAGGATGCATAATAATGGTACCCTGCTTGAATCTACGTATGATGGCATCCATCATCATAGGCTTCTTGTCAATGGATATGTCTTCTGGGTCGAAAGGATAACTTTTAATGTCGAAGTCCTCCTCTTCCGACTCATATATCTCCCTATTGTCTATGTATTCTGCCATAACCGATAAAATTTTATTGCAAATTCACAATTTTCCCTGCATAATTTCAGGGTTTTATACTTTTTAGTAATTGTTAAGTAGGGACCGTCGTTTAATGTGTTCTATTTGACCGAAGCAGCCGACTGATCCCCTCCATTTCTGAATCCGGCTCATCAAATATACGTTTTTATATCTCATTCCGGTCGTTTCGGCCGGATTTTTGGTTCATTCTCTTTCTGATATCCTCAATAAACTTGTCCATGACTTTGAACGGGACATTATTGCGAGAGAAATAGGCTTATAGTGTCATGCAACGTGAGATCCACTCACTTTGATAATCGAGGTAGAACCTCTCTAATTCTTCTCTGCTATACATTTCTTTTGGCTTTTTTCCGCGAAATTACAGCTATCCGGGGAGGTCCAAAAATTGACAGCTAACATCAAATATTGCCATTTGATCTCTCTATATTGATTTCAAAACTCTTAGTCTTAGCTCCCCTTTTCTTCATCACTATATCTAACCGTCTCGCGAATATATCCTGCAAATTCGCTATCAGGATTATTATGCAATAAGACTTTCAGCTTATCGTGCAAAGCAGAAGCTGTTTCTACCGTGTTAGCTATAATAGGCTTGTAGTAGTCCTTATCCTTGAGAATTATCTGCTGACATTCTGAATCATCAACAACCTTTGCGAGTATCTGATTGGCAGCATCATCGCAATGATTAGCTGCATTGATACCACTCTGTTCCAACCATCGGTGCAGAATCTTGAATTTGGAATGAGTCATACTATATCCCTGCATACCATTAAGAATGTGGTTACGTATGTCACTCACCTGAGATGATATGGATGAGTATTCAACCTTTGCAAGCAAACTATTCAAAATATCATCATTGAAGGCTCCGTTTTTTGCTACAAAGTCTATGAGTTCAACAGCTAGCCCTTTTAAGTTGCCTAGATTATTTGTCGTAATATAGTCTGTGTCTATCAATTTTTCCAAAGCTATGCTCCAAGGGGAATTCGTCCGTGATGCCGTGTTTGCTTGAACAAATTGGTTATTTGGCTGCTGAACCATCTCTGCAACGCATTTTGTAAGGAGTGCTTTAGCCAAAGGAGTGCTTTCAGCGAGCAATGCATCTATCCATGCAGTATCGCTCAAAAGGTTAAAATAGGTCTTGTCTTGCTCTTGTTCTGATATATGCTTATAACCCCAATCATCTGCAAACTGGATAAGAGATTGACGCTCTAATTTTATGTTATTAACAAATAATTGCCAGTGTTCAATGAATTCAGGATAATCAGGATTTCCATCATGTTTCTTTGTCTCAATCATTATTTTTAGCAGATTGCGACGGAAGTGAATGTTTGGGTTGGAAAGGTAGTCCTTTAAAAGTTTAGTTGTACTGGTATAAAAGAGTACACGAGGCAATAAGATATTAATGTGACGCTCGTCTTCGGGCAATTGCTCATAGACTCCTACGCTCTTTAACGCAAATATCTCATCATAAGCAGTTTTCCCCTCTTCTGTCTTTACTTCCTGCCAAAGGGCCGTGTTATAATTAGCATCCTGTGTGCTTTGGAAAGAACTATAGAATACTCTCTGAATAGCTATTAGGTGCTGAGCGACAAGAGCTGATGACTTTTTTAGGTTAAACTGCTGAACGGAAAACTTACCAACTTCTGCAACAGTATAGTCTTTGTCATCCTTTAGGACTTTAAGAACTTCCAAATAGGGGAAAGACTTATCTATCGCTTTCTCTATCGTCTGGTTGAGTTCGTCTGCGTTTGCTCTCAGCGGGAAGCGCTTGTAGTTATCTCCTGCTCTTAGAACATAGTCTGCAAATCGTTTTGAATCAATAGTACTTACAGGACACACCTTTCTAATCTCAAGTCCTTTTGCAAATGTCTCGTTGAACAGCACAGTTAACTGCTCGTATAAGTGGGATCCGTATACTTCCTTACTATTGTCAATCAAACGCTTGCAAAAAGCAGAGACACACTGCTCTGCCAAGGCAGGTGTTACATGACTAAAAACGATACGGTGATAATCCGTGACTTCCTTTACAGGTGCATCCAATGCAACGAAGTGATTTCCAAAATGACGCCAAATTTTGGCTAATCGCTTTTTATCCTTACCTGCAAGCTTCTCTGCATCAATTGCTTGTATTAGAGTGGCTGCATTGGCGTATTCATTTATGGACATGTTTTTAACATACTCTTCCAACAATAGCATGAAGTGAGGAGTATCAACATAGTCGTCAAGGGAACCATACTTATCCGTACCGGACACACAATTACGGATATAGCGATTCACAACAATCTGTGCCGCATTCTCAGGTTCTACTCCATAAACCATTGCGGCTACTTCTCGCTGTATGTCGTTCAAGTCAACCTTGCCAAAGAGCAGTTGATTAAAACTCCTATAATATTCGTTTGCAAGAATATACTCATCGGTACTAACATCTTTATACTTTCTGTCAGTTCCAGTTGCCAACTGAGGATGACGCAACAATGCGTCCTCTTTCAGGATGTAAATTGCTCTGGAAATAGGATTTATTATCTCCTTCCACTGCTTGGCAAACTTCACATTGTTGTTGATGAATGAGATTATCTCCCGGACATTAGGTACAGGATGCTCATGACGGTAGCATTGGCTAATCAGTTCAAGTCTGTCATCGTCAACGGTTGTTCCAAAAGCTTCCCGGAAGAGTTCTTCAAAAATATTCTTATAATCAGCTACTATAGGTTCCGGAACTCTGTAGGAAACCGGGAAGGTCTTATCTAAGAAACCACGAAGGAACTTGATACTCTTGTCGGTAGCATCTTCTGATGAGAAAACCGCTGCAAGGTGACTTTCGTCATAAGGTACGATACACCAGATATTCGGGTAACCATCATCCGCAAAGAAAGTCTGAATGAGAGACCAAAATTGATGGACTTTCTCAGAGGGAAGGCGATCCATATTATCAAAGACCAGCACCAACGTCTCTGTCTTAGGGATTCCATTGGAAATCTCAGTCATCCATTCCTTGAATTCTCTTACTGAAGGTTCTTGTTCGCTGATGACGTATGAGGTAGTGTCGCTCTTTCCTTCTGTATTGTACATCTTCCACATTTCACCGAGTTTCTTTCTAATAGCAGCAATGATAAGAAATACTATAATTGGCGCCAAAATAATAGCCAATTGCGCCCACCTGCTTAAATCTATTGCTACTACATCAACCAGCGGAATGAGCATGCCTGTTACAAGCAACATCAAGACAAAGATCTTTGTCCAGTTATTGAGTGACGGAACTGTTATATCTCGTGAATAGGACTTGCGAGATAGTAGAGAATTGAGTTTATCTAACCAGGTACATTCAATTTCATCAATCTTTCCTTCTCCTTCAGGTCTCATCACACGCATAGTGGTCAACCCCGTCAGTTTGTTTACTTCCGGTCGCATTAAATGGCGAGTAAGGAGTTCCAGAATGGAACGCCGCTGCAAATCCTCCTGATTACCCCATGCGTCAAAGGTAAAGAAGGTATAAGAGCCATTCTTGTTGAGTTCCTCTTCAAGAATCTTAATGACATTAGATTTGCCACTTCCCCATTTTCCTTCAAGTCCGATTAGTCGTGCAAATGCAGGCTTTACGCCATTTTTGGTGCCCTCGTCAGTTCCAACTATATGCGCAGCAATAGCCTGAGCCAGCCTCTCTTGGGACTTCCCCTCAAACATATCCTCACCCTTCGGGTGGTTGCTGATGTAACTAGGATACTGCTTCTCTAGAGGTGTTTGTTCTACATTCTGTTGCTTCTTTGCCATTATCTTATTGCTTTATCAGTTAGCCGACAATTGTTTTATACTCATTGATATTTCAAGTACGTAGCTATCGCTATTACCTCGTATACCACTCATCCGAACAATGTTTACTATGCTTATGTAGGCAGACCTCTTTTCTACGATTCTCGCAATATTCCAAACAGGAAAGTTGTTGTGCGCTCTTGCCCTTTCGAAATTTAGTATTACCTCTGTGCCATTAGAATATGGTACGACGAGTTTAGCAAGAGCTCGCATACGTTTAGACTCAACAGAGTATTGCCCATTGTTCCATACTCTGTTTTTCATTTCCTCACCCCTCAAACGGACTCTCGAACTCGGCAAGCCGCGGGTGCCTGAGGTCCTTGTCCGACAGTATGGCTTTGTCGGCAGGGATTCTCCAGTCGATTCCCAGACTCTCGTCCAGAATGCTTATGCCCCCGTCAGCTTCCGGGTGGTAGAACTCGTCGCATTTGTACTGGAAGACCGCAGTCTCGGACAGGACGGCAAAGCCGTGGGCGAAGCCCTTGGGAATGAAAAACTGCCTGTGGTTGTCCTCCGTGAGCTCCACCGCGACGTGCTGCCCGTAGGTGGGGCTGCCTTTGCGTATGTCCACTGCGACATCCAGCACGGAGCCGCGCACACACCTCACCAACTTGCTTTGGGTGAAGGGCGGACGTTGGAAGTGCAGGCCGCGCATCACGCCGTAGGAGGACATGGATTCGTTGTCCTGGACGAAGCGTATTTCCTGCCCGAGAAGGGCGGAAATTTTGGCATCAAATTCCCTTTGGGAGAAACTCTCGAAGAAATATCCGCGGGAATCCTTGAAAACTTTGGGTTCTATGATATAGACCCCTGATATAGATGTAGTTATTATCTCCATAACAGCATATTGGAATTGTTTTCTCCTGACCTCATAAGTGCCTTGCTGAGCAATAAGTCGCTTTCCCCGTCTTTCCTACCACTCCCACTCGAAGCGCTCGATGTCTTCCTCGATGAGCGGTTTGCCGAGCTGGACCTCGATGAAGGTGAGGTCCTCGGTGGTGGCGCGAAGGGCGTGCTTGTGGCCCACCGGAATGTCGAGCACGTCGCCGCGGCTGACAGTGCGGCGCTCGCCGTCGAGCACGAATTCACCCTTGCCCTCGGCTATGGTCCAGACCTCGCTGCGGTGGTTGTGGAGCTGGTAGCTTATGCCCTTGCCGGCCTTGAGGGTGAGGCTCTTGGTGAGGGACTTGGTGCCGTCGGAGTAGGTGCTCACGTCGATCACGCGATATGTGCCCCAGCGCCTCTCTTCGTACATAGGCCTGTCGCCTATGCCCTCGACCAGCTCCTTGAGCCTGTCGCTCCTGTCCTTGGAGCAGACCAGTATGCCGTCGGGGCTCAGCGCCACGATCGCGTCCTTGAGACCCTCGCAGACGAGGGGAGTGTTGAGCTCATTGATGACGTGGACGTTCTCGTTGTTGCCACCCATCACCACCTTGCCCTGGCTCACGGAAGGGAGCTCCTCGCAGAGGGTGTCCCAGGTGCCGAGGTCCTTCCACTTGCCGGAGTAAGGCACGAAGGCTACGGATGCGGCCTTCTCCACGACTTCGTAGTCAAAGCTGATCTTCGGGAATTCTGCGTAGCGCTCGCGCAATTCGCTAAAGCTGCCTGCCGGGACGTATCTATCCACAAGCTGCTTTATGTGGCCGAGACGGAATGCGAACACGCCTCCGTTCCACACCGCGCCCATCTTCAGGAGCTCGGCTGCCCTGACGGCATCAGGCTTCTCGGTGAATCTCTCCACCTTGCGCCAGAGGCCGTCCTTGCCGTTGCCGGAAGGGACTATGTAGCCGAACTTCTCGCTCGGGCAGTTTGGCTCGATGCCCATCAGGACTATGTCGGCCGCGCCCTGTTCCACCGCCTGCGCCATCCTGTCTATGGTGTCGAAGTAGCCGCTCTCGGTATAGACGTCGCAGGGCATCACTACCACCACCTCGTCGTCAGCGCACTGCTTCTCCTTGGAGAGGTAGGAGCAGGCGAGGGCGATAGCAGGGAAGGTGTTCCTGCGCTCGGGCTCGGTGACTATGCTGACATTGTCGCCTATCTGGTTGACTATGCTTTCCCTCTGGGCTGCGCCGGTGGCGAAGGTGAGGGAGTCTGCTATGCCTGCCTGCCGTATCTGGCGGGTGACACGCTGTATCATGGATTCACGGCTGCCGTCTGGAGCCTGAAGTACGCGGAGGAACTGCTTGCTCCTCGTGTCGTTGCTGAGAGGCCAAAGCCTCTTTCCGGAACCACCGGAGAGAAGAATGAGTTGCATATGGGATGATTATTTTTTTGTTCTCAATTTCTGCCGTCCTCGCCCGGGGCTTCTATGCGCTCCAGGAACTTGGGATGTATGCTGGAGATTGCCACCGCGGCCACGCCTTCGATGCAGACTATGAACTTGCGGGCGTGCTTTATGCGCTTGACGTAGCCCTCAAGGCCGCTGTACAGGCCTTGCGTGACCTTGAACCTGTCGCCTATGCACCACCGGGATGTCTCACTGCCGAGATATTCGGCTCCGCTGCCCGCGAGCATCGTGGCCTGGCGGAAGATTTCCATCTCGCGGTCCCTTATCCTGGCAGGCTTATTGTTGCCGGGGGAGCTGTAGTAGAGGAACTCGTCGCTGTTTTCGCGCTTGTATCGCACCAGGAAGCTCTCGCTGCAGCGCACGAAGAGCAGGGAGGCGACCACGGGCTTCTCTATGTATTCGAGTTCGCTTTTCTGGAATTTCTCAATGACCGTCATCGGGACATAGGTCTCGTAGCGGGCCGCCTTGAAATCGGCCTTGATCTTCTCGACCCTGTTGTAGAACACCTTGAGGGCGAACCAGTAAGTCTCCCGCGGCCTGGCCATTGCAAAGAATTCCGATTAAGAAAAAGTTAAACGATTAACACTCAATTCGTTGGAGCTGAGAATCGGGAGAGGGGATTGTACTTCTTTCACTCCCGGGGCTATAGGGATTATTCCGGCTCAAACACCGGAGAGACAGTCTTTCACAGTGTTTGTCAAGGCCAATTTTGAGAATGTGGCCGGCCGGCAAGTCCTTCCAGACCCGGTTATGAAGGATTCGCCACCTCCTTTCCCCTCGTCGCACCGACTGCCCGACAACGGGTTATCCGGCGCTTCCGGCAACTTCCACACTCTGTTCAAGCGCTTCCGTTGAATCCCTTTGCTCCCGTCCCTCTGTCGGGGCGGAACACAGTCACAAATATAGTGATTTTTCCGCTAAGAAGACAAAGAAACGGGAGCTAATTTGCCAAATGGACCAGTATGCCGGATAAAATTGCTTAATCTCTTCTGGAATTGGCAATTGAGATGTAGTAAAACAGGGTGGCGAGGGAGCCGAGAGCGGCGATTACGTAGGTGTAGGCGGCCCATTTCAGGGCGTCCACAGCATAAGGTTTTGTCTCGGCGTCCACCACTCCGCTGCCCTCGAGCCAGGCTACGGCCCTGCGGCTTGCATTGATCTCCACAGGGAGGGTCACGAGGCTGAAGAGGGTGGTCATGGCGAAGAGTCCGATTCCTATCCAGAGCAGTGAAGGGAAGACGTTGATGAGCAGGACTCCCAGCAGGAGCACCCACTGCACGGTGTTGTTGGCGAAGGTCACTACGGGCACGAGGGCGCTCCTGAGCCTGAGCGGACCGTAGCCCGTGGCGTGCTGTATGGCGTGGCCGGTCTCGTGGGCGGCGACTGCGCAGGCGGCTACCGAGGCGCTCTTATAGACGCTTTCGCTGAGGTTGATGGTCATGTCCTGGGGATTGAAGTGGTCGGTAAGACGTCCCGGGATACATTCTACGCTGACGTCGGTGATGCCGTTCTGCCTGAGCATGAGGCGGGCGACGTCGGCACCCGTGAGCCCGTGAGGCCCGCGGATACGGGAGTACTTTTCAAATCTGCTGTTGAGGGTTGCCTGGATGATGTATGAGAGCACCATCACAGCAATCATTATTACCCAAATCATAATTCTGTCGTTTTATTCTACTGTCACTGATTTCGCCAGGTTGCGCGGCTGGTCCACGTCGCGGCCCTTGGCTATGGCGATGTGGTAGGCGAGCAGCTGGAGAGGTATGACTGAAAGTATAGGCACGAGGCATTCTTCGGTGTCCGGAATCTCGAAGGCGTAGTCGGAGAGAGCCTTGACCGAGGAGTCGCCCTCGGTGACTATGCTGATGACCTTGCCCTTGCGGGCCTTGACTTCCTGGATATTGCTGAGAATCTTGTCGTAATGTCCTCTGCGAGGGGCAATTACGACCACAGGCATCTCTTCGTCGATGAGGGCGATAGGGCCGTGTTTCATTTCTGCGGCAGGGTAGCCTTCAGCGTGGATATAGGAGATTTCCTTGAGCTTCAAGGCGCCTTCCAGGGCTACGGGATAGTTGAATCCGCGGCCGAGGTACAAAAAGTTGTGCGCGTAGGTGAAGGTCTTTGCGAGGTCGGCGATTTCAGCATCGTGCTCTAGAATTTTCGCAATCTGGTCAGGGATGTTCTGCAGGGCGCGTACCAGCTCGGAGCGGCGCTCTTCAGTGACCGTGCCGAGCTCTTCGGCGAGACTCAGTGCGAAAAGGAAGAGAGTGGTCACCTGGGCGGTGAAGGCCTTGGTGGAGGCGACACCGATTTCGGGACCTATGTGGGTGTAGCAGCCGGTGTTGGTGGCGCGGGCAATGGATGAGCCCACGACATTGCATATTCCGAAGAGGAAGGCTCCGGCATCCTTGGCGAGCTGGATTGCGGCCAGGGTATCGGCGGTCTCTCCCGACTGGGAGATGGCTATGAGCACGTCATCCCCGAAGATGACCGGCTTGCGGTAACGGAACTCGGAGGCGTATTCCACCTCCACTGGAATGCGGGTGAGTTCCTCGATCATATATTTTCCTATCAGGCCGGCGTGCCACGAGGTACCGCAGGCGCAGATGATGAAACGTCTTGCCTTGAGCAGGCGTTCCCTGTTGTCTATGATGCCCGAGAGCTTGACGGTGCCGAGATCGGGGTGGAGACGGCCCTTCATCGAGGCCTTGAGGGTGCGCGGCTGCTCGAATATTTCCTTGAGCATGAAGTGAGGGAAGCCGCCCTTCTCTATTTCGCTGAGGCTCATTTCGAGCTGGTGGACGACCGGGGTCTGCTTCACGCTGCGAAGGTCGGTAATCCTGAGCTCTTCGCCTTTCTTTATGAAGGCTATCTGCTCTTCGTCGAGATAGACTACCTTGTTGGTGTATTCAATGATGGGGGAGGCGTCGGAGCCAACGAAATATTCGCCCTCTCCTATGCCTATGATGAGCGGGCTGCCCTTGCGCGCGGCAATCATGGAGTCCGGCCTCTTCTTGTCTATAACCACGAGGGCGTATGCCCCTATGACGTTCCTTAGGGCCAGTGGAACGGCTTCCTCAAGGCTGATGCCGTGGGAGTCCATCATATACTGTATGAGCTGGATGACGACCTCGGTGTCGGTCTGGGAGCGGAAGTGGTAGCCCAGCTTTGTGAGCTCTTCCTTGAGAGCCAGGTAATTCTCTATGATTCCGTTGTGGATGAGGGCGAGATTGTGGTTCTCGGAGAAGTGGGGATGGGCGTTGATGTCGCTCGGCTCGCCGTGTGTGGCCCAGCGGGTGTGGGCTATGCCTATGCTGCCGCTGACATTCTTGTCGGCAGCCACGGCTTCAAGGTCCCTGACCTTGCCTTTGGACTTGTATATCACAAGCTCGCCGTCATCGTTGATGAGCGCCACTCCGGCACTGTCGTAACCTCTGTACTCGAGCCTTTTGAGACCCTTGATGAGAATTGGGTAGGCCTGTCTTTCACCTACATATCCTACAATTCCACACATTTGCGTTCAAGTTTTATCAATAATCTTCTTCCAATATGTCCATCAGTCCGTCCAGCTGCCTCCTCTCCTTTTTAGTGGGTCTGCCGCTGCCACGGTCCCGGCGCAGCACTATGGTCTCCACCGGGGCGTGCAGTCTGGCTCTTTCGCTTTCCGGAGTCAGGTCTTCGGCGTATTTCGGCACCAGGGCTGCGCCCATACGGCTGCCGCTCGTGGCCAATACCTTGTAACTCAATACTATTGGACCCTTGCGAACCTCCAGCATATCGCCCGGCTTCACTTCCTTGGAAGCCTTGGCGGGGTTGCCGTTGAGCCGCACTTTGTTGCCGTTGCAGGCGTCAGTGGCTTCGCTGCGGGTCTTGAAGACCCTTATGGCCCAGAGGTATTTGTCGAGTCTGACTCCTTCCATAATGCAAATCTTAATCCAGATAAAGGGCGTGGGCCACGTCGGCTGCGGCCTGCTCTCCCTTCACGAGTTTGAGGATCTCGAGGCCGAAGCTCACTGCGTGGCCGGCGCTGCGTCCTGTTACTATGCGTCCGCTCCTGACTGCAGGGCGTCCGCTAAACCTGCATCCTTTGGCTATGAGGGCGTCCTGGAAGCCGTCGAAGCAGGTGAATTCCATTCCCTCGGGCAAGTCCAGCTGGGAGAGAACGAGTCCCGGGGCAGCGCATATAGCCGCGAGCGCACCGCCTTCGTTGTAGTGCCTGCGGGCAATCTCGATGAGCCGGCTGCACGCGGCGAGGCTTTTGGATCCCGGCATTCCTCCTGGGAATATCATTACGTCCCCTGTGTCGGCGGGAACTGTGTGCAGCAGAGATTCGCCGAATGGCGAACTGTTCTCCGGCAGATCCTGGAACGCGATGTCGGCAATCACGCTCACCCCGTGGGATGATGTTACTGTCTTTCCTTCGCCCGGGTTGTTCACGGACACGAGTTTGACCTCGGCTCCTCCTCTGCGGAGCACATCGCACACGGCAAGGGCCTCGATGTCTTCGAAGCCGTTTGCAAGAAAAATGTAAATCCCTTTCATAGATTGTGTTATTTAGTTGTGGTTGGTTCGAGGTAGCTGTCCTTCTCCTTCATGGAGACTGTGGTCTCCAGCAGCACCGTGCCGTCTTCAGTAGGGACCAGGTTGAAGTCCCCGCACTCTGCCGGGATGAGTATGGTCTCGCCGGCGCGCAGAGGGTAGTCTGCAGTCTGACCCAGCACCTGAAGCTGGACGGAGGCGGAGCCGCTGACGCAGCTGTAGAGAATGATGGAGTCGAATTCGGCATTGTTGCAGCGCACGGGGTCTTTGAGTGACATACGGCTCACGGTGAATGCCGGGATGTCTATGAGGGTGTCGCCCTTGCCCGCGACTGGCCTGAATTTCCCGTAGTCGATGAAGTCCAGGGCGTCAACCAGGCTGAGTGCCGGGTCGAACTGGTCTTCGCTGACCGTCCCGCCCCTGCCGCTGAGGCAGAAGTCGAGAGGGGAGGACTCGGCAATTTCAAGTATGTCCATATCGCCCGAGGCGGTGTGAGGGGTGCCGGCAGGGATGAAGAGGCCGAGGCCGGGGTGCGGGGCGATGAAATTGAGCAGCGCGTCCTGCTTCCCCTCGTTGATCGCGGACCAGAATTCGCCGGCATCGCTGTCCCTGAGGAAGCCTGCCCCGATTCGGGCGTCCTTCCCGGCGCGCAGCACATACCAGAACTTTTCCTTGCCGAGGAAGTCGTATCTCTGGGCTGCAATCTCGTCCCCGGGATGCACCTGCAGCGGCATGTCGCCCCTCAGCTTGAGCAGGCGCACGCATACGGGGAACTGCCGCCCGTAGTATTGGTAGAGGCGGTCTCCGGTGACGCGGTCAAGGTAGGTGTCCATAAGTTCCCCGAGGCTGTTGCCGGCGAGCCAGCCGTCCCTCACCAGGGAGTCGCGGTAGCCGAGGTCTGCGAGCTTGAATTCTTCGCTTCCCCAGGAATACTCGTCCTGCAGGGTGCAGAACTTCATCGGGTATAATTTCTTCAATTCTTCCATAGCCAATCGTGTGCCGGCGGCACATTTGATAACAAATGTAAAAAACAGGGGGATAATATCAAAATTTTTTTCTCGCTGCGAGCAGGGAAATCAGCAGGCCGGTGAGGGCGACGCTGGCGGCAGTGAGGAGCACGTCCGAGGCCTGGAGCACCACGGGGAAGGCGTTCATCTCGAAGTTCCCGGGCATCTTCACCAGGCCCAGACCCTGCTGCAGCAGGGAGAGCGCCACTCCCAGCACCAGTCCGCTGCCCAGTCCGAGCAGGGATACAAGCCAGCCTTCGAGCACGAAAATCCTTTTCAGAAGGCCGTCCCGGGCTCCGGTGGCGCTCAGCGTGCGGGCATCGTCACTCTTCTCGATGATGAGCATGGTGAGGGAGCCGAAGATGTTGAAGGCCACGATGATGACCACGAAGAGCAGGATTAGGTAAACGGCGAACTTCTCGTAGCGCATCAGCTTGTAGAGGGACTCGTTGCTGCGGTAGCGGTCCACGAGCCTGAAGTCGGGACCCAGGGCGGCGGATAGTTCGCGTTCGCAGGCCTTTTCCCGTCCCGGTCTGACGTCGATTTCCAGCGAGCTGATGCGGCCCTCGCAGCCGAGCAGGCGCTCCATCATCGGCAGGGGGACGATGATCAGGCGCGAATCCACATCGTTGCTTATGCTGAAGACTCCTCCCACGCCCAGTTTCTCCTCGCGCAGCGATATTCCCGGTCCGGCAAGGGGGTTGCGGGGAGAGTCGTCGGGGTAGAGGAAGTGCAGCTTTTCGAGGAAACGCGGGCTGGCGTTGAGTTCGCGGGCGAGCGTGGCTCCGACCAGGGCGAGTTCCTGCCCCCGTTCCCCATGCAGGACGGCGTCCCCGAGTATGATGTGGCTCCCGAGCGCGGAGCCGTCAAGGTATTCTGCATCGACCCCTTTGGCGTAAGCCATGCTCTGATTCTTGCCGCAGTTCACGAAGACCTGTTGCTCGAGCACGGGGTGCACGGAGAGCACGTCGGGATGGGAATGAATCTTTTCCAGCAGGGCGCTGTCGGCAGGGAAGCGTCCCCCTTCGGCGAGCTGCACCCTGAGGTCGGGGTCGAGGTCGGAGAGATTGCTCTCTATCTTGGCATTGAAGCCGTTGCAGACCGAGAGTATGAGTATGAGGGCCGCGGTGCCTATGGCCATGCCGGCTGCGCTGATTGCTGAAATGACGTTGATGACGTTGTGGGATTTCTTGGCAAACAGGTAACGCAGGGCTATGAAAAGAGCGGTATCCACGGCTCGGGGCTTATTTCTTGAGCAGCTCTTCTATGTGCTCGGCGTAGTCGAGGGTGGTGTCGAGGTAGAAGTCCAACTCGGGCACTATGCGCAGCTGGGAGGCTACCTTGCGGCCGAGTTCGCCGCGTATGGCCTTCTTGTTCTCCTCCAGGACAGGCAGCACGCTCTGCGCCTTGTCGGAAGGGAAGATGCTGACATAGACCTTGGCTATGCTGAGGTCGGGGCTGATGCGGACTTCGCTGACCGTCACCATTGCTCCGCCGAACGCTGCCATACCCTTGCTGCGTATGATTTCGGCAAGGTCTCTCTGGAGCTCCCTGCCCACTTTGAGCTGTCTTGTGCTGGCTGGCTTATCCATTGATAATGATGATATAATAGTCCTTCTTGCCTTTCTGGGCGAGTATGTACTTGCCGTCTATGATGTCCTCTTCGCCGAGGGACTTGTTGATGTCGTTCATCTTCGCCTTGTTGAGGCTGAAGCCGTTCTGCTGTATCATCTTGCGCGCCTCACCCTTGGATGGGAAGATGCCTGTCTCCACTGCGAGGGCGTCGAGTATGCCGAGAGGCAGCTTGCTGCGGTCGAGGGAGAAGGTTGGCACTCCGTCGAATACCGCGAGGAAGGTCTTCTCGTCGAGGGCCTTGAGGTCTTCCGTGGTAGCCTTGCCGAAAAGCATGGCGGAGGCCTTCAGGGCGGAGTCGAGACCGGCCTCGCCGTGGACCATTACGGTCACCTCCTTCGCGAGGAGCTTCTGGAGTTCGCGCCTTTCTGGGCACTCCCTGTGGGCCGCGATGGCGTCCTCGATGGTCTGGCGGTCGAGCATCGTGAAGATCTTGATGTATTTCTCGGCGTCGTCGTCGCTGACGTTGAGCCAGAACTGGTAGAACTGGTAAGGGCTGGTGCGCTCAGGGTCGAGCCAGATGTTTCCCTTCTCGGTCTTGCCGAATTTGCCTCCGTCCGCCTTGGTGATGAGCGGGCAGGTGAGGGCGTAGGCTTCACCCTGGCAGGTGCGGCGTATGAGCTCGGTGCCGGTGGTGATGTTGCCCCACTGGTCTGCGCCTCCGAGCTGGAGCTTTACCCCGTAGTTCTGGTAGAGGTAGAGGAAGTCGTAGCCCTGGAGGAGCTGGTAGGTGAACTCGGTGAAGGACATTCCTTCGGAGGAGTCGCGGCTGAGGCGCTTCTTGACGGAGTCCTTGCTCATCATATAGTTGACGGTGATGAGCTTGCCTATGTCGCGGGTGAAATTGATGAAAGTGTAGTCCTTCATCCAGTCGTAGTTGTTGACGAGCTCGGCCTTGTTGGGAGCGTCGGAGTTGAAGTCAAGGAAGTGGGAGAGCTGGGCCTTGATGCATTCCACGTTGTGGGCGAGGGTGGCCTCGTCGAGCAGGTTCCTCTCCTGGTTCTTCATCGAAGGGTCGCCTATCATTCCCGTGGCTCCTCCCACGAGGGCGTAAGGCTTGTGGCCGCAGGCCTGGAAGTGCTTGAGTATCATTATGCTGACGAGGTGTCCTATGTGCAGGGAGTCACCCGTCGGGTCTATTCCTACGTAAGCCGCGCCGGGGCCCTTCATGAGTTCCTCTTCAGTGCCCGGCATGATGTCGTGGATCATTCCTCTCCACTTCAGCTCTTCTACAAAATTCTTCATATCTGTTGCGTGTTTTTATTCAAAGGTATATTAACCCGCAAAATTACTCATTTTCCCGCTTCTTTCCAAAGGGACAACATTATTTGCTCTTTTGCTGAAAAATGACGAAATTCGCAGGATTTTAAAAAGCAAAGTCATAATCAAAACATAGAAAAATATGAGAAAGAAAATCGTTGCCGGCAACTGGAAAATGAACACAGTTAAGCCTGAAGGAGTTGAACTCGCAAAGGAAGTGGCTGCCCTCTCCGCAGGGGTGCCTGAGGGTGTGGGCCTCATCGTGGCTCCTCCTTTTACCCATCTCTGCTGCGTGAACAAGGCCCTCGCAGGAAGCAGGGTTGAGCTTTCAGCCCAGAACTGCGCTGACCACGTGAAAGGTGCATACACCGGAGAGGTGTCTGCCGATATGCTTACCGCAGTGGGTTGCAAGTGGGTGATCCTCGGACACTCTGAGCGCCGTCAGTACTACGGTGAGACCGACGAGAAGCTCGTCGTGAAGACCAAGCTCGCTCTCGAGGCAGGTCTTGGCGTAATCCTCTGCGTAGGTGAGAACCTCGAGGAGAGGGAGGCAGGCAAGCACTTCGACGTGTGCGCAAGCCAGATCAAGAACGTGCTCTACAATTTCAGCGCCGAGGACATGAAGAATGTCATCGTAGCTTACGAGCCGGTGTGGGCTATCGGTACCGGCAAGACCGCTACCGCAGAGCAGGCTGAGGAAATCCACGCCTTCATCCGCAAGACCCTCGCTGAGAAGTTCGGCGCAGAGGTGGCAGAGGACGTGACCATACTTTACGGCGGTTCCTGCAAGCCATCCAACGCCAAGGAGCTCTTCGCGCAGCCTGACATCGACGGCGGTCTCATCGGCGGCGCAGCCCTCAAGGCAGCTGACTTTATCGAGATTGCAAAGTCTTACTAGTCAAGCATTTCTACGCAGGCGCCTATCCTGGCGTCCTTGCTCCACAACCATACTTTCCCGCCCTCCAGGTGCAATACCTCGAGGGCGAGATTGTTTTTTGTGAGCACGTCGGTGTGGGTGGTCCACACCAGGCTGCCGACAAGTACCTGTCCCGGCTCGGATGGTATGCCGTCAAGGCTGAGGCAGAAGAAGTCGGACATGTTGTCGGTGCATACCCTGAACTCGCAGAGTTCGCGGCTGAAGCTGAGCTGGCATTTGAGCGGGTCGTAGCGCAGCTGCATGGAGCCTCCCACCTGCAGTCTGATTTCGTCGCTTTGCACAAAGGCGGAGGAGAAACGGTCCCCGTTGCAGGAGCACAGGGCTATAATGCTGAGAATCAGCAATATGAATTTTCCTTCCCTCATCTTACGCTAAGCTCCTTTCTTATGATTTCCCTGTGGCCGTCTTCGAAGATGAGCCGCGCCTCGAGGGTGCCGGATACGCTCAACTCGAAGTATCCGTCCGCGTCGGGAGCTGTCCTGCGGCCGTCGAAGTACCACTCGCATTCCCTGAGCTCCGGGGCGTTGTATATCTTCAAAGGTATGCGCGCGCCCTTGATGAAGCTGCCGTCGCTTCCGCGCAGGCTGAGATCGCTGTCGCCCGTGCCGCTGCCGAGGTAGATGTAGGGGTACGATCCCTGGCGGTAGAACTTGGTGATGAAGCTGAGGCTGTCGCGGTACTCCATACCGGTTTTCGTGACAAGGCTCACGCTGGCACTGTACGCGCCCTGGGACCTTAGCCCCGTGATTTCGCAGCTGCGGCTCCCTGGACCGGCAGTGGTGCTGAAGCTGCCTTCGGAGTTGCCCCAGTTCACGCGGTATTCCAGGATTTCGTCGGGGCTGAGATCCGTGCTCCAGCGCAGGGTGGCGCCGTCCTGGTATATGGAACTTCCGCGTATGATTATAGGTTCGCGGATTTCAAAGCTTACGCTGCCGTTCTGAAGGCGGCGTATGTTGGTGATAGCCAGGGTGGTGCTGCGTCCGTTGCGGGAGCGCAGCTCGGGGCCGCCCACCTGGCCTATGGAGCTGTAGCCGTTGCCTGGGAAGAAGAGCGCAGCCTGCGAAGCATCGTCGTCGGGACCGGTGAGGGGACGTATACATTCGAATTCCGGGTTGCAGTTGACCTGGGATAATTTCCATCTTTCGGCGGCGCTGAGTTCGCGGCTGAGTATGTCCGACCAACCCGCTGGGGAGCTGGACTTGTCCACGTAATAGACCACCAGACCGCTGCCTCCGATGTGGCTGTCCCAGCCCTGGGCGTCGCGACATTCGAGCAGGAAATATTCCCCATCCTGCTCCCCGGGGATGCGTATGTATTCTCCGCTGACGTTCACCGGCTCAAGTGTGTGGCTGCCCTTCACGGCTTCGAGGCGGGTGCCTTTGCCCAGGGCGTCGAGCTCCGGGGCGGCTATGTTCGGGGGAGTGTTGCCCTGATCGTTGCGGCAGCCCCAGTCCATGAGCGAGATGCAGCGCAGGCCGGGGGAGAGTCCGCCGCTGCCGTCGCCGTCGCTGTCGTAGAGGTCACTCAGCCCCATCTGGTGGCCGAGTTCGTGGCAGATGACGCCGGCTCCGCAGAACTCGCTGGCGATGGTGTAGGAGTTGAAACTGACCCCGCCGCTGCTGTAGCGGCCTCCGTGCGCTTCCAGGATATCGTGATGAGGCCAGATGGAGTCGGGCTCCCCTCCGGCGGATTCGTCCCCTCCGGCGCATATTATGTGGACGTTGTCCACGATTTCGTCGCCGTCATTGTCGTAGTCGCTGAAATCCACCGCATTGAGGCTGAGTCTCAGGGCTTCGCGCACGGCTTCATAGACCAGCACGTCCTTGCGGTCGGAGTAGTTGGATCCGTAGTATGAGAGCTTGCGGCTGAGGGTGACGCGGGGGAGGAGGGTGAATTCTATGGTGGAATCGTGGTCCATTCCGAGGGCGGGAGCCTGGGCGTTATAGTAGTCCTGAGCCCTTACCGCAAGCTCAAGGAGCTGCGCGTCAGTGCTTTCCAGGGCCTGGTCGCTGAACTGGACAGGAATCAGCACCATCCTGAAGACTGCGAGGACTATGGAGACCATCTTTACCATAGTGCATAGTTACGCAATAATTTCGAAAAAAGCAAAGGGCTGACCAACTCCCGTCGGCCAACCCTTAGACGTGTACTAAAACCTAAACCTATATGCAAGATGCAGGGGTTTTCGGTTTCGTTGCACTGAAAGTGAAAAAAATGCAAAAAAAATTATTTCTTTGCTTCAGCAACTGAAACCTTGCGGAATTCCTTGAGGTCTTTCATAAGCTCAAGAGCTGCCTTGCGGGCACGTGCGCCAGCTGCCTTGTTGTTCTTCACTACCTGTGCGTCTGCATTCTCAACGAAGAGAGCGATGTTCTCTTTGATTTTGTTTACAAGATTTTCCATTATTATTTGAATTTTAGAATAGTAATATCTTCGTTTTCAATTTATTCGGCTGCAAGATAAAAAGAAAAATTGAAATTGCTACATTTTTTTTCACTTTTTTCTGCAATTGCAGTCTGGACACTGGCTTTTTGCTTTGCAATTGCGCTCATATGCCGCAAAAGCACTGGCGGAGCTGCTCGGGAACTTATCTGGATATAACCCCGGATCCGCATAGCTCTCCGTCGGGGCTGTACCAGGCTGCGAACTGGCCTGCGGTGATGCTGCGCTGAGGACGGTCGAAGAGCACGTACAGGCCTTCCTCCCTCATAATCAGCAGGGCTTCCTCCAGGGGCTGGCGGTAGCGTATGCGCACGAGCTGGCGCCTCGTCTGTCTCGGCTCCATCCTGAGCTCCTCGCGCAGCCAGTGGATTTCGTCCGGGCGTATGTGCAGGCAGGATCGCATCAGTCCCTTGTGGCTCTCGCCCTCGCCCACGTATATCCTTCGCGCCGCGATGTCGGTCGCAATCACGAAAATGGGGTTGCTGTGGCCGCCTATTGCCAGGCCCTTGCGCTGGCCTATGGTGTAGAACTGGGCACCTTCGTGCTTGCCTATGATTGCTCCGCAAGGGTTTGCCTTGTATCTGGTCTTCTTGACGTGCTTCTTGCCCGAGCGGTAGGTTTCGGTCTGAAAGACCAGGCCTGAGTAGTCGAGCGGGCTGCTGAGGGCTTCCAGCGCCTCTCTGCTGAGCTGTGCCGCTGCCTGCGCATCCGGTTTCCCGTCCTCACCCCTTATGCTGCCGAGGATCTGCATCTGCTTGAGGTAAAGCTCGTCGGACTCATAGAACGGGTCGAATACCTCCACCACCTCGCCTTCCTCGCCCTTGAGCTTCTGCTGGAGGAAGGTCGGCAGGTCCACCTTGCCCACGAAGCATATTCCCTGGGAATCCTTCTTGTCGGCCGAAGGTAGTTCGGCTTCGTGCGCCAGGCGCCTCACCTCCGGCTTGCACAGGTCTCCGATAGGGAACATCGCCGACCTGAGCTGGTCCTGGCTGATCTGGCAGAGGAAGTAACTCTGGTCCTTGTTGGGGTCGCTGCCCGCGAGCAGCCTGCACGTGCCGTCGGGGAGTATGTCCTTGCGGCAGTAGTGTCCCGTGGCCACGACATCGGCTCCGAGTCTGCGTGCGGCTTCGAGGAAGGCTGCGAACTTGATCTCGCGGTTGCAGAGTACGTCCGGGTTCGGGGTGCGTCCCTTGGCGTACTCGTCGAACATATAGTCCACGACACGCTGCCGGTATTCCTTGCTCAAGTCTATGAAATAGAATGGGATACCTATCTTCCTCGCGACCATTTCGGCAACGAACCTGTCCTCTTCCCACTCGCAGTCCCCGTGCAGCGTGCCCTCGGTGTCGTGCCAGTTCTGCATGAACATTGCAAACACGTCATAGCCCTGCCTTTTCAGGAGCAGGGCAGCCACACTGGAGTCGACGCCTCCCGACAAACCTACGCAAATCTTCATATAATACGCATTTAAGCCTTGCAAAGATAACACTTTTGCAGAATTTTGTTTATATTTGGCAGGATAACCGGATCATTATGACACAGAAAAATATCAATATCACTTACACCGAGTACAAGTCCGTGGATGAACTCATCCCCGAGGACCGCGAACTCGTCAGTGCTGCAATAGAAGCTATGTCAGGAGCTTACGCGCCTTATTCCCATTTCCACGTGGGAGCGGCGGTGCGTCTGTCCAACGGGCAGATCGTGCGCGGGGCCAATCAGGAGAACGCGGCTTTCCCTTCCGGACTCTGCGCCGAGAGGACGGCGATGTTCGCAGCCAGCAGCCGCTATCCCGACAAGGATATGCTCTCCATAGCGATTGCCGGGGGAGTGCTTGGCAGACTGGGGAATTCGCCTGCGACGCCTTGCGGGGCCTGCCGTCAGGTGATGGCCCAGTATCAGGCGAAGTCCGGAAAGCCTATGTCCGTGCTTATGGTTGCAGACGGGCTGATTTGGAAATTCGAAAAGGTGGATGACATACTGCCTATGATTTTTAACAGTATTTGAAAAATATTTGTATCTTTGCAGCGGGAAAGTCGTACACGACCAGCTCCCTCCAAATCCTCCAGGGCCGGAAGGCAGCAAAGGTAGGAGGTCGTAGCGGTGCGATGTGCTAAGCTTTCCCTTTTTTCGTATATTGCCCGGGACAAGCCCCCGAAAAGAGAGTTTATGAAGTCAGACATAGTTGTGATAGGTGCCGGCGCGTCCGGCTTGATGGCTGCGTATAGCGCTGCGTCAGAATTGGTTGCGTCAGGCTCGGATGCGAGCGTCACCCTGCTCGAGAAGATGCCGCGTCCGGCGAGGAAAATCATGATCACGGGCAAGGGCAGGTGCAATTTCACCAACCTCAAGCCGTGGAATGACTTCAATTCCCACGTGCGCTCGGGCGCGAACTTCATCAAGTCTTCGTTCTACAACCTCAATCCCGAGGCGCTGATACGCTTTTTCGAGAGCTACGGCATGCGCAGCGTGGTGGAGAGGGGAGACCGCGCCTACCCTGCGTCCTACCACGCTTCGGACGTGGTGGATACGCTGGTGAATGCGTGCCACAGCGTGGGGGTGAAGATCGAGTGCGAGGCTGAGGTCAGCAGCATACGCGAGGGCTACGAGCTGGAGCTGAAGGACGGGCGCAAGTGGCTGTGTTCCAAGATAATTATTGCTACCGGAGGTTTGAGCTACCCGGGCACGGGCTCGACCGGGGACGGCTATGCGTGGGCGCGAAGCCTGGGCCACAGCACCACCCCGCTCTTCCCTTCGCTCACCGCCCTGGTGCCCCGCGACTACAAGTTACCCTCCGCCCCCGGAGGTGTCTCGCTCGGGTCTGGTGCCTCGTTCGAGCCGGGGTGCGACGCTGACCCCATGCATATCGACCGTTCCCTGCCACTGAGCGAGAGCGGGCAGAAGCTTTGCGGAGTCAAGCTCAAGAACGTGGGCCTGAGCCTGTTGATTGAGGGCACGGAGGCTGATTCGGACTTCGGCGACCTGGATTTTACGGACGGTGGCATCGAGGGACCGCTGGGCTTCAGGATGAGCCGCAAAGCGGTGAAAGCTATGGTGAACGGGTCGCGCGTGGCACTGTGTCTCGACCTCAAGCCCGGGGTGGAACTCACCGAGCTCACTGCGCGCGTGAAAAGCCTCTGGAAAGAGATTGACTGCGATCCGCGCTCCAAGCGCCTGCGTGAGAAGGAAAAAGGGCGCATCCTGCTGGGAAAGCTGATGCCTTGGGACCTGATTCCCGCGTTCGTGGACAGGAACCCCGGCATTTACACCCTCGAGCGCCGCAGTCGCACCGACACCAAGCTCTGGGTGAATCTTGTGACCATAGCCAAAGTCCTGAAATGCTGGCGCTTCGACATCTCCGGGTACGTGGGATACGAGCGCGCTGTGGTGACCGCCGGCGGGGTGAGCACGGACGAGCTGGTGGCGAAGACTTTGGAATCGCGCCTGCACCAGGGGCTGTATTTCTGCGGCGAAGTGCTTGACGTTGACTGCGATACGGGCGGGTACAATCTCCATTCCGCCTTCTGCACAGGGGCCCTTGCCGGCCGCAATGCTGCACTTTCCCTGCTGCGGGACTAGCCCTTGCCGGTCGCAGCGCCTCGCTCTCTCTGCTGCGGGACTAGCCTTTGCCGCCGCAATGCCATGCTCTTCCTGCTGCGGGACGAGCCCTTGTCGGCCGCAGCGCCTCGCTCTCCCTGGTGCGGGACTAGCCCTTGCCGGCCGCAGTGCCTTGCACTTCCTGCTGCGGGACGAGCCTTTGCCGGCCGCAGAGCTTTGCTCTTCCTGCTCCTCGACGAGCCTTTGCCAGTCGTAGCGCCTTGCTCTCCATGCTACGGGACGAGCCTTTACCGGTCGCAGAGCTTTGCTCTTCCTGCTCCTCGACGAGCCTTTGCCAGTCGCAGCGCCTTGCTCTCCCTGCTGTGGGACGAGCCCTTGCCGGTCGCAGAGCCTTGCTCTCCCTGCTGTGGGACGAGCCCTTGCCGGTCGCAGAGCCTTGCTTTCCCTGCTGCGGTAGGGGGAATAGTTTTGTGAATTGCCTGCTGGCGCGGCTCGAGCACTCCCGAATGACCATCTTAGGTTGCCCCTGGGCATGGAATTGCCGTTTTCAATCCAGGAAAGTGCTTCTGAGGTGAGTGAAGAGTGGTATTTAGGATTGAAAAGGCTATTTCGCGCCTGCGGGGGTACGCGCATTTGATTTTGGACGCCCTTATCACGAAGCAATCAGATTGGACTTCGCATTTGTCCACAAAACACCCCCTTTTTGTGGACGAACTGGCTTAAAACCGCTCTTTGTCCACAAAACCCTGCCTTTTTGTGGACGAAACACGCTACGACCTTACATTGGGTGAGCTCGTAATACCTTATAATCAAGCCATATCATAAAACTACTACCGCCTCTTGGAAGATAGAGGAAAGAGGCTATCTATTTCGATTTGGGTTAAGAACAGCAGTCTCCGTATCTGATTGTTCGACGAGCGGAAATCATAGTGGAGAATTCTGGCCAACTCAATTCTATGGGCTTTTGTCAGGTCCTTAATGCGCCCTATGCCATATTTGTCCTTGGCTATGTTGCTAATTTTGTTGAACAGCTCGCTATCGGTAAGGAATTCATCGTCACCAATTTCTATGGCTATACTGCTATATGCCTCTACATTTTTGCTTAATGAGGAAAAGTAATGATGCGCATCTCTGAATATCGAGATTCCGAATTTGATTCTGCAGTAGGATGTTGGAATTACATAAGCATCCTTTATTTTCCAATCCTTAGGTACATGAGCAGTTCTGCATTTGAAGATTTTTCTTATCTCACGAATTCCCATGTCGGATAGATTTATCCCAGGAGAGCCATCAATAAAATAATATCCGCCACTACCCCAAGGGTAATTGAAAGGAGTATAATTCGGATTAGCAACATAACCGTTACGATGAGTATAAACGATTGTGTTTCGCAATGAATGTATGTCTTCAATAGATTTCAGTGATAGAGAAATATCTTTAGCCACCGGAAAGACACGTACCAATTTTCTAGCTATGAAACTCCAAAAAGCAAAAATGTCTTCGGGCTCGGCACAAAGAACAAAATGAAAATGGTTATTCATTACTTCAAATGCGATAATACCAACAGAGGGGTATTGTGCAGCGCTCTGCGCTATGAGATTCATGGCAAATTTGAAATCTTCCACGTTTACAAAGATGATTGGCATGTCTTTCCCCGAAGTGTAGGCGTGCCAATACGGGCCACTGTTCGAGAATGTGGTCTCGCACATTCGTTCCTTTTCAATACTTGTTTTCATAGTCTTTACTAAAACATCCACAAAACATACCTTTTAGTGGAAATAATCTAAAATCTAATATGCTCATCCACAAATAGGTATGTGTTTGTGGACGAAAAGTGTTTTCCTAATTTAGGTTGACTCGGACTTATAGATTATTACTGAAATAAGTTGACTATTCGTCGTTATTCCTGAGATTGGTTTACCATCCGAGCCTTATCACTGTCAGGGGTTGACTTGAAGCCTTAAGCCGGAAGGAGACCCATGATAGTATAGCAAAGGTAAACAATTTTCAGATGTATCCAAGTTTTCCCTGGGTTTTATTGCCTGATGCCTATAGTTGTCCACAAAAC
>CAMEWE010000023.1:0-26788 GCA_945939695.1 uncultured Bacteroidales bacterium
GTCTGCCTTACAAGCAGAGGGTCGGGGGTTCGACTCCCTCAGCTCCCACAAAAAAGAGGTCAGCAATCAAGCTGACCTCTTTCGTTATATCCTCCCCCGGCTCCTATTTGGCAGCAGTGAGATGAGGATTCTGTCCATTGAGCGTACGCAGGAAGGCGACGATGGAATCCACCTCCGAACCGCTCAGCTTTTTCCCTAGTTCATAGCGGGCCATAGCGCGAACTGCCTCTTCCAGAGTTTGGAAGCTTCCGTCGTGGAAATAAGGAGCAGTAAGTTCTATATTCCTTAGGACAGGGACCTTGAATTTATGGAGGTCTTCATCCTTGAGGGTAAAGCCCTTGAGGCCTTCGTCATCGGAATTGTACTCTATCTCCGGATTTCTCTCGGCAAAGTAATCTCCATATATGTCATTATATTCGAAGCTTCTTCCTCCCATTGCGGCTCCGAAATGGCAAGCGGCACATGAATTCTCCTTGAACTCCTCGTAGCCCTTCTTCTCCAGCTCGCTGAGCGCATTGCTATCGCCCTTGAGATAAAGGTCGAAACGGCTGTCAGGGGTGATGAGCGTACGCTCGAATTCGGCAATTGCGTGGCACAGGGTATATGCGGTCAAACCTTCTTCAGGGTACAGTGCCTCAAACTCCTTCACCAATGCCTTGTCTGCGTAAAGCCTCTCCACCACCTGCTCCACAGTCTGCTCACCCATTTCCACAGGGTTGGTGATAGGACCGGCTGCCTGCTCCACAAGGTCCGCCGCCCTTCCGTTCCAGAACTGGAGCACGTTGTACTCGGCATTGTACACGGTTGGAGCGTTCACTCCGCCCTTCAGTCCATAAATACCCTCGGACACCCTCTCATCGGCGTGGTCGGCACCGCCGTTCTCCAACACGTGGCAGGTGGCGCAACTGATGCTTCCGTCAAGGGAAAGCGCCCCGTCATTGAAGAGCCTCTCACCCATTGCCGCCTTGTCGGCATCATAATCCACGCTGGACGGCAGCGGCCATACAGGTTCCTCGCTGCCCCTCTTTTCCTTTATCCACGAAGCGAGCAGGGCCCTTTCCCTCTTGTCCAGGCCGCTCCTCCAATGAATCATTCTGAAAGAATGCAGAGGCATGGTATTGTAGCTTACGGCGTGGTCAAGCTTGCTCAAAGTAGCCTCGCTGAAATTGTCAGGATCCGCAATTTCTGCTCCCAGATCAAGGAACTTGGTACCGGCATTCACGTGCTTGTCCATCATCTTTCCAATCACAGGGAAAGATGAATAGAACGGGAGATCAGGCTCCTGGGAGTGACACACTAGACAGTCGCTGCGCTCGAGGATAGCCTTCACCTGCTCGTTGGCAGGGCCCTCAGGGAGAGGTTCACGGAAACAGAATCGGCACAGGGCAATGACTGCAGCAAGCGCCAGAAGCACTCCAAGGGCAATGGTAAGAATACGTTTCATAAAAATGTTTTGTTAATATTGATTATTTGCTGTTATACACGTGAAGTCCGTCCTTTGCCGACGGCAGGTAATTCACCCCATACCAGGTCATCTGCATAGAAGCGAAGGCAATGAACAGCACGGCGAGCATGGATCCGCGGCGCGCACCTATTGGAAGGTGAGTTGCACATAAGGTCAGAAGGTAGGTGGCGGCAGCCCAGCATTCCTTGGCATCCCAGGCCCAATAGTCACCCCAGCTGAGCTGAGCCCAGATAGAGCCGAAGACGATTCCCATCAAAATGAGACTGGATGAGGTCTTGAGAAGATTGGAGGCAAGAGAGGACAACTTCGCAAAACGGGGAAAGAAAGAGGCGATGCAACACAACAGACTGAGAGCCAGAGTGGAATACGCTATCATATATACTATAAGATGAGGCGCAAACCAGAAGCTGCGCAGCGCCGGAGGCAAAGTGGCGAAGCGTATTCGGGACACGGAAACCAGAGTGAAGACCACGGCAAGCAGCAGTACGGCCGGGAGCACGAAGCGCGACTTCCAGCTGCGGCTGAGACTCAGCACCGATGACACGAGCAGCAGAATCATGCCAGCAAGCACCCCGGGAATGGACGGATTCCACACCAGCCTGAACATAGCTTTGCGTCCGCTTTCCCGGTCAAAATCAGAGATATACACCAGCCATCCCTTGTACAGGACAGGGTGGTTGACGCTCACCCGCCGAGCCTTGGAATCCAGTTCCAGGCTGGCGACATACTGCTTCGGCATAGTACTTTCCCCGTAATATTCCGTGCGCACATCCTTCAACTCAAGCTCGAAAGGCAGGGGTATCGAGTCCTCCGTGACATGGGAAGGTCTGTCGCGTTCGAGTATTATTGCACTGCTTATGCTGTCGGGAGCGCCGAAGAAAGAAGAAGCAAGCAGCACACTCAGTCCCAGATGGCTGAGGGTAAAGCCCAGGTCCTTCCTTTCGCGGAAACCGTCCCTCGCGGCAAGTGCGCTCAGGAATATGGCAAGCAGCAACAGCGGAGCCAGCCAGTAACGATAGCCTGGATCGGGTTTGAGGCAACCCAACACGGCAAAAGCTGCCGCAAGCAGGCAGAGAACGACAAAGCTCAGGCGGCGGGGACACTTCCTCGGATAGATCAATGAAGCTACAAACAAAGCTGTCGCCAAAATCAGCGACAGCGGGAAAGCGAATATCTGCAGTTCCGGCCTCATGGGAACGCGAATATACTCAATATTATAAAATTATTCAAGAAAGTATCGATAAACTGATGAAGCAGCATACAATAAGGGAGACTGGTCAGTCTCAAGACTTTTCCGTTTGGTTCATTTCAGGTTCATTTTGGTTCATTGCCCTTTTCCGAGATAATCGCGGATTGCCCTGTACTGGCCCTTGCCCCGAGTAATCTTTCCGAAGCTGATGGCAGCGGACGGACAGTTGTGGTAGCAGGCATTGCAAGTGGTGCAGGAACCCGTCCAATGCGGACGGCCGGAACTCATCACTATGTTCTCCAACGGGCAGAGTCTGGCACAGAGTCCGCAGCCCGTGCAGGCTTCTGAAGCGTGGAAGTACCTGTCAGTGACGAGGAAACGGTAGAAGAGAGGCTTCAGAACCCGGGACTTGAGCCAGGCGTTCTTCCCCACCAGGATGTCGCTGCACCGTTCGTGCGAGCGCAAGGATGCGGCTATCCCAGGGATGCGGGAAAGCGCCGCCTCTATTTTCCTGCACGCCTGTTCCCGGCTGTCCAGTCCCATTCCCGGAAAGTTCACGTAAGTCTCAGGCATTATCAGGCCGTGGCACGCATCCAGCTCCAGCCCCACCCGCTTCAGCGATTTCCTGAAGAGTTTCTCGCTCAGGCCGGCGTCATCGCCGTAGGTCGCAATCATATATGTATATGATGGTTTGCGATTCAGCTGGAGACGGCTCACGAACTCGCTGACAAGTTTCGGAGGGGCCCAGCAGTACACCGGCCACACGAAGCCCAGGCTTTCTCCCTCTCCAAGTTCAGGGCAATACTCCCCCGCCCTGTCCGCTTCCGGGATGAATACAAGACGCTCTCCCAATTCTGCGGAGATTCTTTGCGCTATGAGACGGCTGTTGCCGCATCCGGAATAATAGTATATCATAAGTATCCTTTCTTTCCACAAATATAACAAAACTAGTGCTTCCTTGTGCCAATTTGTCATAATCTGCGACAAAATGTCTTGATTTTCAGACAGTTAGACAGCAAAAAGCGAAAAAATGTCCCTGTTTCCCATATGGTCCCCCTTTTGTAATTATAATAAGCGTTCCGCGATTGGAACAGGTATTAAAGAAAACAGATAAAAGAATTTATAAAATGGAGGATTTGATTATGTATCCAGTTAGACATCAGACTTGGTTGCCAAGCATATTCAGTGATTTGTTTGACGACAATTTCACAGTAGTTCCGGCAAAGCAGTTCGCAAGCCCGGCAGTCAACATCAAGGAAAGTGACAAGGATTTCAAAATCGAAATCGCCGCTCCTGGAATGACCAGGGAAGACCTTTCAGTCCACGTAAACAACGACGAGGAACTTGTTATCGACCTTGAGAAGAAGGCCTGCAAGGAGCCTAAGGAGGAGAAGAAGGAAAACTACCTCCGCAGGGAGTTCACCTACGCTTCATACCACCAGAGCTTCACCCTGCCGGAAAACATCAACCTTGAAGCCATCAGTGCAGAAATGCTCAACGGTGTGCTCAACATCACCCTTCCGAAGAAGGAAGAGAAGACTCAGATTCCTGCCACAAGGCAGATTGAGATCAAATAGTCTCGGATTTCGCAAAGACTTCCCTGCCCTCGCAGAACACGCGGCTTATGCAGGAGGAGTCAGCCGAGTACACCAGATTCGATATCAGGTGATGACACGGTTTCATACGCGGCTCGTTCAAGTCCACAAGCATTGCGTCGGCCAGGCCTCCGGCCTTGATTTCTCCGGCGTCTATGCCAAAGGCACGAGCCGCATTTTTTGTGCCCCAGCTGAAGACCTCTTCAGCCTTCAGAAGCACGGGATTCCCCTGAACCTTGGCGAGCAGGGCAGCGAACTTCATCTCCCCGAGCATGTCGAGACTGTTGTTCGAAGAGGCACCGTCCGTACCCAGGCTTATGCGGCAACCTGATTCCAGAGCCAGTTCATACGGGAAGCGTCCGCTCCCGAGTTTCATATTCGAGCATGGGCAATGCGCCACCGTCACACCCCTGCGCGCGAGGATTTTCCACTCCTGTTCGTCCACGTGCACGCAATGCGCCGCAATCACGTCCGGGCCCAGGAAACCAATCTTGTCCAGGTAGCGCACCGGGGTTGTTCCGTACTCCCGTATGCAGTCCTCCACCTCCCTGCGCGTCTCGGAGAGGTGTATGTGGAGCCGGAGTCCGTGCTTGCGCGCGAATGCGGCGGTGCGGCGCAACTTGTCCGTTCCCACTGTATAAACCGCGTGCGGAGCCATCACCAGCTGTATGCGCCCGCCACTCGGGTCCACCCAGTTCTTCACGAAATCCAACTTCTGCGCCTCCTGGGCCTTGGTGTGGTTCTCCATCACAGTGATGCCTATCGCGGCGCGCATCCCGCTGCGCACAACCTCATCTATGGTTTCCTCGATATCGAAATACATATCATTGAAGAAGGTGGTGCCGCCCGAGAGCATTTCCCGGCACGCCAGTTCGCTTCCGTAACGAATGTCCGCCGGGGCAAGCTTGTCCTCGTAAGGCCACACATAATCCTCGAGCCACTGCTTGAGCGGCAGGTCATCCGCATACCCGCGCAGCAGGGTCATTGCAGCGTGGGTGTGGGTATTGTACATTGACGGGAGCAGGGCTGTGCCTGACGCTTCCACAATCCTGGCGGCAGGGGTGTTCTCCGGAACGTCGAGCGAAGCGAAACGGCCGTGCTCGATAAGCACGTTGCATATCTTCCCCTCAAGAAGCACGGAGCGCAGGAGCGTAGATTCAGGGGTGGCGAAGCGATTGTTGATCCGCTCGTATGCCCTGGACACGTCCGCTGCCATTTCCAGCATACGCTCCCCGTCCGGAGTAGGACGAACCCCGGACTTGCTCCTGTCGAGCAGGCGCACCCCGGCGAACTTCTCGAGTTCGGAAATATTCTTGCTCACCGCCGGCTGGGAAATGCCCAGCTGCCGCGCCGCTTCCGTGAAACTGCCTGTGGACAGCACGGTCTGATATACTTTCAGTCTGAAATCTTCCAAGAACATATTGCTCCCTTTGAATTGAAAAAAGGCCGGATCGCACTGCGCCCGACCTGTACTTTCCGATAAGTGTTTGGGGTTATTCTTCAGGTGAAATTGCTCCCATAGGGCAAGCGTCTGCGCAAGCGCCGCAGCTGACGCAAACCTCAGGGTCAATTGAATAAACGTCACCTTCCTTTATAGCGCCTGAAGGGCACTCACCCTGGCAAGTTCCACAAGCCACACAGATGTCGGGATTAATTTTGTAAGCCATAATTATAAATGTTAACCTTGCAAATATAGTCATTTAAAATGAATTTTTTAAAAAAGTTTCAGGAAGTTTGACGGAAATTTTGAGAAAGAAGCGTATCTTTGTAAGTATGAAGCATATTATCGCAATATTGTCGGCGTTGCTGCTTACCGCCGGTGCTCCGCCGGTCACTTTCGACAAGACAGTCCACGATTTCGGGGAGGTCAGCTGGAAGGACGGGGCGCTGAAGTGCAGTTTCACGCTCACCAACAATTCCCGGGACACGCTGGACATCTATGCCGCCATCTCTAGTTGCGGATGCACCGATGTGGAGTGGACCAGAACCCCTATTGCCCCGGGCGGCAAGGGGACGGTGAGCGCGACCTACGCCAACGAGGACGGGGCATATCCTTTTGACAAGACAGTCACAGTATACACGTCGGCACAGAAGAAACCCTTCGTGCTGCATCTGAAGGGAGTGGTGAAATGATGGGACAGACAAGCAATTACACTGACGAGAACATACGTACCCTGGAAGGCGTAGAGCACATACGCAAGCGCCCAGGTATGTACATAGGCCGTCTCGGAGACGGAAAGAACCCGGGAGACGGCATTTACGTGCTCCTCAAGGAAGTGGTGGACAACTGCATAGACGAGTTCGCCGCCGGTTTCGGCAAGGAGGTACGCATAGACATAGCAGAGAACGGCAAGGTCACGGTGCGCGACTTCGGCCGCGGCATTCCTCTGGATTCGGTGGTGAGGGTGGTGAGCAAGCTCAACACCGGCGCCAAGTTCGACAACGCCGTGTTCAAGAAGGCCGTGGGTCTGAACGGAGTCGGCACGAAGGCCGTGAACGCGCTATCTTCGAGCTTCTACATCTGTTCGCACCGCGACGGCGAGTGCTCCTGGGCAAGTTTCGAGCGCGGAGAGCTCAAGGACAGCGGTAAGGGTCCTACCGGCGAAAAGAACGGTACCCTGGTGAGCTTCGTACCTGACGAACTCATGTTCGGGGAGTTCGCGTTCAACCCGGACTACGTCGAGACTATGGTCAAGAACTACTCTTACCTCAAGAAAGGACTGACCCTGGTGCTCAACGGAAAAGCCTACAAATCCGAAAACGGACTGCTTGACCTCGTAAACGAGAACCTCAGCGAGACCCCGCTCTATCCTCCGATTCACCTTGTGGGCGAGGACATAGAGATAGTTCTCAGCCACTGCAACGCCTACGGCGAGAACATATCTTCATTCGTCAACGGACAGAACACCCGTGACGGAGGCACCCATCTGGCGGCATACAGGGAAGCCATCGCGAAGACTCTCAAGGAGTTCTTCAAGAAGAACTACGAGCCGGCTGACTTCCGCCAGGGAGTGGTCGGAGCGATAAGCATACAGATTCAGGAGCCGAATTTCGAAGGCCAGACCAAAACCAAGCTCGGATCCACCTATATGTGGGAGAGACAGGAGGCTGACGCCAACGGAGTGATGCACAATGAGGTAGGTCCTACCATACGCACCTATGTCAACGATTTCGTCGCCAAGAACCTGGACAACTACCTGCGCATACACAAGGAGATTGTTCCGATGCTGGAGGACAAAATCAAGGCTTCCCAGGCAGAACGTCTGGAAATATCCGGAATACAGAAAAAGACTCGTGAGCGCAACAAGAAGACCAATGTCTACAACAAGAAGCTCAGGGACTGCCGCTTCCACTTCAACGACAAAATCACTGAGAAGAACCAGGAGAACATCGAGAATTCATCCATCTTCATCACCGAGGGCGACTCCGCGAGCGGTACCATAACCAAGGCGAGGAATGCCGACTTCCAGGCCGTATTCTCCCTGCGCGGCAAGCCTATCAACTGCTACAAGGAAAGCCGCAAGAAGGTGGCGGAAAACGAAGAACTCAACCTGCTCATCTCGGCGCTGGGCGTAGAAGACGATCTCGAGAACCTGCGCTACAACAACATCATCGTCGCCACCGATGCCGATGATGACGGAATGCACATCAGGATGCTGGTCCTCACCTTCTTCCTGAAGTACTACCCCGACCTCATCAGACGCGGTCACGTGCACATACTCCAGACCCCGCTCTTCAGGGTAAAGAACAAGAAGTCCAACGTTTACTGCTACAACTCCGATGAAAAGGAAAAGGCGGTGGCCGAGCTAAAGACAGGGGTGGAGATCACCAGGTTCAAAGGTCTAGGAGAGATTTCCTACGAAGAGTTCATCCACTTCATCGGCCCGGAAATGCGCCTGGACCCGGTAGAACTCTCGGACGAGGAATCCATAGCCTCCATACTCGAGTTCTATATGGGGGACAATACGGTTGACAGACAGCACTTCACCTGCCGCAACCTGCGCAGCGAGGAAGAGCTGGAAGATGTAAATATTTGATTATGGCAAAAGAGAAAAAGAACATTTACGGCAGGATAATGAAACTGTTCGGCTGGCAGGCAGACAGCGGAGCCGCACCGGAGCAGAAGTGCATCATCCTTGGCGTGCCCCATACCAGCATTGCGGATTTTCTGGTGGCGTACTTCTATTACAAGAGTCTGGGCCACATAGCCCACGTGATGATAAAGAAGGAACTGTTCTTCTGGCCGCTGGGACCTATACTCCGCAAATTCGGCTGCATTCCGGTGGACAGGAGCAACGGTGCCACGGTTGTCAGGAGCGTCATAGAAGAGATGCAGAAGGCGAAAGGCGAGTTCCACCTCTGCATAGCTCCGGAAGGAACCCGCAAGCCCGTGAAGCGCTGGAAAATGGGGTACCACGCCATTGCGAAGGCTTTGGACTGCCCGGTTTACCTGGGTTACTTCAACTGGGGCAACAAGCACATCAGCATTGGTGAAAGGTTCATATGCAGCGATGACGCCAAAGCCGACACTGCCCTAATTCAGCAGAAATATGAGGCTCTTCACCTCGTGGGAAAGAACCCGGAAGGTTATGTCACCCACTGACGCACAAAGAGTTTGGAAACTAAAAATATTATTATTATCTTTGCAGCCCCTTTGAACAGGGGCTTTTAATTTATTCATTAACAATTACAAAAATGATCAAACAGTACGAAACCGTTTTCATTGCAACTCCCGTTTTGTCTGATGCTCAGATGAAGGAAGCGGTTGCCAAGTACGTCAAGCTCATCACCGACAATGGCGGTGAGGTTGTGTACCAGGAGGACTGGGGTCTCAAGCAGCTCGCTTACCCAATCCAGCACAAGACATCAGGATTCTACTACCTGATTGAATTCAAGGCCAATCCGGAGTTCATCGCAACTCTCGAGACCCAGTATCACCGTGACGAGCGCATCATCCGCTACCTCACCGTAGCCCTTGACAAGAACGCTGTCGCTTACGCTGAGCACCGCCGCCAGACCCGCGCCGCAAAGGCCGCTGCCCCTAAGGCAGTTGAGGAACCTAAGGCAGAGGCTGTAGCAGAGGAAGATAAGGCAGAAGAATAAAAGGAGGACACAATTATGGCAAACGCAGCAAACAACGAAATCCGTTTTCTGAACCCTCCTACCGTAGAGGTTCGCAAGAAGAAGTACTGCCGTTTCAAGAAGGCAGGCATCAAATATGTTGATTACAAGGATCCTGAGTTCCTCAAGAAGTTCCTCAACGAGCAGGGTAAGATTCTCCCTCGCCGCATCACCGGTACTTCTCTGAAGTTCCAGCGCAAGGTAGCCCAGGCTGTAAAGCGCGCACGCTCCCTCGCACTCCTTCCATATGTAACTGACCTCCTCAAATAATTGAAGCGTTATGAAGATCATCCTTAAGAAAGAAGTTGCCAATCTCGGCGAGGCCGGAGAAGTGGTAGAAGTAAAGACCGGTTACGCTCTCAATTATCTTGTTCCTCAGGGATTCGCCATCGTCGGCACCCCATCTGCTCTCAAGCAGCACGAAGAGACTCTTCGTCAGAGGGCTCACAAAGAGGCCAAACTCGTTGCTGACGCCCAGGCTCTCGCAGCCAGGATCGAGGCAGTGGCTCTGAACCTCACCGCAAAGGTGGGCGAGAACGGCAAGCTCTACGGAGCTGTCACCTCAGCCCAGGTTGCAGAGGCTCTCGCAGCTGCAGGCATCGAGATTGAGAGGAAGAACATCTCCCTCCCTGACATCAAGGAGCTCGGAGAGTTCGAGGGCAAGGTAAAATGCTACAAGGGCGTTTTCGCCAACATCAAGGTAAACGTGGCTGCTGCTGAGTAACAGCCGAACTGCCTGAATAAAAAAGAGGATGACCAGTAAGGCCATCCTTTTTTTTGTCTATAATTTTCAGAAGCTCAGGCAATTGTCAGGCCTATTACCAGAGCGGCCAGCACCAGGAAGAGGAAGGATCCCACCCATATGGTAGTGGATAGCCTCGGCTGCGGCAACCTGTGGCTTGGCAGAAGGAGACGCAATAATGCGGGGATGCAGGCTATGAGCACTGCAAGCACTGCAGCCACTATATACCAGAGGCTGCACTGTCTGACTATTCCCACCACTGCAGAGGCAGCGGGCGAAAAAGCCAGAGTATATGAGATAAAGCCCTTCTTCCGGGTAAGCCGCCAAACGGCTTGCTGGAGCACGTCAAAAGCAAGCGCCAGACAAAGAGCCGGAAGGAAAGGTAAAGTTCCCGGAACCGTCGTGAGAACGACGGTCCCGAGAGCAAATACCACTGAACTGGCTATCTGAAAATAGTGCAGTTTCTTTCTCATCAACTAGCTTTCGGTAGCAGCCTCAATCTTCTTGAGCATAGCAAACATAATGAGTCCGGCGATAACGCAAAGTGCCATCAGTATGGCCCAGTTGGCCCAGAGAGGAACATTCATCCAGAGAAGTCCCGGGATTGAGCTGAGATAGTTGCCAATAGCCGTGGCGGCGAACCACAGACCCATCATAAGACCCTTGTACTTAGGAGGAGCCACCTTGGATACGAAGGAGATTCCCATAGGGCTGAGAAGCAGCTCTGCGAAGGTCAGCACAAGGTAGGTGCTCACAAGGTACATAGGCACTACAGGGTCAGGGGAAACGGTGCCCTGCAGCTCGGCAGGAGAACTCTGACCAAAGGAAGCGAAGAGCATGACGAGATAGCCAAGTGCAGCCACCAGCATACCGATACCGATTTTCTTAGGCGCAGAAGGCTCGAGGCCCTTCGGATGCTTGGCGGTCTTCTTGGATGCCAAGGCGCTGAACAGGGCCATGGACAAAGGTGTGAGGAAGACTACAAAGAAAGGATTGAACTGCTGGAAAAGCTGAGGCTGAATCTCAAGTACTTCAGGCATTCCTGAATAGATGGCATAAGCGCCACCCCAAAGGGCTGCAGTCACTGCTCCGCAGACAACTTTTGCAACAGGCTTCTCCGACTGGAAGATGCCGAAGAGAGTGTAGATGGAGGCTGCAATCAGAGCAAGTATCCAGATGTTGAAGCCCAGACGAGGCAGGCCCTCGGCATAGGCCTGGGTGTAGTCACGGGCAAACCAGGTCAGGGACTGTCCGTTCTGGTGGAAAGCCATCCAGAAGAATATCACCACTGCGAACACGAGGCAGAGGGCCACGACGCGGTCCTTTGTCTGCTTCGGTGTGAGCTCCTCGATCTTTACGCTGGAGTCGGAAGCAGCCTGCTTGGCATTCACGTCAGCGTGCTTGAACCACTTGCGGCAAGCGAAGTATATGCAGATGGACACGATCAGCGAAACGCAAGCCACTGCAAATCCCATATTGTATGAGGAAGAGAGATGTTCGATGTAGAAGGAGCTGAATGCCTCGGGACCCATGGCCTGCACTTCGGCAGAAGGCATAATGGACTGAAGGTCGGCAAGCTTGGCGGCATTGTCGGCGGAGATGGTGGCATTCAAAGTCTGGTGCGCGAGAGCAGGGATATCAGCCTTGTAGATGAGTCCGGCCTTTCCGAGGAAGAGGTTGGTGATGGCTGTAGCTGCAGACGGAGCGAACATCGCGCCGATGTTTATGGCCATATAGAAAAGGCTGAAGGCGGCGTCACGGCGGGAGGAATATTTAGGGTCGTCGTAAAGGTTGCCCACCATTACCTGGAGATTACCCTTGAAGAGACCGGTACCCACTGCGATGAGGAGCAGTGCGGCAATCATAAGCGCTACGCCCAGTCCGTTGGCGGCTGTAGGGATGGCAAGGGCGATATAGCCCAGGAACATCACTGAAATACCGGTGACCACGCACTTGCCATAGCCTATGCGGTCGGCAAGCCATCCGCCGACTACAGGCATAAAATACACTGCTGCCAGGAAGATGCTGTAAACCTGACTTGAAATTGCCTGATCCCATCCGAACTTCGCCTGGAGGAAAAGCATGAAGATGGCAAGCATGGTGTAGTAGCCGAAGCGCTCGCCAGTATTGGCAAGGGCCAGGGCAAATAGACCTTTTGGTTGTCCTTTGAACATGTTATTTGATTTAGATTTAACTTATAATCAGCACATTGCAATTACGCCTCACCCTCCCGGCAGACGTACAATAGACAAATATAGGAAAATAATTGGAAAAAGCGTATATTTGTCCTTAGTGAACAGAGCATAATGAAAGAAAAGAAAGGCAAAACTGCATACTTCCTTCTCAGCTGCCTGATAAGGCCGCTGTCGCTACTACCCCTGTCCTTCCACCGCCGCTGCGGCAGGGCAATGGGGCGTTTTGCCTACTCGGTGCTCCGCTATCGCCGCGATGTCGTGAACATCAACCTGGCCCGCTGTTTTCCCGAGATGAAGTATGGGGAAATCAGGAAGCAGAGCCGCAAGTTCTACGAGCACTTCGGGAAGATACTCGGAGAAGCGGTCTGGTTCGGGGCAGGCAACCGCAACGGTCGCATACGCAAGTCGCATATCGTGGAGATAAGCAACCCCGAGCTTGTCAATGAGTTGTACGACAAGGGCAGAAGTGTTATTGCCCTTGCCGCGCACAACGGCAACTGGGAGCTCATCGGCGGCTACCCGCTTTACTGCTACGGTGAGCAGTTGCGCTTCAGCGTGGATCAGATCTGCGTGGTGTACAGGAAGCTGTCCAGTCCCGGATGGGATTTGTTCATGCGCCGCAACAGGACAGCCGCCCTGGATGATCCGGAGCATTACGAGGGTATGGTGGAGAGTTTCAACATACTTCGTTACGCCCTCAGGCACAGGGACGAGAAGAAATTATACAACTTCATCACCGACCAGCATCCCTACAGCAAGTCCTCCTGCGTGGATGTGGATGATTTCATGGGGCAGCCAACCAAGTCCATGGACGGAGCCGTGTCCCTCGCCCACAAGCTGGGCATGTCCGTCGTATACCTCGGGATGAAGTGCAGGGAGGACGGAGGCTACACAATGCACTTCAGCCTCATCGCCGAAGATGCCTCGACCGTAACGGCAAGGGAGATGCTTGACAGCTACTACTCGCTTCTGGAGAAGGACATACGCGAGCAGCCGTGGAATTATCTCTGGACGCATAAAAGATGGAAATAAAATATCAACAACTAATATCAAGATTATGACAATCAAAGATCTCAATCCGACTATTGTCTGGAGAAACTTTTACGGACTCACCCGCTGTCCGCGCCCTTCCAAGCACGAAGAGATAGTACGTCAGTACATACTTGACTGGGCAAAAGAGCGCAATATTGATGCTTTCGCCGATGAGACCGGCAATGTCATCATCAGAGTCCCTGCCACCCCGGGCTACGAGAACAGGCGCGGCGTGATCCTTCAGGGCCATATGGATATGGTGCCTCAGAAGACCGCCGACACCGAGCACGACTTCCTCAAGGACCCTATCGAGACCTGGATCGACGGCAAATGGGTAAAGGCCAAGGGCACGACCCTGGGCGCCGACAACGGAATGGGTGTTGCGATGGGGATGGCAGTGGCAGAGGACAAGAGCCTCAAGCACGGTCCCATCGAGGTTCTCATCACTTACGACGAGGAGACCGGAATGAGCGGAGCTGAAGCTCTCAAGCCCGGCATACTCAAGGGTGACATACTTATCAACCTCGACTCCGAGGACGAGATGGAACTCTGCATAGGCTGCGCCGGCGGACTTGACGCCATCGCCGAATTCAAATACAGGAAAGAGAAGACCCCGGAAGGATACGTAGGTCTCAAGCTTGACGTCAAGGGCCTGTCAGGAGGACACTCAGGTATGGACATCTCCCTCTACAGGGCCAATGCCAACAAAGTTCTCGCAGCCGCTCTCATCCCTGCAATCACCAAGTACGGAGCCAAGGTGGCAAACCTCAAGGGAGGCAGCCTGCGCAACGCCATTCCTTTCGAAGGTGAAGCAGACATCGTGGTACCTGCCGAGAAGGTTTCAGCAGCCACCAGGAGCATCAGGAAGACCTTCAGCCAGCTCACTGCAAGATACAAGGAAAGCGACCCGACCATGCACGCCGTAGTCCTCAAACAGGACCGTCCTGCATCCAGGTACATTCAGGAAGACGTGATGCTCAACGCTCTCAAGGCAATTATGGCCTGTCCTTCCAACGTGATCAGGATGAGCCAGAGTATGGCAGGTCTTACCGAGACTTCCATCAACCTCGCGGTAGTAAGGTGCGAAAAGGGCAAGATCACCGTTTCCTCCCTGCTGAGAAGCGCCGTGGACGAGTCCAAGCAGGAGCTTGCCGACAGGGTCAGGTACATTTTCGAAGCCTTTGGAGCATCCATCAAGTTCACCGGAGGCTACTGCGGATGGGTTCCGAAGCCTGACACCCCTATGATTGCCCTCCTCAACGACACCCACACCAGGATGTTCGGCAAGCCGCTCAAAGTCCTCGCCACCCACGGCGGACTTGAGTGCGCCCTGCTCGGAGGCAAGTATCCGAACTGGGAGATGGTATCCATAGGACCTACCATCATGTACCCTCACTCCCCTGACGAGAAGGTGAACATAGCTTCCGTGGAGAACGTCTGGGAGTTCCTCAAGGCAGTGCTTGAAGAGATTCCTGTAAGGTAGGGATGAATCCGGAACTTCGCAACAAACTTATGGACTGGGCCGCCAAATACAACGACCCAGTCTATTTTACCACAGACCCGATTGCTTTCCCGAGAGAATTCCTGCGCAGGGGCGCAAGTCTTCAGGACATAGAGATAGCGGCCGTATTCGCAGCCCATTTCGCGTGGGGCCGCAGAGCTATGATAGTGCGCGACTGCGAAAGGCTTTTCGACCATATGGAATGGAAGCCGTCGGAATACGTGATGTCGGGCTGCTGGAGGGATGACCCAGTCAGCATACACAGGACCGTGAAATGGTCCGACACCGCCCTAATATGCAGGCGTCTGAGGGACTTCTACCTCCACTCCGGGAGTCTGGAAGAACTTGACGCCGCACAGATGCGGGAGCTTGTTTTCGGGCAGAAAGCCGACCCGAAGGCTCCCAACAAGAAAATCAACATGATGCGCAGGTGGATGGTCAGGCGCGACGGCAAGGTTGACCTGGGTCTTTGGAAGCATAGCGACCCCTCGGAGCTCATCATCCCTTTGGATGTGCACGTGTACAACCAGGCTAGCGCCCTCGGCCTCACTTCCAGGCGGCAGAAGGACCTTGCGACGGCCTTGGAAATCACCTCAGCATTCAGGGAGATTTTCCCGGACGACCCCTGCAAGGGGGACTTTGCACTTTTCGGTTACGGAATAGACAATGCCTAAATTATTCATCATATCCGGCTGCAACGGTTCCGGAAAGACCACGGCCTCATACACCCTGCTCCCCGACCTTCTGGGGTGCCGGGAATTTGTGAATTCCGACGAATTCGCCAAGAGCCTCTCACCTTTCGACCCGTCAGCCGCATCAATTACCGCCAGCAGGTATATGCTGATGAAAATCAACTATCTGCTCGGCCGTTTCGAAGACTTCAGCATTGAGACCACCCTCGCCACCAGGTCTCTTGTAAAAATCATTGACGAAGCCCATTCTCTGGGCTACGAGGTGGTGATCCTGTACTTCTGGCTCAACTCCCCAGAACTCGCCATCCAGAGGGTGAGGGCAAGGGTGGAATCCGGCGGCCACAACATTCCCGACCACGTGGTCAGGCGCCGCTATGTGATGGGTCTGCAGTACTTTTTCGACACTTACGTCCCCATCTGCGACAGATGGATACTGGCGGACAATTCCAAGTCCCCGTTCACCGTAGTAGCTGAAGGAGAGAAGAATGCAGCCTTCATACGGGACGAGGAAAAGTTCAAGTTCATACGAAGCATAGTACATCCAAATGAAGAATATTGACAGATTCAACATAAATGAAGAGCAGTTGCGCACGGTCGTTGCCGAGGGCTTGAAGCACGGCGGGGACTGGTGCGACCTGTATTTTGAGGACAGCTGCTACAACGACCTGCTCCTGCGCGACGGAGAGGTGAGTTCCGGAGGCCACCACCTGGACTTCGGCTGCGGAATCAGGGTGTTGAAGGGAGAAAAGACCGGGTATGCATACACCGAACGCACTGACCTGCAATCCCTGCTGAACGCAGCGCGCGCCGCTTCATCCATCGCCTGTGTGTCTTCCGCGGACAGTGCTCCTTTCCGCAGTTGCACCGGCAATGCCCCGCTCCCCGACTGCTATCGAGCCCGTCTGGATTGGAGGGATGCCAGCGCGGCACAGTTCGTCCCCTTCCTGAAACGCCTGGATGCGGAGATACGCCGCCGTGATCCGCGCGTGATCAAGGTAATCGCAGCGCTCTCGTATTGCGTCAGTGAAATCGCCATGTACAACTCCCTCGGAGAGCTGTGCTGCGACTCACGCCCCCTGGGAAGCGTTTCCGTGCAGACCATATTCAAGCAAGGCAGCCGCACCGAGGACAACAGCGTCTCCAGGAGCCTGCGCTGCGGACCGGAAATGTTTGATGACAAGCTGCTCGAGGACCTCGTCACGCGCACTCTGGACGGGATGGACGCCAGGTTCGAAGCAAAACGGCCGAAGGGCGGCAAAATGCCTGTGGTGATGGGTGCCGGTGCATCCGGAATCCTGCTCCACGAGGCGATGGGACACGCGTTCGAAGCCGATTTCAACCGCAAGGGCCAGTCCATATTCACAGGCCGCCTGGGTGAGAGAATCTGCCGTCAGGGCATCAACATAGTCGATGACGGCACCCTTCCTGCGAGTCGCGGCGCCTGTCGCTACGATGACGAAGGCGTACCGGGGCAGAAGACATATATGGTCACGGACGGGGTGCTGACTTCCTACCTTCACGACCGCATCAGCGCATCCTGGTTTGGAGTCGAACCTACCGGCAACGGACGCAGGGAATCGTTCCGCTACAACCCCATCCCAAGGATGCGCGCGACCTATATGGAGAGTGGCAGCGATGGAGTGGGTGTGCAGGACCTCATCGCGTCCGTAAAGGAAGGAATATACGTGGACCAGTTCTCGAACGGCCAGGTCAAGATAGGAGAGGGAGACTTCACCTTTTTCGTCAAAAACGGCTTCTTTATCGAGAACGGCAGGCTTACGATGCCTGTCAAAGACATCAACATCATAGGCAACGGTCCCAAGGCCCTGGCAGACATCACCGCTGTGGCTTCGGACCTGAAGATTGACGAAGGCACCTGGACCTGCGGCAAGGAGCAGAGCGTTCCGGTGTCTTGCGGAATACCGTCCGTGCTCATAAGCAGCCTTACGGTGGGAGGAGAATAAGATGGAAGAAAAATACTATAACTTACTCAGGCACAGCCTTGACACGGCGAAGCAGGCAGGTGCGCAGAAGGTCAGGGCAACGCTCACGATAAGCGAGGAAGACCTGGTGGCCACGCTCAACGGAGAGCCGGACCGCATCACCCATTGCGCCGACAATTCCATTAGCCTGGCGCTGTTCGCAGACGGGAGATTCGGAAGTTTCTCCACCAACAAACTTGACCGGGACTCCCTGGACAGATTCATACGCGAGTCCGTGGAAATAGTGAAAATGATATCCCCGGACGAGTGCAGGGACCTTCCGGACAGGGACAGGATTTGCACCTCTGCCGTCACTGGCGACGAACTCGGGCTCTGCGACGAAGCGCGCGGGACAATTACCCCCGAGGATAGGCTTGACACAGCCGTAGGCGCGAGCGTATTCGGGACCGTTTTCCCTGAAGGCACCCCATTCAGAATCATTTCCGAGGAAGGGGAATACTCCGACAGCATATACGAAACCCTGGTAATGGACAGCGAAGGCCTGTGCTGCGCCCACCGAGAGACCTGTTTCGACTATGGAGTTGAGATTACGGTAGAAGCCGACGGCGAGAAATACAGCGGCTACTGGTGGGATTCGTCTTCCTTCCGCAAGGAGCTGGACGCGCGCGGCTGCGGCACCAGGGCTCTGGAGAAGGCAGTTTCGCAGATAGGATCCGAGGCCGTCGCGAGCGGGAAATACAATATGGTCATAGACAGCGAAGTGTCTTCCAAGCTCGTCTCTCCCCTGCTGCGCGCCCTCGGAGGATTCGCAATACAGCAGAACAACTCCTTCCTTATGGACAGCCTCGGGAAGCAGGTCTTCCCCGAGAGCCTGACCATTATGGACCTTCCCCACATCAAGGGGCAGACCTGCTCCAAGCTTTTCGACTCCGAGGGTGTGGCTACAAGGGAGCACGCCATCATCGAAAAAGGCATGGTAAAGGAGTATTTTATCAACACCTACATTTCCAGAAAGACCGGAATGGCGGCCACCAATGAAGATGCCACCAGACCTGCTCTCCTCCCCACTCACCCTGGGTGCGGAAGAGAAGAACTTATGAAGCTCTGCTCAGAGGGCATACTCGTCACCGACTTCAACGGAGGCAACAGCAGCGGAGTCACAGGAGACTTCTCCTACGGCGTGGAAGGCTTCCTTTTCAGGAAAGGAGCCATAGTGAAACCTGTCAGCGGAATGCTGATCACAGGCAATTTCCTTACCCTCTGGCAGAATCTGCTAGCAAGTGGGGACGACGCAAGGCCTTGTATGTCGAAACTTATTCCTACCTTAGCGTTCGGAAATGTGGATTTCAGCGGAAATTAAACAAATTTATATATTATGACAGTTGAAAAGAACAAAGTTGTAGCCGTGAGCTACGAACTCGAAGTAGAAGGACAGATAGCAGACAAGGCGTCGGCAGAAAAACCGCTCGAGTATATACACGGCACCGGGATGCTCCTCCCGAAATTTGAGGAAGCGCTCCAGGGCAAAGAGCCGGGAGACACATTCGAGTTCACTCTCAGTCCTGACGAAGGTTACGGACAGTATGACGAAGATTACAAAATCGACCTGCCGAAGAACTCTTTCGAGGATCCTGACGGCAAACTCAGGGAAGACCTCCTTGTGGTGGGATACACCATCCCTATGCTCAACAGCGAAGGTCAGGTGGTCCAGGGTACCATCGCAGCCATAAGCGAAGAGTGCGTGACCATGGATTTCAACCACCCTATGGCAGGAAAGACCCTTCACTTCACCGGAAAGGTAGAGAGCGTGAGGGTAGCCAGCGAGAAAGAACTCACGGAAGGTCTTCACGGTGAGTTCCTTCCTCCTCAGGGCTGCCATTGCGGCGGTTCCTGCGGTTCCTGCGGTGATGGCGGATGCGGCGAAGGCTGCGGATGCAAGGATGGAAGCTGCGGATGCAATTAGCCTAAGTTTTGAAGACAGCCGTAGTTATACTGAACTGGAACACAAGGTCTTACCTTCAGCGTTTCCTCCCGCCCCTGATCTCAGGGACGAGGGGGCTTGATGCCGAGATCATCGTTGCGGACAATGCTAGCAGCGACGGCTCCCTGGAGCTGATGCGCGATGAGTTTCCACAAATCAGGACCATTGCCCTGGACAGGAACTACGGTTTTGCACAGGGGTACAACAGGGCTTTGGACATATTGTTCAAGGACTGCACTCCGGAGTACACCGTACTGTTGAATTCCGACCTGGAGGCAGGAGAAGGCTGGCTCGGAACACTGGTGGAGTTCATGGACTCCCATCCGGAAGCCGCGGTATGCGGTCCGAAACTCCACGCTCTGCTGCCCTGTGGCGAGGGGTGGACCAGGAGTTCCCATTTCGAGTATGCCGGTGCGGCCGGAGGCTATCTTGACCGCTACTGCTTCCCCTTCTGCCGGGGGCGCGTGCTCTCTCGCACCGAGCCTGACCGGGGTCAGTATGACTCTCCCCGCCAGGTTTTCTGGGTTTCCGGCGCCTGCCTGATGACGCGATGCAGCGTATGGCGGGAGTTGGGCGGTCTTGACGGCAGTTTCTTCGCCCACCAGGAGGAGATAGACTACTGCTGGAGAGCGGCATTGAAAGGCTGGAAGACCTACATCGTGCCACAGAGCTGCGTCTACCACATAGGCGGAGGCAGTCTCCCGGCAAGTTCTCCGTTCAAGCTGAAACTCAATTATCGCAACAGTCTCCTGATGATGGAGAAAAACCTGGCGCCAAGCCTGGGAAAGCGGGAAGCCGCAAGAAAGCTAAGGACGAGGCTGGTCATAGACAGGCTCGCCCGCCTCGCTTACCTTATAGCAGGGAAGAAGGCGGAAGCCCTGGCCGTGAAGGAAGCCCACAAGGAATTCTTTGAGATGCGCAAGGGGCTCAAGAACAGCGACTGCACGCATCCCGGAAAGCCTTGCGGCCTGATGGACTTAAACATCATAATTCAGGCTGTGATACGTGGAAAACGCATTTTCAATTATATTGCAAGATATGAGAATAGTCATTGAAGGAGCCGGGGAAGTCGGCTCACATCTGGCAAAGATGCTTCGCATGGAAGGGAATGAGGTTCTGGTCATAGACTCCGACCAGCAGCGTATCAACAATCTCTCCCTCTACACCGACGTGGAGACGGTGGTGGGAAACCCCACTTCCATCCAGACCCTGAAGGAGGCCAGAGTGGAGATGGCTGACCTGTTCATAGCCGTGTACCCATTCTCCACCCAGGAAATCAACATAGTCGGAGCCCTGCTCGCAAAGAGGCTGGGGGCCGCCAAGGTCATCGCCAGAATCAATGACGAGGACTACCTGTCTTCCGAAAACAAGCTTCTGTTCAAGGAAATGGGCATAGAGCTCCTGTTCTACCCCGAGAAGACTGCCGCGGAAGAAATCATAGACTTCCTGCGCCACAATTCCACTTCCGAGACCATGGAGTTCGCAAGAGGCAAGCTTCAGATGGCGGTCTTCAAGCTCAACGAGGACTCCCCCGTGCTCGACCTCAAGCTCTCGGAATTCATCAAGCCCATAGATCCGCAGATTCTCAGCCAGTTCCGCGTCATAGCCATAAGCCGCGACGACAAGACCATAATCCCAAGGCTCGACACCAAGTTCCAGTACGGTGACCTGGTCTTCGTGGTCAGCAAGAGAGAAGGCGTGGATGCGCTCAATCGCCTCTTCGGCAAGAGCAACATCAACATCAGCCGCGCATTCATCGTGGGCGGCAGTGCCATAGGAGAGATGCTGGCCAGGTCGCTCGCACGCAACGGAATGCAGGTCAAACTCGTGGAGAAGGACAGGGAGCGCTGCATAGAGCTCTCCAAGCGCCTTCCGGACAGCGTGGAAGTGCTCAACGGCGACGGCAGGAACTCGGATTTCCTCTTCGAGGAGGGCATTCAGCAGTACGACGCCTTCATCGCACTCAACAGCAATGACGAAAGCAATGTACTCTCCTGCGTGGTAGCGAAGAAGTTCGGCGTTGCCCGCACCGTAGCGGAGGTCGAAAACATTGAATACATAAGACTGGCGGAGGAGATGGGCGTGGACAATGTCATCAACAAGAAACTCCTCACCGCGGGCAGGATTTTCCGCCTCACCCTTTCCGGCAAAGCCAGGTTCGTGAGATATATGACAGGCACCAACGCGGAAGTGATAGAATATACCGTGGCTCCCGGCTCCGCAATCACCAAGGCGGCTCTGAAGGAACTTGACTTCCCTCAGAATGCCATCGTGGGAGGTGTCATCAGGGGCAATGAGGCATTCATAGCAGTAGGAGACACGGTGATAGAGGCCTACGACAGGGTGGCCGTGTTCGCCCTGCCTCAGAGCATCAAGGAGATAGACCGGTATTTCAGATAAGCTTCCGCTGACATAATGTCAATGGCAAAGCTTTTGATTGATATACGGGAAAAAGCAAGATTATGGCAGAAAAGGAAAAGATACAGAAAGAAGAAGTCAACAAGGAAAATGTGACTCAGGAAGCTCCGAAAGCCGAGAAGGCAGAGGAGAAAAAGCAGAAGAAGTGCAAGAAGGACGAAACCTCCGCCAAAGAGGAGGCAATCAGGAAGCAGCTTGAAGAGCTGGAGTCCAAGCTTGCCAAGGAAAAAGACGACTACCTCCGTCTGATGGCGGAGTTCGAGACTTTCCGCAGACGCACTTCCGAGGAGAAGTTGGCGATGATCTCTTCTGCAGCCGCAGAGACCATCAAGGGGCTCCTCCCTGTTCTCGACGACTGCGAGAGGGCGCTGGAGATTCTGGAGAAGTCTTCAGACGACGCCGCAAAAGAGGGTACTACATTGATATACAATAAGTTGATGGATTACCTCAAGACCAGAGGACTGGCCAGAATAGAGGCCAAAGGTGAGACCTTCGACACTGATTTCCACGAGGCTGTGACTCAGTTCCCTGCCCCGAGCGAGGAAATGAAAGGCAAGGTCATCGACGTAGTGCAGACCGGTTACACCCTCAACGGCAAGGTACTGCGCTACGCAAAAGTAGTAGTAGGAGCATAAACAAATGGCTGAAAAAAGAGATTATTATGAAGTGCTCGGCCTGAGCAAAGGGGCCGGCACAGACGAAATAAAGAACGCATACAGGAAAGCTGCATTGAAGTGGCACCCTGACCGCTGGGTCAATGGCAGCGACGAGGAGAAAAAGACCGCCGAGGAAAAATTCAAGGAAGCCTCGGAGGCCTACTCCGTGCTCAGCGATCCTGACAAGAAGGCAAAATATGACAAGTTCGGCTTTGCCGGGGTCGATGGAGCTGCATCCCAGAACTGGGGCCAGGACTTCGGAAGCCTGAACGACCTCATCAACAACCTCTTCCGAGGATTTACAGGAGGCGGTTTCGACGGCTTCGAAGGCGGCTGGTCCACGGGCGGCCAGTCCCGTTCCGGACAAAGGGCCTCAAGGGGCAATGACCTCACTGTAAGCGTCAGGCTCACCCTTGAGGAAATTGCCAGCGGATGCACCAAGGAAATAGAGGTAGAGCGTTACCGCCCATGCAAAAGTTGCGACGGACGCGGTGCAAGGAACGCATCAGACATCAAGACCTGCCCTACCTGCAACGGTACGGGTCAGGTGCAGCAGGTCAGCAGTTTCCTCTTCTCCCGTTCAGTATCCTATTCCGTATGCCCGAATTGCGGTGGCACAGGCAAGATCGTGAGCAACCCTTGTCCATCCTGCCGCGGAACAGGAGTCACCCGAGTCAAGGAAAGGATCAAGGTCAACATACCTGCAGGCGTGGAGCACGGAATGCAGCTGACTATGCGAGGTGAAGGCGATACAGGCAGAAACGGAGGCATCAACGGAGACCTTTACGTGCAGATAGAGCAGCTGCCGCACGCAAGGCTTAAGAGAGACGGCGCCAACCTATTCTACACCAGAGTCATCAGCGCCATTGACGCAATGCTCGGCTGTGAGATTGACATCCCGTGCCTTGACGGCGTACAGAAGATGAAACTGCCTGCGGGAACCCAGTCCGGCACCGTGGAACGTCTGCGCGGCAAGGGTATGCCTGTCGTAAACAGTTACGGTAAAGGCGATCTGTACGTGAAGATACTTGTCTGGATTCCTCACAAGTTGAGCCGCAGCGAAAAGGAAGCAATGGAAAATCTACGTTCAAGTTCTTCCTTCAAGCCGGATCCTACACGCGAAGACAGGGAACTATTTGAGAAGGAAAGCAGATATTTCTAAACTTTTTTCCCGAAATATTTGGTCGGGAAAGAAATATTGCATATATTTGCAGTCCCAAAAAGCAGCCGCTCTTCAGACGGTTTGATGACGCTGCGATTAGTTACATAATTTATTATGGATTACATTAAGATTGTTGAGCAGGCTTTCTCACAGAATAAAGCTGCTTCATACCCTGAGTTCAAGGCCGGTGACACCATCACCGTTACCTACAAGATCAAGGAAGGCGACAAGTTCAGACTTCAGAGCTTCCGCGGCGTAGTTATCCAGATTTGCGGTGCTACCCCATACACCAGGACCTTCACCATCCGCAAGGTCTCCAACGGAGTCGGAGTCGAGAGGATTTTCCCATACGAGTCCCCTGCAATTGAGAAGATTGAGCTCAACAAAGTCGGCAAAGTACGTCGCGCACGCATCTTCTACCTTCGCAACCTCGCCGGTAAGAAGGCTCGCATCAAGGAAGCAAAGCGCAACGTTGCAAAAGAAGCCTCTGCCGAATAAAGCATACGCCGGAGCAATCCGGCAAGCAATGGCGCCTTAGCTCAGCTGAATAGAGCATTTGACTACGGATCAAAAGGTCGTAGGTTTGAATCCTACAGGCGTCACACTGAGAATCAGCATCTTACGATTTTTCGTAAGGTGCTGATTTCGTATTTCTGTCCCCTTCCCCTTTTCTTCATACAACTGTCACGTCAACACGGAAACGCGTGCTATTTGGGTAAAAATGTGTCATTTTTCGGCAATTTTCATAAGTGACAGGTGTATGTTTTTGGCGAACTTTGCCAGGTATGAACATATAATCTTTTAAGAAATGGATAGAAGAGAAGCCCTGAAAATGATGGGAGCATCCCTTGCCGCCGTCGCTATGGCAGGCATCGCTCCCCGTACTCATGCCGCCATCCTGAAGGACCGCGCCAAGAACAAGAAGCGACTGGTCTTCTATTTCACCGCCACCGGCAATTCCCTGTTCGTCGCCCGCCAGTTCTCCGACAGCCCGATCAGCATTCCGCAAGAGCTCAAGAAGAATGACTTGAGTTATGAGGCAGACGAAATAGGCATCGTCTGCCCGGATTATGCCGGCGCCATTCCGAAGATTGTCCGCGAATTCGTGCAAAAGGCCTCATTCAAGGCGCCTTATATGTTTTCCGTCATAACCTATGGCAATCTCTGCGTGAATGTTGCCGAGTACTGGGATGAGTTTTGTCAGGGTCAGGGTATCACCATGAACTATGTCCGTCCCCTCCTGATGGTGGATAACTACCTGCCCGTTTTTGATATGAACGAGCAGATTGCCATTGACAAGCACACGGACGAGAACCTGGCCACCATCCTTGAAGAGATAGGTGCGCACAAGGACTATATCGCTCCTGCCGAGATGGGTTTCTTCACAAAAGACAGACTCAAGGGTATGCAGGATCAGCATTTTTCTATGACTGCCGACCGTCTCCTCCAGTTGAGGGAGGATCGCTGCATACAGTGTATGACCTGTGCCAATGTCTGCCCACATAAGAATTTCTCCCTTGCGGACTCCGGCATATCATTCGTAGGCGATTGCGAATATTGCCTCGCCTGCGTACACGCCTGCCCGCAGAAGGCTCTGACGCTTCATTCGCCTCGCGAAGGTTTTCCGGGCGAGCGTAATCCCGAAGCCAGATACCGCCATCCAAAGGTTAGCCTTGCCGATATCGTAAGGTCCAACAAGCAGTAGAAAAGCCCCATTATTGCCCCTGCCTGTTCAGCCGGGAACTTGCTCTGATTTTCCGGAATCCGCTTAAAATTGCCGGAAAATCACTAACTTCGCATTTGGATGAAAAGCGAAGTCATTATACGTAACTCCCTGGAAGGTATAGGCGAAGGCGAGGTTGCGCTACACCTGGCACACATCCTGTGCCTGGCTGGCTCGTGCGAAATCAACTACAACGGGGAATTCTTTACCATCCGTGAGAAGGACTGTACCATCATCCGAGCAACAAAGCTTGTGGGGGATATCCGTTGTTCGGAGGATTTCCGGGTGGAAGTCATATACATAGACCCGGTTTTCATCGAAAAGGCAACGCCAAACAACAATTACGGGATGCGAGGTTCACTTTCCCTTGCCCAGAATCCGGTGATGCACCTGAGCGACGAGGAGTTCGAGCGCTGCCTGCACGACTTCGGGGAAGTGGCCCACCGCCTTCATATGGTCCGTCACCATTTCCACGATGATCTTATGTTGAGCACCGTGCAAACCCTCATCCTTGATCTTTTCGACTTCCACGCCCGCATAGGAGGAGACAGTTCCGGAATTCAGTCTCAAGCTGCGCTCACGATGTCACGTTTCATCTCCATGCTGGAGCGGGGCGACTATCGGCAGAACCGGGAGGTGGCGTATTATGCATCCGAACTCTGCGTCACACCTAAACACCTTTCCGAAATCAGCAGGTCCATTACCGGAAATGCAGCCAACTGGTGGATTAATCGCTTCACCATACTGGATATATCCAGGCAACTGAGGGACCGAAGCCAATCTTTTACTGAAATTGCTGAAAGCTTCAATTTCTCTTCCCCAGCATATTTCAACCGCTATGTCCAGCGCTATCTCGGGCAGTCCCCGTCGGAGTACAGGGGATAGGGTATATCAGTTACCTACTGAAAAAGCAGGCAATCATCAATTAGCGCAGCTGATGATTCTGATTGCTTGAGTTCCGAGTCGGCATTATGACTTCTATCCCATTCAGAGACTCACTTAGGCCCGAGAGCTCAGCATCTCCGCAATGGTAAGGAATCAGCAACTTTGGCCGTATGAGCTCGGCGGCGGACAACGCCTTCATGTACTCCGTCATCGAGAGTTGCCGGCACAATGAAATCGATTCTGGAAAGTGCGTCAACTTCCTTCTCGGCAAGCTGAAAACCTCCCGCAACGGCGAGGACCTGACCGTGTCTTTTCCTGATTTAGGTTGACTTTTTTGAAGTCTTTACCCTGAAGAAAGTTGACCTAGATTTCGTCCACAAAAAGGGGGTGTTTTGTGGACAAAGTGCATGTTTTGGTCAGTTTGTCCACAAAGAGGGGGTGTTTTGTGGGTTCTTCGTCAAATTTCGTGCTAAAATAATAGGGTAATT
>CAMEWE010000024.1:0-25786 GCA_945939695.1 uncultured Bacteroidales bacterium
GGGGAGACGAAAGGATAATACCCAACGGAAACACCATACTCAATGCAGGCGATGTGCTCGTGCTGCTCAAGAGAGCGGATCAGCGTCCGCTTTCGAGATAGGTCTTGCAAAAATCTTCTGTTGGAAAAAGCGGAATTCTTGTTTGGAAGCACTCCCGAAGAGCTAATATTTGGGTGAAAGCGCACGAACACGGCAAGTGTACAAAAATATTCGTGGTAATGTAGCCATATTCTTCGATTCATCCCGGAATAATGGTATATTTGTCGACTAAACCGCTTCATCTTTATGGCAAAGAAAAAGCTGATGTCCCGAGCGATGCTGTTCATCCTGCTTTTCGGCATCGTGAGCATGTTCTCTGATATGACAAAGGAGAGCGCGGAGAGCATCCGGGGCGCTTTCCTTTCGCTTATGGGCGCGTCCGCAGCGACCATAGGCCTGGTCTCCGGACTTGGGGAACTTGTGGGCTATTCCCTCCGCTTCGTGTCGGGCAAATTCGCTGACCGCACCCGCAAATACTGGCCCATCGTCATTGTCGGATATTGCCTGGAATTGGTCACCATCCCCGCCCTGGCTTTTGTGGGGGAGAATGGGTGGGTTGCTGCCTGCATACTGCTGGTGGTCCAGAAATTCGGCAAAGCCATAAAGAAGCCCGCCAAGGATACGATAATCTCCTTTGCCGCCTCTCGGGAAGGAGCCGGCAAGGCTTTCGGCCTTCAGGAACTGCTTGACCAGTTCGGCGCCGTACTCGGCCCACTGCTTCTCTATGTCATAATGCTCTTCAAAACTGACGGCAGCACATTTGAGCGCTACAGTTTCTGTTTCCTTGCACTTGCCGTCCCGGCTGTCCTTACCCTTGTGCTCCTGGTCGTCACCAGGCTGCACTTCCCGAACCCGGAACAGTTTGAGCCGGATGCAAAGGAATACGTACCTCTGAAAGTCAGTAGCAAATTTGTGCTGTACATCATCGGCATCAGCCTTTTCGCCTTCGGCTTCCTTGACTACTCGCTTGTGGCGATGCACGTGAACAGGAGCTGCGCGGACATTGTGCCGGCCGGAGTATTGCCGCTGCTGTACAGCGCTGCGATGCTGGTCGATGCCGTGGCAGCACTGCTGTTCGGATACCTGTACGACCGTTGGGGTATGAAAGTGCTCGTGGCATCCGCCCTCGTCGCTGCCCCTTTCAGCTTCCTGGTATTCCTTGGTCACTCCGCGCCTGCACTTCTTGCCGGTGTCGTGATGTGGGGTATAGGTATGGGTGCTCAGGAATCCATACTCAAGGCCGCCGTGACTGATATGACACCAAAATCCGCCCGCGCAACGGGCTTCGGGGCCTTCTCGCTTGCTTTCGGGCTTGCCTGGTTCCTCGGCAGCTGGTGTCTCGGAGCGCTGTACGACATCAACCTGCTGCTGATGGCATCCGTATCCGCTGCCTGCCAGCTGCTCGCAATACCGTTCTATATCCTCTCCTCAAGGAAGTAGCGGGAGTGAAATCCGATTCCAACCTGAATCAGGGGAGGACTTGCTTCAGGAGATTCCGTAGAGAGTTTGTTCCATAGTGTGTAGGAATTCCGAGATGGAATGAACAGGATACTTTCAGGAGTTGTTTGGTGTGTCGGAGTTGCGAGGACTGAGTATTGAGCAACGGGTTAGGCTAGCCAGAAGTATGAAGTGCCGGTACAATAGCTCGTCAAAACAGATTGCAAAGTTGTGCGGGCGTAGCCATTGCCCCAGAGAGTGCAGCTGACCATCAGGTGGTGCAGCAGCGCAAAGCGCGAGGTATAGGAGTTGGGCTTGGAGAGGATGCGGACACATGCCCATACTGCGGACAGGTTCAGAGCCCCCTCCTCGCTGATGAAGGGACCCTTCGTGGCATCGGCAACGGTGTCGGAGAGTAGGGCCGCATTCACTGCGGCCTCGAACTCCGATGAGGAGATGCGTATGTACTCTGTTTCAAGAGCCTCGTATGCCTCGATGTTATTGGGATAGAGGTGCTGGATGCAACAGAACAGGAGCAGGCTGGAGCTGATAGGGCGGAATATGGTAAACATGTCATTCAAGTTCTTTCTGAAGCTCTTACAGCGGAATATGGGAAGGGCTTTAATAAAAGGAATCTGGCTTATTGCAGACTCTTCTATCGTATGTTTACAGAGGATCAGATTTTGCAGACGCGTCTGCAAAATCTTACTTGGTCCCATTATGTGGAGTTGTTACGTGTTGATAATGAGGTCGCCCGAAATTGGTATTTGCAAGAAGCGGCTTCGCAGCAATGGAGTGTCCGCACACTTGAGCGCAACATCAGTTCTCAATACTATTTCCGACTTCTTCAATCTCAACATAAAGAGCCGGTAGAGGCTGAAATGAAAGCGTTGACAGCTCCTTTTCAGAAGGATAAACTGGAGTTCATCAAGAATCCTATCGTTGCGGAATTTCTTGGATTGTCACCTAATCTTGATTTTACGGAAACTAAACTTGAAGCTGCTATCATCACTCAAATCCAGAAGTTTTTACTTGAGTTAGGGAAAGGTTATGCTTTCGTTGATCGCCAGCAACATATAGCCACAGATGCTGGGGATTTCTATATTGACTTGGTCTTTTATAACTATATTCTCAAGTGTTTTTTGCTGATTGACCTTAAAACCACCCGTATAACGCATCAGGATGTCGGACAAATGGATATGTACGTCCGGATGTATGATGAACTGAAATGCGGACCTGATGACAACCCCACGATTGGTCTTATTCTATGTGCAGATACCAGTAAAGATATAGCAAAATATTCCATTCTGCGCGACAATAAGCAATTGTTTGCTGCGAAGTATCTGACCTATCTTCCAAGCGAAGAAGAACTCAGGCGTGAAATAGAGAGACAAAAAGAGATTTTTCAATTGCAGCACTCAGAGGTGAAGTAATATCTATTTGAAGGATAAGCGTTCCAATGAGTTTTCAATAGATATCGAAGCACAGGCCCACTGTGCGGGATTAGCCACGCTTCGCGTGCCTTTTCCCTCCCCGCTCGCCGCGGGGCCCTTGCAAACGATTTGAAGCTCACGGCCTTACGGCCTTTGTGCTTTTCCGCACAAGTCCTTACAGGAGCAAGCTCCTGACGGCCTTGCACGAAAAAAGCCCAGCGCTTTGCGCTGAGCTTCAAATTGTTTGCGGAAGGTGAGGGATTCGAACCCCCGAACCCGTTAAGGTCAACAGTTTTCAAGACTGCCGCCATCAACCACTCGGCCAACCTTCCTATTCCCATACGGGACTGCAAATGTATGAAAAATCTGGCAATCTGCAAAAAAAATCTTGAGAAAGAATGGCGGCGAAGATAATTTTTGTTAATTTCGCTGACAGATAAACAAGCTTGACAGAAATGAAAACATCATTCATAAGCACAGCGATGTCCTTTCTTGCAGCCTTGGTCCTGTTCAACTCCTGTGCCCACGGCCCGGCAAGTCCGAAGGTGGACAAGTGGTCATTCTCGGAAAGGATGCTCATCAGGAAAAATGCGGATAAGCCTATGCGAGTTCTTACCATTGCGGACAGGGAGGACTCACTCTTCCTGAGGAACAGTGCAGCGGATCTCAGTGCCGAGATGGTGGGCAGCAGACAGTACAGGAAGCTCTCTGAGAGGATGATAGCCACAGTCACTTCGCCCGAACAGGACGGGGTCGGCATCGCGGGCCCGCAGGTGGGAATCCCGAGAAGAGTCGTGGCAGTGCAGCGTTTCGACAAGGAAAACGAACCCTTCGAAGTCTATCCTCAGATACGCATCACTGCTCTGAGAGGGGAAAGGAGCCTCGGCTGGGAAGGCTGCCTCAGCGTGCCGGATATGCGTGGGGAAGTACTGAGATACAATGACATAGACATAAGCTACATCTCCCCGAAGACCCTGCGAGACACCAGCGAAACCATAAGTGGTTTTACTGCAGTGATCTTCCAGCACGAGTGCGACCACCTCGACGGCATACTCTACACGGACTATCTCGATGACTGAAGCGAATCCAATTGGCTTTGGCGGCATCCGGGCCGTCAAGTTCAGGCAAGTTCCCGCTGAGGATGCCGATGCCGCCCTGCGCATAATCAGGGATGCCCAGGCAATGATGAAGGAACTCGGCCGCAAGCAATGGCAGGACGGTTATCCAGCCGGCCCCGACATTGAGCGTGACATCGCCCGGGGATATGCCTATGGCCTGTACGCAGCGGAAGGCAGCCTGATAGCCTACGGAGCCGTAGTCTTCGACGGAGAACCGACCTACCGTGTCATAAGAGGGGAGTGGCTGTGCGAAGGCGACTACGTGGTCCTCCACCGCCTCGCCGTGGCCAAAGACATGAGGCGCAGAGGCCTGGCCCGGCAGTTCTTCGCGAAAGTGGAGGAAATGGCAGTCGCACGCGGCTGCGCCTCCTTCCGGGTGGACACGAACTATGACAATACCTGTATGCTGGCCTTGCTGCCTGAGCTGGGCTTCACTTGCTGCGGAGAAATCACCCTCGCAAGCGGTGACAGCCGCAAGGCCTTCGAGAAGCCTCTGCGCGACCTTGAGAAGCCCATGTGCGACTTTGAGAAGCCTCTGCGCGACCTTGAAAAGCCAAATCACCAAAACAATAATCACAATGAAATCGTCTGAAACCAAAACCCTTTGTGCGTCATTTCTGCTGACGCTGTTTCTGCTTGCAGGCTGCTGCAGCTCCAACGTGGCCGAGGCTCCCTCTGCATCCCCGGCACCGCTCGCCCCATACGGAAGCTACACTGACGGCCTTATTGCGGACATCACCCCGACAGGCTGGCTTGCGGAGCTTCTCGACCGCCAGCTCGACGGTCTCAGCGGCCATCCTGAGGCTATGGACTACCCCTACAACAGCCCCCTTTGGGCCGGTGAACTCAAGCGTGACTCGGAGTCCCGCGGTGCAGACTGGTGGCGCTACGAGCAGACCGCGTACTACCTTGACGGCATAGCCAGGCTTGCCTGCATCACCGGGGACGAAACGCTCGGTAGCGTATGGCAGAACAATCTTGAATATGTGCTCGCGCATCCCCAGGCAGAGCCGGCAGGACGCCTGGGTGCAGCTGGCCGCTCCATGGCATGGCCGTTTGCGGTATTCTTCCGCGCGCTCAAGGCCTCATACGAAGCCACCGGTGACCCCCGCATCCCGGAGGCACTTGAGAAGCACTACCTCAGCTACAGTCTGGATGAGCTCAGCGACCACCGCCACGTGGTCAACGTGGAGGGAATGCTATGGACCTGGTCCCTCACCGGCAACGATGAACTGCTGACCCGCGCCCGTGCCGCCTGGGATGCGGCTAATGCCGAGCTTACCCAGGCCAACTGTCTGGACGACAAGGATTTTCATATGCACGGAGTGACCATGAACGAGCTCCTGAAGGTGCCGATGCTACTATATGCATACACCGGTGAGGAGGAGTACCTGCGCGCCGCGCTCAACGCCGACCGCAAAATGGAGGCTGCCAATATGCTCGTGGACGGTTGCGTATCAAGCACCGAACACCTTGCCGGCAGGGATCCGCTCGCCAGCCACGAAACCTGCGACATCGTTGACTACAGCTGGACTATGGGCTACTTCCTCGAGACTACGGGGGATGCAGGCTGGGCTGACCGCATCGAGCGCTGTGCCTTCAACGCCGGACTCGGCTCCATCACCAAGGACTTCCGCGCGATGCAGTATTTCTCCTGTCCCAACCAGTTCCTCGCCACCGGAACCTCGGACCACAACGCCTTCAAGTACGGCAAGACCTGGATGCAGTACCGCCCTATCCACGAGACCGAATGCTGCATAGGAAACATACACCGCCTCTTCCCGAACTACGTCTCCAGGATGTGGATGACCGACGCGGACGGAGCCCCTGTCGCCACTCTGTATGGCCCTTGTGAGCTCCTGCTCGACCTCGGCGACGGACTCAGCGTAAAGATTGAGGAAATCACAAACTATCCGTTCGGGGAGGACATCGACTTCCGTTTCACATTCTACCGCAACGGACGCCGCAGCCGTGCTTCCCACGAGATGGCGTTCAGCTACAGGCTGCCTGCGTGGTGCTCACCGGACGGAAAAGCCGGCTTCCGCACCGAACGCCGAGCCTGGAAGAGTGGGGATGTATTCAGCATACACTTGCCTATGAAGCCGGTTTTCGAGGATAACCCCGTGCAGGGAAGATCTGTGGTCATGGGACCGCTTGTGTACTCATACTCAATACCTTCCAAGTGGGAGGAAGATACTGCCACCTACGAGAATCTGGCCGGAAAGCAGTGCCGCAACCCCGAGTTCCGGAGCTGGACTATTACCCCTTCCGCTGAATGGAACTACGCTCTCAAGGATTGCAGCCCCGATGAAATAGAGATAGTCAGGCGCGACACTGACGGGTTCCCGTTCGACGAAGGCGAATCTCCGCTGGTACTGCGCGTAAAGGCGTGCACAGCAGAAGGCTGGGAGCTTAAGGACGGGCAGCTGACCCCGGCTCTCCCGGAAACGGTCACCAGGGGTGAAGATGCAGTGCTGGAGCTCAGTCCTCTGGGCAGCACAGTGCTGAGGCTGAGCATCTTCCCTATTGCCGAATAAGTCAGTCTTTGAATTTGAGCCTGAGAACCCTGGAGGTGGTCCCGTCCACTTTCAGGGTTTCGTCTATGCGGGAGCATAGTATGGCGCCGACATGGCTTCCCTCTATCTCGAGCACGCGCACCCCGGCCTTGCTCCCGACCGTGTATCCCAACTCCTTGAGTATGTCGGAAAGCTTTTTGCGCCGGCCTCCCATTCCGAGCGGACGCATCCAGTCTCCAGGCTGGAAGTTCCTGATTCTCAGCGGTTGCGGCACTTTGTCTGCGTCCAGCACCAGGCATCCCTCCTCCTGCTTCAGGCTGGAAAGTGCTTCCCGGGGCAGCAGCTCGCACAGCAATTCGGGCCCGTCGCAAACGGATGTCGGGCACAGCTCCAGTCTCGTGCTTGAGGCCACAACAGGTCCGAAGCGCTTCCCTCCGATCTGGCGTCCGCTGCGCAGGGTATCCCTGAGGTCTTCGAACTCACCCTTGCGTATTCCGCTGCCCTCCAGGAGGCGCCAGAGAACATATTCCCAATGCTTCAGTCCCAGCAGCGCCCGCAGGTCAATGCTCCCGTCGCCGCAAAGCACCCGTTCCCTGGCATCGAGCCAGTAATCCTCCACTATGGCGCCGGCTTGCGCGAACCTTTCCATATCTTCGCACAAGGTGGCGGTAAGGGAAGGGTTCAGGTCCCTCAGACGCGGGAATATCTCGTTGCGCAGCACGTTGCGTTTGTACAGGCTCTGCGCGTTGGTGCTGTCCTCGCGCCAGCTGCAGCCGTGCTCCAGCATCCACTTGCGTATCTCTTCCCGGGATGTGCGGAGCAATGGGCGAACTATGCCGGGCCGCTCGCCCATACCGCTGATGCCGCGCAGCCCCGTGCCTCGTATCAGGTTGAGCATCAAGGTCTCGGCATCATCATCGGCGTTGTGCGCAATGGCGGTGGCTTCATACCCGTATTCGGAGCACAGCTGTGCGAACCAGCCGTACCTTAGCTCGCGCGCCGCCATCTCGGTGCTCAAGCCGTGCGCTTCCGCGTATCCAATTGTATCAAAGCGCTTTACGTGGCACTCCAAGCCCCTTTCCCTGCACCACTGCCGCACGAAAGCCTCATCCCCGTCAGATTCCTCCCCGCGCAGGCAGAAGTTGCAGTGGGCAAGGGCAAGCAGGGCCCCGGGAAATAGTTCCGAGGCCCTGTTAGCCAAATACATAGAGTCTATGCCTCCGCTGACCGCGAGAAGGATGTTCTTCATTATCTCTTATTGGTGATAAGGTAAGTGAACTTGATGGAGAAGGACTCCTTGAACTGCACTTTCTGCACTCCGTCAATTCTCACGATAGGGTCGTATAGGAGCCAGGTGTCAAGGGAGATCTTGAAGTACTTCGCAAGCTGGCAGGAAATCTTGTTGTCCCAGTTCACACGGTTGCTCTTGAACGGATTGTTGAGGTAGTCTGTGAAGAGTACGAGCTGGGTCTCGTATCTGAAGAGGTCGTTGAGGGCCATCTTGAAGTTGAGCTTAATCTGGGCACCGAACTGGAACAGGGCACTGCGGTAATTGGCACCGACAGCCGGGTCCAGGTCATCCGAGATGAGGTGCATACCATATTTCTTGCGCAGAGCCTCGATGGTGCAGATGGTGAAACCTCCGGTAACAGGGGCAACGTTGACGTTGAACCAGTCATTCGGGGTCCACTCCATACCGAGCGCCACGTTGGTGTAGGCCGGAGCGAACATTCCCGATTTGAGAGTACCGTTCCACTGTCCGCTTGCCTCGTCGAGAACGTATGAGTCGTAGCTGTTAGAGAACTGGCTCCTGAAATCGAAGGAGGCGGTGTAGTTCCACTTGCTGTCCTTGGCTGTCCTGTATGCGAGCCGGCTTTCCAGATACATCAGGTCGTTGCTCTTCTGGAGCAGGTTCTTCTTGTCCGCCGACCAGAGGAAACCGTACTGCAGCTGGAGACGGTTGTTCCAGCTGAGGAACTTCTTGACATAGTTTGCCTTGGCATCGATTCCGGCGTTCATAGTGAACGTGTTGTAGCCGCCCGCTGCCCAGTTCCACAGACTGGTGCTGTTCATTCCGAGATCAAACTGGGCGGAGGAGTTCCAATACTGGGGTTTCTCTTCCTTTTCCTTGCTCTGAGGGGCCTGCATAATTGCAACTGCAGCCTCAGCTATAACCTTCTGGACATCGTCCTGAGCCTTGAGCTTTACGCCCGGCAGCATAATGGACGCTGCCAGCATTATGGCAAACAATTTCTTCATACTAGTACGCGATTGCGAATACTACTCTTCCCTTGGAAGGCTTGCCGGAGTATATGTCCACGCCTTCCTCTTCATTTACATAACTGTCGATAGGAATGCACCTGATCGTCGCCTTGGTGGCATCCTTGATGGCCTGCTCGGTCTCGGCGGTGCCGTCCCAATGGCAGAGGAGGAACTTTCCCGTGTTGATCTTTGCCTTGAACTCCTCCCAGCTGTCGCACTTCTCCACGTGCTCGTCGCGGAACTTGAGAGCCTTGGCGTACATATTGTCCTGGATGGCGTCGAGCAGCTGTGCGATATGGGCCTCGATGCCCTCGAGCGGCATAGTCTCCTTGGTGAGGGTGTCGCGACGCGCCACTTCAACGGTGCCGGCAGCGAGGTCGCGGGCACCCATGGCGATGCGCACAGGTACTCCCTTGAGCTCCCACTCGGCGAACTTGAATCCCGGCCTGAGGGTGTCGCGGTCATCTATCTTCACGCTGACTCCCAGGGCCTCGAGTCCGGTCCGGATGTTCTCCATTCGGGCTATGATTGCCTCGTGTTCCTCATCGGTCTTGTAGATAGGAACCATCACCACCTGGATAGGGGCGAGCTTTGGAGGCAGCACGAGACCGTTGTCGTCTCCGTGAGCCATTATAAGAGCACCCATTAGACGCGTGCTCACACCCCACGAAGTGGCCCACACGTATTCCTGCTTGCCTTCCTTGTTGGTATACTGCACGTCGAATGACTTGGCGAAGTTCTGGCCGAGGAAGTGGGATGTTCCTGCCTGAAGGGCCTTGCCGTCCTGCATCATCGCCTCTATGGTGAGGGTGTCGAGCGCCCCGGCGAACCTTTCGTTGGGACTCTTGTGCCCTACGATTACCGGCATGGCCATCACCTCACGGGCGAACTTAGCGTACACCTGCACCATCTCGTATGCCTTGGCCTGAGCTTCCTCGGAAGTGGCGTGGGCTGTGTGCCCCTCCTGCCAGAGGAACTCCGCAGTACGCAGGAATACCCTGGTCCTCATCTCCCAGCGCACCACATTGCACCACTGGTTGCAGAGTATAGGGAGGTCTCTCCAGGAAGTGATCCAATTCTTATAGGTGTTCCAGATAATGGTCTCTGAGGTAGGGCGCACGATGAGCTCTTCTTCGAGCTTCGCTTCCGGATCCACCACAACTCCCTTTCCGTCAGGGTCGTTCATAAGCCTGTGGTGGGTGACGACCGCGCACTCCTTGGCGAAACCGGCCACGTGCTCGGCCTCCCTGCTGAAGAAGGACTTGGGGATGAATAGAGGGAAGTATGCGTTCTGGACACCGGTCTTCTTGAACATCCCGTCCAGGATGGACTGCATCTTCTCCCATATAGCGTAGCCGTAAGGCTTGATTACCATACATCCCCTGACTGCCGACTGCTCCGCAAGGTCAGCTTTGAGTGCCAGGTCATTATACCATTGAGAATAGTTCTCGGAGCGCTTGGTTACCTCTTTTGCCATAATATGTTGAAAAATCTGCGTTTTTTTTCGAAATTTGCATCTATAGTATAAATCCGGGTATGAAACTTGATTTTCAAACCGGAATGCAAATATACAATTTTATTTATGATAAAGGAGATAGAAAATGAAACGCTGCACGACACTTTTACTTCCTTTGCTCCTGCTGACGGTTTCCTGCGGAATCACCATACAGTATCCTGAGCAGAGGTTCGCAGACGGAATCTACGGCTCGCGCGAGACCAGGGAGGTCCATATCTATTCCCCTGAAGAGTTTGAGGATATGGCGGCTCTTGACCTTGCCGCCAGGTCATACGAGGATCAGAAAGTCACATATAACGTCTACGTGCTTCCATCCCTTATGTTTGATACATTCTGGGGTGTGTCACACTTCTACAGATACTACGACCCTTGGTTCTACGATCCTTGGTACTATGCCCCTTGGTTCTATCGCGACTGGGATTACTACTACTGGAACAGACACTACTACAATCACTGGTACAACCCTTGGTACAATCCTTGGTACCGCGATCCGTGGCGCTATGACCCTTGGTATTACGGACATTACGGATACTGGCACGACCCTTACTGGCACTACGGTTATGTAGGCCCTGTGGGACCTAGGCCTCCTAAGCCTGGTCTCTCCCACGACGGACGCAGGTATTACGGACAGCGCAGCTTCACCCAGACTTCCGGTCAGCGCGAGGTGAGCGCCAGCCGTAGCGGCAACAGGACCAGAAGCAACTACTCCACTTCCAGCCCGTCCGGAAGCACGCTCAGAGCGGGTGGCGGCAGTGCAGGCTCAAGCATTGTCGGAGGTCAGTCCAGCTCAAGCAGCACCAACCGCAATACGGGCAGCAGCGGAACTTCAACTGCCAGGACCAGGTCATCCAGGACCACAAGCCCTAACGTAAGCTCCGGCAGCAGCATCAACAACTCCTCTGCCGCGACAAACCGCAGTGCAGGCTCCTCCGGCAGTTCAGTTGGCAGCAGCTCCAGAAGCCGCGGCAGCGCAGGCACCAGCAGTGGCAGCACATCTTCCGGCAGCTCAAGCCGTTCCGGCTCCAGTACCGTTTCCGGCAACAGAACCCGCAGCGGCAGCGTGAGCTCCGGCTCTTCCTCCGGCAGCCGCAGCACAGGTTCCAGCTCCGGCTCCAGCGTGCAGCAGCGCAGCTCATCGTCCGGAAGTTCGTCCGCAACCCGGAGCTCATCTTCTTCCGGCAGTACGAGCAGCAGGCAGCGCTCCAGCAGCTCATCTTCCGGCAGCTCTTACAGCAGCAGGAGCACCGGTTCCTCATACAGCAGCGGGTCATCGTCCCGCAGCTACGGTGGCGGAAGCTACGGTGGCGGAAGTTACAGCGGAGGAGGCTCATCCAGAAGCAGCGGCGGCGGAAGCTACAGCGGTGGCGGAAGCAGAGGTCGCAGGTAAGGTTCAACTTTTAAAACGACTTAAAAATGAAAAGATTATATAAATTCATACTGGCAACAGGGCTGATCGCCATTCCGGCGGCAGCCTCTGCCCAGAATATGTATGACGCCATCAATCTGTCGCGAAACGTATATTTCGGCACAGCCCGTTCCATGGCTCTCAGCAATGCAGTGACAGCCCTCGGAGGGGATCTGGGTACCATCGGCATCAATCCTGCCGGTTCCGCAGTGGCTTCGTACGGCCAGCTCACCATCACCCCGGGTTTGATGATTTCATCCGTGGCATCGCAATATTCTGCCGGCAACCAGTTCAACGGCACCACCTCTTATATGCGCAAGGCAGTTATGCCGAACTGGGGCGTGTCCGCCAACTTCGACACCGGCCGCTCCAGGGGACTCAAGTCCTTCGTCGTGGCCGTGACTTCGAATTACACCAATCAGTACCTCAATTACTTCAATATCTACGGCACCAATAGCCAGACCTCCAAGATGGCTGAATTTGCGGCTGCCGCAGAAGGGCGTAACGAGAGTGTTCTGGACAATTACAATTCGTTCGAGAGCAGCAACATCCCTTGGGACATCCTGACCGCATATCAGGGCGGAATGTTCGGCTCATACGGTGAGGACGGCAAGTACGTTGCCATCTCTGAGGCTCTCCGCGGGGACGGGGTACACTTTGTTCCGGGTAGGCTGGCCCAGAATTCGGCAGTGCAGAAGAACGGCAGCAAAAAGGATTTCGTGATTAATTTCGGCGCGAACTTCTCCGATACCTGGTACTTCGGCTTCAATCTCGGTATGCCGAACGCAAGGTATGACTGTACCGAGTCCTTCTATGAGTCTGCCGTAGATCCGGACCAGTTCCTGCTGACCTTCACCAAGCCGGACGGGTATGACTACGACACCTACTTCACCAGTTCCAATTTTACTTACAAATACGTCTCTGACGTGGAGGGCGTGTACGGAAAGTTCGGCGTCATTGCAAGGCCGTTCGACTTCCTGCGTTTCGGTCTGACGTTCCAGACCCCTACCCTGTACACCGTTACCGAGAGCTGGCAGTATGCCGCAAGCACAAGCTTCACGGACAGCTACTTCAACCTCTCCGCCACCTCGCCTACAGGCAAGTATTCCTACTCCCTGGTATCCCCGTATTCCCTCGGTATGGGTATGGCTTTGACAGTGGGAGACCTCGGCTTCGTGAGCGTCGACTACGAGCTTATGGACTACAGCGTGATGCGCTTCTCCGAAATCAACAGGGACTTTATGGCAGTTGACAGCTTCAAGGATCTCAATGAGACCAACCGCTATTTCGCAGGCGTGTCCAATAACCTGCGCATAGGAATGGAGCTCAGACTCCTCCCGGGCGTTTCAGTACGTGCCGGTTACGAATACCTCAGCTCTCCTGAGAAGTACTGGGTGAACAATCTCACGGAAACCGTATATGCAGACGACTTCCTTGCAGATTATGACCTCTACAATTCAGGGATACTGCAGCTGGTTGGCTCCAAGTACGTGGATGACGGCATGCACTCTGCATCCTTCGGTCTGGGATATTCGTCTGCGGGTTCTTTCTTCCTGGATCTCGCCCTCAAGTTCACTAAATATCAAGACAGCATATATTATCCATATTACGACTATCCGAACTATGATTCTGACGGAGTGCGCGTGGATGTCCCTTCACCGGAGATCCGCAATTCCCGCAATCAGACCTGCGCTGTGCTGACTTTCGGATGGAGATTTTAGGAACAGAAGAACATAAAAATGGAATTGACTGCACAACAGCTGGCGGACGTACTTCACGGCACGGTTGAAGGAAACCCTCAGGAAAAAGTAACATCATTCGCAAAGATTGAACACGGGAAGCCGGGCCAGCTCTGCTTCTTCGCTAACCCGAAATATGAACAGTATGTCTACACCAGCAAGGCTTCGGTCCTGCTGGTGAATGCTGATTTCAAGCCGAGCGCTCCCGTTACTCCCACTCTGGTAAGGGTGGAGAATGCCTATTCAGCCCTTGCTGACCTGCTCAAATATGTTTCCGAGCTGAAGAAAAAGTACCGCAGACACCGTGGCCGTTGCCGCATTGCCTGGAGTGCCAAACTTGGGAAGAAGGTGAACGTGGGTGATTTCGTGACCATAGGCGCCGATACGAAGATAGGTGATTGCACCCGCATATCCGACAATGTCACCATAGGCGCCAACTGCAAAATAGGCTCCTACTGCATCATTTATCCGGGAGTTCACATTTTCCCGGGAACGGTCATAGGTGACAGGGTGATACTCCACGCCGGCTGCATCATCGGGGATGACGGCTTCGGCAATGCGCCTCAGCCGGACGGCAGCTGGAGGAAAATCGAGCATCTGGGCAATGTCATTATAGAGGATGACGTGGAGATAGGTTCCAATACCACCGTGGACAAGGCGCCGATGGAGTCTACCATTATTCGCAAGGGTGCTAGAATAGACAATCTCTGCCAGATCGCCCACAATGTCGAGGTCGGCGAGAACACCGCCATGGCAGCCCTCACCGGCGTTGCGGGATCGGCGAAAATCGGCAAGAACTGTCTCTTCGGAGGCCAGGCGGGAATAGTGGGACACATCAACATAGCTGACAGGACGACAGTATGCGCCAAGTCGGCGGTGATTGGAAACATACGCAAACCTGGACAGGTACTGTTCGGAATTCCGGCAATCGACCAGAAGGTTTTCCTCAGAGCCTATGCAAAATTCAAGCAATCCGGAACGGAATAATATTTTTTTCCTATCTTTGCAGCCCAAACATTAGTAGATGAACCAACAAACCTTAAATCAAGAGTATAAATTCGAAGGCAGAGGCCTGCATACCGGGAGGTACGCGCACATCTGTCTCGTTCCGGCTCCGGAGAATTTTGGCATCCGTTTTCTTCGCACGGATCTCGGAGTGGAGATTCCGGCCCTGGCCACAAACGTATCAAGAACCGACAGGAGCACGACCATATCGCTCGGAGATGCCTCAGTGGTGACCATAGAACATCTTATGTCCGCAATGACAGGTCTGGGCGTTGACAACGTGCTCGTGAAAATAGACAATGAAGAGGTCCCTATCCTCGACGGAAGCGCGGAATGCTATGTGCGGGCCATCGCTCCGGACGGACTCAAGGTTCAGGATGCAGAAAGGAAGTATCTGGAACTCAGTGAGGAAGTGGAGATCAGAAATGAGCAGACCGGTTCCTGGATTAAGATTACTCCTGCTGACAGTTTTTCCCTTGAACTTACCGTGGATTTCAACTCCAGGGTGCTCGGAGTGCAGACGGCCAGCTGGAGCGAGAACAGCGACTATATCGCCCAGATTGCTCCCTGCCGCACTTTCTGCTTCTTCCACGAACTCGAATACCTTGCGTCTATGGGCCTCGTAAAGGGTGGAGATGTGGATAACGCAATCGTCATCGTGGAGCACCCGGTCAGCGAGGAGCAGATACGCAATATGTGCAAACTTTTCGGACAGCCTTTGCTTTCAGTGACTGAGCAGGGCTACCTGAGCAATATAAAGCTTCATTTCCCGAACGAATGCGGAAGGCACAAGATGCTCGACCTCATAGGGGACATGAGACTTATGGGAGGCTATCCCAAGGCGCGCATAAGCGCCTATAAGCCAGGACATAAAATTAACAGCGCCGCAGCTGCTGCGGCCATTTCAAAACTTAAATGATATGGCAATAACTATCCATCCTCTGGCAACCGTTCATCCGGGAGCAAAGCTCGGAGAGAACGTGGAAGTAGGGCCTTACGCCTACATCGACGACAATGTCGAGATCGGCGATAACTGCAAGATTTACCCTCACGCCACCATCCTTCCTTATGTGAAGATGGGTAACGGCTGTTCCGTATTCCCGGGAGCTGTAGTAGGCGCGGAGCCTCAGGACCTCAAGTTCGACGGTGAGGTCACATATGTAGAAATCGGCAACAATGTAACCATACGCGAGTGCGCCACCATCAACAGGGGCACCAAGGCGAGCGGCAAGGGAGTCACCAGGGTAGGCGACAATACCCTCATTATGTCCTACGTGCACGTTGCACACGACTGCCGCGTCGGCAACCACTGCATCCTTGTGAGCTATGTGGGCATTGCCGGTGAGACTGACGTGGACGACTGGGCGATCATCGGAGGCAATACCGCCGTGCATCAGTTCTCCCACATCGGTACCCACGCAATGGTGGGCGGCTGCTCCGCAGTCAACAAGGATATCCCGCCTTACTCCATCTGCGGCCGCACCCCTATCTCTTATGCCGGCATCAACATCGTCGGTCTGCGCAGGCGCGGCTTCGAGTCTGATGTCATCCGCAATATCAAGGATATCTACGACACCATCTACTTCCAGGGTTACAACATCTCCGACGGCTGCGCCAAGGTGGAGGCCGGTTTCCCTCAGTCAGTCGAAAGGGACACCATACTCGAGTTCATCCGCAACTCCAAGCGTGGTATAGTCAGGGCAAATGACTCCAACTCCAAGGGAATGATAGAGTAGTGACTCTCAAGATAGCATATTTCCCTCCGATAGAATACTTTGCCATCCTGGCAAGGTATTCTTCGGTTTATGTGGAGGCTTGCGAGAACTACCAGAAGCAGTCCTATCGCAACCGCTGCCGCTTTTATGCGGAGAACGGCGCCCAGTCCCTGAACTTTCCCGTGAAGCATCGCGGCGGCAGTTTCAACATCCCGATAAGGGAAATAGAGGTGGACTACAGCACCCCGTGGGTGCGCAAGACCCTGCGCTGCATAGACTCGGCATACTACTCCTCCGCTTACTATGAATACTACCGTGACGAACTCGCCTCCATACTCGAGTCGCAGCCACGCACACTCTGGGAACTGGACCTTTCCATCATCGATTTCTTCAAGCGGAAAATAGGACTCGCCACTGAACTCGTGCCTACGGAGGAATTCGACCCCCTCTGCGAGGAAATCCACCCCAAACGTCCCAACACCATACTCTCCGATCTGGGCCTCAGCCGCGAGTACTATCAGGTGTTCGCACCGCGCCACGGTTTCATTCCCGGACTCTCCGTCATGGACCTGCTTTTCAACGAAGGTCCTGCTTCAATTGACTATTTGCGTTAGCAATCTTTTGATTATTTGTAATTTATTGCTATATTTGCAGTCGTGAAAGAGATGGAAGGCCGGGCGGTCTTCCTTTTTTAATGAACATTGCAGATATGGATTTGGTAAAATTCAAGGAAGTTGTCACGCTGGCAGCCACTGAAAGGGGCTGTGAGCTCGTGGAACTTATGCTCAACGATGACGACAATGTCTTCGAGGTGGTAATCGACCGCAAGGACGGGAATGTGGATCTGGGAGACTGCGAGTATGTCCACAGGGCAGTGCTTGCCGCTTTCGACAGGAATATCGAGGATTATGCCCTCACGGTGGGCTCTGCTGGTATTGATGCGGCGGAAGCCGATGAAATGTTGAAAACAATAAATGAATAGATAATGGAAAAGGAGAAAGTAATTACTCTGATTGACGCGTTCAAGGACTTCAAGGAAGAGAAGAACATTGACCGTCCGGTGATGATGCAGGTGCTCAAGGACGTGTTCCTCACCCAGATCGCCAAGACTTACGGCTCGTCGGACAACTTCGACGTGATTGTCAACGTTGACAAGGGAACCTGTGAGATATACCAGAACTTCGACGTGGTTGAAGAGGTGGAGAATCCACATTCCCAGATCACCCTCGCCGGCATAGAGGAGGATGGCGGCGACGCTTCCGATTATGAGATCGGGGACCAGTATTCCAAGAGCCTCCCTCTCGCCGCTTTCGGCAGACGTGGAATACTCAACATACGCCAGAACCTCCAGGGCCGCATTATGGACATAGAGAAGGCAAATGTCTTCAAGAAGTACTCTGAGAAAGTGGGAGAACTCTTCTACGGCGAGGTGTACCAGTCCTGGTCCAAGGAAGCCCTCATCCTCGATGAGGACGGCAACGAGCTCCATATCCCGAAGAGCGAGCAGATTCCGGGCGAGCGCCTGAACAAGAGCGACTCAGTGCGCGCCATCATCAAGAGCGTCGAGATGCGCAACAACACTACCCCTTACATCATCCTCAGCCGTACCTCTGACGAGTTCCTCGAGAAGCTCTTCGAGCAGGAGGTTCCGGAAATCGCCGACGGTCTGATTACCGTCAAGAAGGTGGTCAGGGTGCCTGGCGAGCGCGCCAAGGTGGCAGTGGAGTCTTACGACGACCGTATCGATCCTATCGGAGCCTGCATAGGCGTGAAGGGCGGCCGAATCATGGGTATCGTCCGTGAGCTCAGGAATGAGAACATCGACGTAATCCAGTGGTCACAGAATCCTAAGCTCCTCATCCAGAGGGCGATGAACCCGGCTATCGTATCTTCTATCGATATGTCCGACAACCCTGAGGAGAAGGTAAAGGTATTTATGCAGCCTGACCAGGTCAACAAGGGTATAGGTCGCAAGGGTGTGAACGTGGACCTCGCAAGCAAGCTCATCGGCCGCGAAATCGAGGTATACCGCGAACTTCCTAAGGGAGAGGATTCCGAAGAAGACGACGTTTTGCTCAGCGAGTTCTCAGATGTTATCGATCAGTGGATCATCGATCGCCTCGAATCCATCGGTTGCGACACTGCAAAGGCAGTGCTCGAGAAATCCCAGGCCGACATCGCCAAGCGTGCCGACCTCGAGGATGAGACCGTGGCGGATATCTTTAACATATTGAAAGCAGAATTCGAAGACTAAAGCGTGATTTTAAGGAATGGCAGATATAAGACTAAATAAGATTCTAAGACAATTCAATATCGGGCTCGACGACCTGGTCAAGTTTCTCAACGGCCAGGGAGTTGAGGTCGAGGCGAACCCCAATTCAAAGATAAGCGAGGAGTTCCTCCCTGCCATCACCAAGCAGTTTGGCAAGGATTTGGAGCTCAAGCAGGCCGCAGACAAGGTCGACATCAAGATTACGGAAATCATTGAGAAAGGCCGCAGGCAGCCTAAGGAAGAGGAGCTTGACGAAGAGCCGGAGCAGGAAACCATCATCAAGAGCAACACTCTTTCCGGCCCTGCCCCAGTCGCCACCCCAATTGCCGCCCCTGTCCAGGAGCCTGAGCCTATTGTGGAGACCAGGCCTGTAGAAGAGGAGCAGCTAAGCCCTGAAGCCGTGAAGGCGGAAGAGGAGCCCGTATCCGTGCCGGAGCCGCAGCCTGTGGAGGACACTGTTCCCGAAAAGGAAGCCGAGCCGCAGCCAGAAGAAAGCTCCGAGCCGGAAATCGTAGAAGAAGCTCTTCCGGAGCCGGAAGTGGAACCTGAGCCTGTGGAGGAGGCCCCTCAGAAGGCAGAGGTGAAGATCGAGCCTGTGGAGAATCAGGTGGGACAACTCAAGGTGGTGGGCAAGATAGACCTCAGCCAGTTCGACCGCAAGCCGTCCAAAAAGCGCGACCGCGTCAGCAAGGGCACCCAGAAGGTGGACGTCGCAAAGGCGGGGGCTCACGTGGAGAAATCTGCGAAGAAGGACAAGCGCCAGGACCAGAAACAGGGCGGAGCGCGTCCTGACCAGAAGCAGGGAAGACCGGGACAGCCTCAGGCCAAGGACCCTAATGCCGGAAAGAACCGTAAGCGCGACCGCGACCGCTTCAAGCCGGTGCTGACCGAGCAGGAGCAGGAGGAAATGCAGAAGGAAATCCAGAAGCAGGTCAAGGAGACTTATGCCAAGATGAACGAGGGCAAGAAGAACAATTTCGGCGCGAAGTACCGCAAGGAAAAGCGCGAGGCTTCAGCCCAGAGGACCCAGGAGGAGCTCGCAGTAGCAGCTGCGGAGCAGAAGACCTTGAAGGTCACCGAGTTCGTTACGGTAAATGACCTCGCAACCCTGATGAACAACACCCCTGTGGTGAAGGTCATCGGAGCCTGTATGAGCCTCGGTCTGATGGTATCCATCAATCAGCGTCTCGATGCAGAAACCCTCGTGCTCGTAGCGGAGGAGTTCGGATACAATGTGGAGTTCGTGACCGCCGACATCACTGAGCAGATCAACAGCAGCGAGCAGGTGGACAAGCCGGAAGACCTCCAGCCGAGACCTCCTATCATCACCGTCATGGGCCACGTTGACCACGGCAAGACCTCGCTGCTCGACTACATACGCAAGTCCAATGTCATCGCAGGTGAGGCCGGAGGCATCACGCAGCACATAGGTGCATACAACGTGAAACTCCCTGACGGAAGGCGCATTACCTTCCTTGATACCCCGGGTCACGAAGCATTCACCGCAATGCGTGCCCGCGGTGCTCAGCTCACAGACCTCGCCATAATCATCATTGCCGCCGACGATGCCGTGATGCCTCAGACCATAGAGGCCATCAACCACGCCCAGGCTGCCAATGTGCCAATGGTGTTTGCAATCAACAAAATCGACAAACCGGGTGCCAATCCTGACACCATACGCCGACAGCTCTCCGAGATGAACATACTCGTGGAGGACTGGGGCGGCAAATACCAGTGCCAGGAAATCTCGGCGAAGAAGGGTTTGAACGTGGAGAAGCTTCTTGACAAGGTTCTCCTCGAGACCGATATACTCGAACTTAAGGCCAACCCGAACAAGCCGGCGATAGGTGCCGTGATCGAATCATCCCTGGACAAGGGCCGCGGCTACCTGGCTACGGTGCTCGTGCAGGAAGGTACGCTCCGCACCGGAGACGTGATGCTCTGCGGAAGCTACTACGGCAGGGTGAAGTCAATGTTCAACGAGCGTGGACAGAAGGTGAGTGAGGCCGGTCCTTCCACCCCTGTATCCGTGCTTGGTCTCAACGGTGCCCCGGCAGCAGGTGAAAAGTTCAATGTGCTTGCAGACGAGAAGGAGGCAAAGAGCATAGCCAACAAGCGCGAGCAGCTCCTGCGCATCCAGGGCATCAAGACCCAGAAGCATATGACCCTCGAGGAAATCGGACGCCGCATCGCCATAGGCAACTTCAAGGAACTCAACGTCATCGTCAAGGGCGACGTGGACGGTTCAGTCGAGGCCCTGTCCGACTCACTCATCAAACTCTCCACCGAGGAGGTGAAGGTGAACGTGATCCACAAGGCTGTGGGCGGAATATCCGAGTCTGACGTGCTCCTCGCGGAGGCATCGGATGCCGTGATCATAGGCTTCCAGGTGCGTCCTACGGTTGAGGCACGCAAGGCAGCTGACCGTGAGGGCATTGAAATCCGACTTTACTCAGTCATCTACGACTGTATCAACGAAGTCAAGGATGGTATCGAGGGTATGCTCGAGCCTGAGAAGAAGGAAGAGGTTATCGCTACTGCCGAGGTTAAGCAGACCTTCCGCATCAGCAAGGTCGGCACCATCGCAGGCTGTCTCATACGCGACGGCAAGATGGTGCAGAAATCCAAGGTGCGCCTCATACGCGACGGTATCGTGGTTTATGCCGGCGAGCTTGGCTCCCTGCAGATCGGCAAGGACAGCGTCAAGGAGGTCAGCGCAGGAAAGGAGTGCGGTATGTCCATTGCAGGATACAACGATATCAAGGATGGAGATATCATCGAGGCATTCCAGATCATCGAAATCAAGCGTACGCTCTAAGGCTGACGCAAGTGCATAAGAAAGGCCGCTCATTGATGGGCGGCCTTTCTTATTGTATGAAAGAATGTTAATACCTGTTCAGAGGAACGCCGGCGGTCATTTGGTTGACCTTCTTGCGTACTGACTCGAGAACTTCGCTGTGCTCCTCCAGGCTCTTCAGCTGTTCTGCCGTAGGTACATCTGCCTTCTTGAGGCTGAGGGCTTCTATATGCTTGTCGCAGGAGGCGAGCACTTCGTCGATAAGCTCCACTATGCTCAGCATATCCTTCTCGCAGAAGCCGCGTGAGGTGATTGCCGGGGTGCCTACCCTGATACCGGAGGTCTGGAATGCGCTGCGGGTGTCGAACGGAACCATATTCTTGTTCACGGTGATGCCGGCCTTTTCCAACTGGGTCTCGGCCACACGCCCGTTTACCTGCTCGTACTTGCCTCTCAGGTCTACGAGCATCAGGTGATTGTCCGTGCCGCCGCTGACTATCTTGTATCCGCGCTTGATGAATTCATCGCACATCGCCTTGGCGTTGGAGATCACCTGCTTCTGATAATCCACGAACTCAGGCTGCATTGCCTCGAAGAACGCTACGGCCTTGGCTGCAATCACGTGCTCCAGCGGACCTCCCTGGGTTCCCGGGAAAACTGACGAATCGAGCACCTGGCTCATCTTCTTCACGACACCCTTGGGCGTGGTACGGCCCTGAGGGTCGTCGAAGTCCTTGCCTATCAGGATGATGCCGCCCCTTGGACCGCGCAGTGTCTTGTGGGTTGTGGAGGTGACGATATGGGCATACTTGACAGGGTTCTTCAAGAGACCTGCTGCGATGAGACCTGCAGTGTGCGCCATATCGATCCAGAGTATGGCTCCGACCTCGTCTGCAATCTTGCGCATACGCTCGTAGTCCCACTCGCGGGAATACGCTGACGCTCCGCCGATAATGAGTTTCGGCCTGCACTCACGCGCCTTCTGCTCCATGGCGTCGTAGTCAATGTAGCCCGTCTCCTGATTGAGACCGTACGCCACCGCCTTGTAAAGTATGCCGGATGCGTTGACCGGTGAGCCGTGGGTGAGGTGTCCGCCCTGGCTGAGGTCCAGTCCCATAAAGCAGTCACCCGGTTTGAGTATGGACATAATAACCGCCATATTGGCCTGGGCACCGGAATGCGGCTGCACATTGGCCCACTCCGCGTCGTATATTGCCTTCAGCCTGTCGATTGCAAGCTGCTCGATCTGGTCCACGACCTCGCATCCGCCGTAATAGCGCTTGCCCGGGTAACCCTCGGCATACTTGTTCGTGCAGATGGAGCCCATTGCTCTCAAAACTTCATCGGTAACATAATTCTCGGAAGCGATAAGCTCGAGTCCGGTTTCCTGGCGGTCCCTCTCTTTCTTGATCAGGTCCGCGATTTGAATGTCCTGTTTCATATGTGTAGAATAATGGATACAAAGATAGTAAAATAATCCTTACCTTTGCCAACGTGAAAGACAGGAAACTATTAAATATTGAGCTCGGCCGGGTGAGGCCGGACGAATACGCTTCGCTGCCTCCGTCCGGGTTGGTGCTGGTGCTGGACAATATACGGAGCGCGCACAACGTGGGGAGCATTTTCCGCAGCGGCGACGCCTTCAAGGTGGACAAGTTGTACCTTTGCGGCATCAGTGCCGTGCCTCCGTCCGCCGAAATCCACAAATCGGCGCTCGGCTCCGAACAGAGTATGCCCTGGGAGCACGTGGGCGACACCCTGGAACTGGTGGAACGGCTGCGAGGGGAGGGTTACACGGTAGTGAGCGTGGAACAGACCTGCAATGCCGTGCAGCTCCAGGACTTCGTGCCGCAGGAGGGCGTGCGCTACGCGCTTGTGCTGGGCAATGAGGTCGACGGGGTGCGCCAGGATGTCGTGGATGCGTCCGACTTCGCGCTTGAGATACCGCAGTTTGGCTCCAAACATTCCCTGAACGTCTCTGTGAGCGCCGGTGTGGTGCTCTGGCAGTTCTGCCGTTTTGTAAAATGACCTGACAATTTGTCACTGGCACGGACATTGATGTTATTGTGGCTGTCCGGGCGTTGCCCGGGATAAAGGATAACAATTAAAAAACGATAACATTATGATCAAACCATTAGCAGACAGAGTACTGATCGAGCCTAAGGAGGCCGAGACCAAGACAGCGGCGGGCATCTATATCCCCGACACGGCAAAAGAGAAACCACAGCAGGGAACCGTAGTTGCGGCAGGCCCGGGCAAGAAGGACGAACCGATGGAGGTGAAGGTCGGTGACCAGGTCATTTACGGAAAATACGCCGGAACCGAGGTGAACTTCGAGGACAAGAAGTATCTTATCGTGAAGCAGTCTGATATTCTGGCTGTACTTTAATCTTATAGGAGGAAACAATTATGGCAAAGGAAATAAAATTCGATGTTGATGTACGTTCCAAGATGAAGCTTGGAGCTGACCAGCTTGCAAACGCAGTAAAGGTCACACTTGGTCCTAAAGGACGCAACGTGGTGATCGATAAGAAGTTCGGTGCTCCCCAGGTGACCAAGGACGGCGTTACCGTGGCCAAGGAAGTGGAGCTCGAGGACCGTTTCGAGAACATGGGTGCCCAGATGGTGAAGGAAGTCGCTTCCAAGACCAACGAGCAGGCTGGTGACGGTACCACCACCGCTACCGTGCTTGCACAGGCAATCATCAACGTCGGCATCAAGAACGTGACCGCAGGAGCCAACCCTATGGACCTCAAGCGCGGTATCGACAAGGCAGTTGCGGCTACCGTGGCGAAGCTCAAGGAGCAGAGCCAGGAAGTGGGCACCGATTACTCCAAGGTGGAGCAGGTCGGCACCGTATCAGCCAACAACGACAATTATATAGGTAAGCTCATCGCTGACGCTATGGCCAAGGTGGGCAGGGACGGCGTAATTACCGTTGAAGAAGCCAAGGGCACCGAGACCGAGGTCAAGGTGGTCGAGGGTATGCAGTTCGACCGCGGCTACATCTCCGCTTACTTCATGACCGACAGCGACAAGATGGAAGCAGACCTCAGCAACCCTTATATCCTCATCTGCGACAAGAAAATCTCCTCAATGAAGGACCTTCTCCCTATACTCGAGCCTATCGCCAGGGAGGGCAAGGAGCTCCTGATCATTGCTGAAGACGTTGATGGTGAGGCGCTTACCACTCTCGTAGTGAATAAGCTCCGCGGTGCTCTCAAGATTGCTGCAGTGAAGGCTCCTGGTTTCGGCGACCGCCGCAAGGAGATGCTTCAGGACATAGCCACCCTCACCGGTGCCATCGTAGTGTCAGAGGAGAGGGGATTCACCCTTGAGAACACCACCATGGACATGCTCGGCAGGTGCGAAAAAGTCACCATCACCAAGGACAACACCACCATCGTGGGCGGTGCAGGTGCAAAGGATGCCATCCAGGAGAGGGTTGACTCCATACGCAAGCAGATTGAGGTTTCTACCTCAGATTACGATAAGGAGAAGCTCAAGGAGCGTCTTGGCAAGCTCAGCGGCGGCGTAGCGGTGCTTTACGTGGGCGCTACCACCGAAGTTGAGATGAAGGAGAAGAAGGACCGCGTGGAGGATGCCCTGAACGCTACCCGCGCAGCAGTGGAGGAAGGTTACCTCCCTGGCGGTGGCGTGGCATACATACGCGCAGCCTCCGCTCTCTGCGGCCTGAAGGGTGACAATGAAGACGAGACCACCGGTATCCACATCGTGGCAAAGGCCATCGAGGAGCCTCTTCGCCAGATTGCCGCAAATGCGGGAGTGGACGGATCCGTTATCATCCAGAAGATCAAGGAAGGCAGCGATGACTTCGGCTACAACGCCCGCACCGGGGAGTACGTGCATATGTACGAGGCTGGAGTGATCGATCCTACCAAGGTGGCCCGCGTGGCTCTTGAGAACGCTGCTTCCGTAGCAGGTATGTTCCTCACCACCGAGTGCGGCATCGTGGATATCCCTGAGCCGGCAGCTGCAGCCCCTGCAATGCCCGCTGGCGGAATGATGTAAACTCTTAAGTATCCATATTCGGGAGTGACCGTGAGCCGGAAGGCCCGCGGTCACTTTTTTTTGGTGCATATTCTAAAAATTCTTAAAAATTTCTTAAAAAATTTGCAAAAGCTATTGCAGAGTCAAAAATAATTACTACCTTTGCATCCCCTTCGGAAACGGAGACGGATTGAGAGTTCTTAAAAATAGAAAAGCAACAAATTTTGAAGAAAAATTTGGTAGATTAAATTTTAGTTTCTACCTTTGCAACCCCAATCGAAAGAGAGGCAAAGCAAAAGTTCTTACAAATAATTTTTTCTCAAAATTTTGAAAAAAAGTTTTGCAGATTAAAAAATTGTTGCTACCTTTGCAATCCCAATCGAAAACGAACGGGGTTTGGCCATCAGCCGGATAGGCTGGTTTTTTTAGCGCCAAATTTGAAAGATCATTGACAAGACTGTTAGGAAAGTACAAGCAAGTACCGAGAAACAAAAAAATAATCGAGAGCGTTAATTCTTTTG
>CAMEWE010000025.1:0-24430 GCA_945939695.1 uncultured Bacteroidales bacterium
GCAAGACCGGAACCACCAACGACAACTCCGACGGCTGGTTCATAGGCTACACCCCGAACATCACGGCAGGCGTGTGGGTAGGAGGCGAAGACAGGCAGGTGCACTTCAACTCCCTGGCTTTGGGAAGCGGCTCCAACATGGCCCTCCCGATCTGGGGTATATGGATGAAGAAGTGTCTGGCGGACAAGACCATAGGCTGGTCTATGGAGGAAGACCGTTTCACCGTCCCTTCCACCGGAGACTTCAACTTCGACTGCTCCACCCAGGGCGTGGCTTTGGGCGGCTACAACGAAGAAGCCCCTGCAGAAGGTGGGCAGAGCGGGGAAACAGAAGAAGATTACTATTTCAATTGACAGTGCTATATGGGAAAGTATCAAACCATTGCAGTGATCTATGGCAGCGACTCGTCAGAGTGCGAGGTGTCCTGCAGAAGCGGGGAGTTCGTGGCTTCCCGAATCGACGGCAACGAGTACGACATTTATGAGATTTATGCCCGTTTCGGCAAATGGTCTCTGGTGGCGTGCAAGAAGAAGAATTCTATGCGTGTAACCTTCCCCGAGGGCGCAAGGCCGTCGGTGGACAGGAATGACTTCTCCGTCAACGTGCTTGGAGAGAAGGTCAAGTTCGATTTTGCCTACATAGTCCAGCACGGAGCCCCCGGCGAGACCGGTCAGCTCCAGGGCTATCTCGAGATGCTTGACATCCCTTTCAGCTGCTGCGGCTCTTATGAAAGCGCTGTGGCCTTCGACAAGTATGCCTGCAAGTCGAACGTGCGCGAGAGCGGCCTGGTTCTCTGTTCCCCGGACTGCTATGTCAGGAAGGGTATGGATCTCGATGCAATCTGCTCCAAGGCTGCCCGAAGCCTGACCTTTCCTGTTTTCGTGAAGCCTACCAGAGGAGGTTCCAGCTTCGGTGTGACCATGGTGAAGGAGGCTGGTGAACTACTCCCTGCAGTGCAGTTTGCCTTCTCCGAGGGTCCGGGCGTGCTCATCGAGCAGGGGGTTCACGGAAGGGAGCTCACCTGCGCAGTATATTTCGACGGAAACAAGGTAAAGGCTCTGCCTATAATTGAAATCGTCACCAGCAACGAATATTTCGACTACGATGCCAAGTACAATGGACACAGCAGCGAAATATGCCCTGCCGAAGTGGACGACGATGTCAGAGATCTGGTGCAGAAGACCAGTTGCGGGATATACTCCCTCCTGGGCTGCAAGGGCGTGGTCAGGATGGACTACATAATGGCGCCTGACGGACTCTATTTCCTGGAAGTGAATACTATACCTGGGATGACCAGCGCCTCGCTCGTGCCTAAGATGGTGCGCACTGCCGGCCTGGACATGACGGAATTCCTTTCCACGATCATTGAGAATTCATAGCAGTGCTGCTCGCGGATTTCATAAATGATTCGATGCGGCGGCTGTCTGCCATTTACCCTTCGCCCGAGGCGAGGGGTATTCTCGCTATACTCTGCGAGGAACGCCTTGGGGTGAAGAGTTATACCCATATAGTGGAACCCGGCTATGAGATTGCTCCCGATGCGCTGCCCGGCCTGCTCTCGGATATGGACCGCCTGTCCGCCGCCGAGCCCGTGCAGTATGTTCTGGGCTTTGCCGATTTCTGCGGCCGCCGTTTCGCCGTGAGTCGGGATGTGCTCATTCCCCGTCCTGAGACCGAGGAACTCGTCTGCCTTGCTTTGGATAGGCTTCACTGCGGACCGCGTTCTCCCCGGGTCCTTGACTTGTGTACCGGTTCTGGATGCATAGCCTGGTCCGTTGCTCTCGGCATGCGGGATGCACGCGTCTGCGCCGTGGATATTTCTCCCTCCGCGCTCGAACTGGCAGGCTCGCAGTTTTCCGCCGGGGACTGTACGCTAATCCCTTGCAATGAGCCTCGTTTCGTGCTCGGGGACGTGTTGTCCGACTCCATACCGCCGGAAGTGACCGAGCTCGCACCTTACGATTTGATACTTGCAAATCCGCCCTACGTGCGCGAATCCGAGCGTTCGGAGATGCGCCGCAACGTGCTTGAGTACGAGCCCGGGCTCGCCCTCTTCGTGCCTGATGATGATCCGCTGCTTTTCTATGACCACATCGCCGTATGGATGGACAGACTGCTGGCGCCCGGAGGCTCTGCCATACTTGAAATCAATGAGGAACTCGGGGAGGAGACTCTCGCCCTGCTGCAGACTCACAGCTGCGCTTCCGGCCCGGATGCGCGCCTGCGTACAATACGCGACTTCCGCGGAAAAATCCGCTTCCTGGCGCTTAATGTCTGAGGGAAAAAGTGCCTCGGATGAGACTCGAACTCACACGGACATTGCTGTCCAAGGGATTTTAAGTCCCTCGTGTCTACCATTCCACCACCAAGGCGTCTTGCAAAGATACGAAAAGAAATGGAATTCTAGTCAATCTGAGCTTCAAGACCTGAAACAATGCGCACCAAATCCTTGGTCGGGCCTTCTATCTCCACTCCCGTGACAGTTATGCGGCAGGTCAGGGTGTCTTCCCACATCTTCAGAGCGCGGCTGATTCCGGAACGGCGCACGTAGCAGAGACCGTCCTCTCCGAGATCTCTGTCAAGTCTGTAACCGTGAAGGTCCATCACCTGGTCAAGCCTTGACTTCACATCCGCCGGCTCGCCATAGATATGTGCGGTGCGTGTGCTGTAACCCATACGCGGATACAGAGCCGCCAGGGCTGCCGCCACGAGGGCTATCTGCCAGTAGGAGTCATAGCCGTTCTTGAACATGGTCTCTAAATCGGCTTCTACTAGCCCGGTCACAATCAATGCCGCAACCACCAGGGTCAGGATAATAAGCAGATATAGGAAGTATTTGATTGATCTTACAAGATATTTCATATACTGACATTTTTGCAGCTTCAAAGTTAGCATAATATTTGTTATTTTTGCATTTGATAACAAAATTAATCTATTATGGAAAGAGAAGATCCACTTGAGAGACTTGAAAGAAAGGAACTCGAAAAGAAATCCAACTCCGGCCTCAAAGCCGCGACGATTGCAATGGCCGCAGTGGCAATCGCCCTTGCTGCCGTGCTAGTTTACATTCTCCGTTCTAAGAACGCCCTTGTCAGCGAACTCAACGAAGAGAAGCAGGATCTTACCGAACAGATAATGGCCCTGCAGAGCGACTACGAAGGGCTCTCTTCAGAATATGATGTCATCAATGCCCAGCTCGACTCTTCAAGGGAGGAAATTGCCCAGCTCGTGGAGCGCGTGAAGAAGACCGAAGCCACCAACCGTGCGAAAATCCGACAGTACGAAAAGGAACTCGGTACCCTCCGCTCCATAATGAAGGGATACATAGTGCAGATCGACTCGCTGAACACCCTCAACCACAAGCTTACCCAGGAGGCGGCCTCGGCCCGCAAGGAAGCAGCCGAGAGCAGGCGTCTCAACGAGGAGCTGACCCAGCAGGTGGAAGACCTTACCGGCAGGGTTACGGCGGGCGCAGTGCTCAAGGCGCGTGGCATCAGTCTGGAGGCGTACAATGCTTCCGACAAGCTTACCGACCGCAGCAGCAGGGTGGTGCGTCTGCTCGTGAATCTCACCCTCGTGGAGAACGAGCTCGCGGCACACGGTCCTGTGCGCGTCTATGTAAGGGTTACCGACCCGAACGGAGAGCTGCTGCTTGACGGCAGATCCGACAACTTCGATTTCGAAGGCCAGACTCTCAGGGCGAGTGCATCCCGCGAGGTGGATTATCAGGGAGCGGAGGTCGATCTTGGCATTTATGTCAACAATATCCCTTCCTTCACCAAGGGTATCTACACTGTAGAGTGCTACACTCTCCAGTCCCGCCTCGGCTCGGCTGAACTGCTTCTGAGGTAATGATTTACATCCACGTTCCCTTCTGCCGCAGTTTCTGCGTGTACTGCGATTTCTATTCGGAAATCGCCTGTCGCGGAAGGGATGTGAGTGCTTTCGGGAGCTATGCGGACTCCATCTGCCGGGAGATTGACGCCCGAGCAGACGAGATACGCGAAACACTCGGATACAACAGTCTATACATAGGAGGCGGCACCCCTTCGGTGCTGCCTCTTGATGTTTTGGAGCGCATACTGCTCAAGTTGAGGGAATATGCTCCCGCGTGGGATGAGTTCACCGTCGAAGTCAATCCGGAAGACATCGTAAGCCGGGGACCGGGTTATTTGCGGGGACTGCGCGGGCTGGGTGTGGACCGGGTCAGTATGGGGGTACAGTCGCTCGATGACGGGATACTGAAATTGATGAACCGTCGCCACGATGCGGCAACTGCAATCAAGGCCTTTCGCCTGCTGCGCGAAGCCGGCTTTGACAATATAAGCCTGGACCTGATATTCGGCGGCTTCGGTCTAGAACTCCCAACTCTGGATGCCACCCTGGATTCCATACTTGAACTGCGCCCTGAGCACCTGTCATCCTACCAGCTGAGCATAGAGGACGGCAGCTCCCTCTCTGCTATGCTCGCACGCGGAGAGTATAAGGAAATGCCTGAGCAACAATGCCTTGCCCAGTATGAGCTTATATGCCGCCGTTTGGCGTATGCCGGTTATGAACACTATGAGATCTCGAACTGGGCACTGCCCGGCCGACGTGCCGGACACAACTCTGCGTATTGGCGCCGTCTCCCGTATGTGGGTCTTGGTCCGGGAGCCCATTCCCTGCTGGGAAACCGCCGCTCCTGGAATTCCAGCCAACTTGACGGCTGGACGCGGGAATGGGAAAGCCTCAGCCCGGAGCAGGAGCGCGAAGAAAGGATAATGCTCGGGCTGCGCACTTCAGAGGGCGTGGATCCGGATCTGTGCAAGGCTGACGCGGTGGAGCGCCTGCTAGCCTGCGGAGATCTGGAAATGAAAAATGCTCCCCGGAGAATACGCATCCCGGAGAGCAGATTCTTTGTCTCTGACCGAATTATTCTGGAACTGGTCTAGAACACCCACTTTATGCCGGCGCAAGGACGGCAGCGGAATCCCTTGGTGGTGGCGAAATCGTATGAAAGTTCAAGCTCTCCGCCCAGGTTGAGATTGCCGCATCCGAAAAGTTCACCCACATTATACCAGAGCTGAGGCTCGGAGATGAAGACAATGTGGGACGTTTCAGGCAGCATCTCGCCGTAGCGGTCATAGAATAGCAGGTGATCCTCCCACCAGAAATCAGCAAAGCCGGAGAAACTGAGACCCTTGAGCCCGAAGAGGTCCTTTGCTCCCCAAACAAGGGTGAACTGGAGCGGAAGCTGACTGCGGAATGCAGGGTCGCTGTAGGTAATGTATTTATATAATGCTTTGATGTTCAGCGTGTAGCGGTAGTCTGCGCTGTGCAGGAAACAATCCACGCCCGCAAGGAAGGAATTGTTGATCGTATAGCCCTTGTAAACGCCTCCGTTGTATTCCAGCTGGAGACTGAAAGGAGCAAGGACAGTATTCTGCCAGAAATTCAGGCACCTTGCAATTTCCATATAGGTTCCGCTCGGGGCTTCCACATAGCCGTTGCCGTTGCGGGAATTGAAGTCGTGGTCTACGAAGAAGAAAGTGTTGCCCCAAGGGTCGTTGTAAAAGCCTTCGAAGGTGGTTGTAATATGCTGACGGTCAGCGCCGAAATCGTATAAAACCTGAAGGTTGGTCTGGGCTTTGGCGCTAAATGCCGGAAGCAGGGCAGCGCCTACTGCGATGGAAATGAAAGATTTTCTCATTTTATGAATGATAATGTTAACAAAACGCGCAAAGTTAACAATATTATCCAAGAAATAAGTAACTTTGCCCTTGTATGAAACGAAAAATAAAGAAAAGCAAAGCCCGTGGGAAGAAGGTCTTCCCGCAGGTCACGGGTAGGGTGCAGATGACCCGTGAAGGATTCATCTTCGTCATCCCGGAAGCGGAAGAAGGGACGGAGAGGGAGGATGTCTTCGTAAAGGCATCCAAGACGCGCCACGCCCTCAATGGGGATACGGTGCGCGTGTCGGTTACAAGAAAGGGGGACAAGGAGAAAGGCAAACGCTGCGAAGGCGAGGTTGTGGAGATAATCCAGCGCTCGAACAAGCCTTTCGTGGGCATTTACCACAGCGTGGGAAGCCAGGCCTGGGTCCTGATGCAGAGCAAGTTGATGCCTTATGACATAGAAGTGGACCCGGCAGAAGCCGAGAAACTCGGAGCCAAGTCGGGAATGAAGGTTGCAGCCTTCGTGGACCGTTGGGAAAGGAAGGATGTATGCCCGCGCGGCCATATCAGTGACGTGCTGGGCGAGCCTGGTGCCAATGACACTGAGATGCACGCCATACTCGCCGAGTTCAATCTGCCGTACCGCTTCAGCAGGGAGGTCGAGGAAGCTGCGGACAAGATATCGGATACCATAGGAAGCAGGGAGATGAAGGGCAGGAAGGACTTCCGCAAGCGTTTCACCTTCACCATAGACCCGGCGGACGCCAAGGATTTCGACGACGCCCTTTCGATTGAGCGCCTTTCCAATGGCAATTATGAAATAGGCGTGCACATTGCCGACGTTTCTTATTACGTCACCCCGGGCAGCATAGTGGACAAGGAAGCTCGCGACCGAGGTACGTCAGTGTACCTTGTGGACCGCACGGTGCCGATGTTGCCCGAGAAATTGTGCAACAAGCTCTGCTCCTTGCGCCCGGATGAGGACAAGCTCGTGTTCTCCACCGTATTTGAGATGACTCCCAAGGCGGAAATCAAGTCGCGCTGGATAGGCCGTGCCGTCATCAGGAGTAATCACAGACTTAGCTATGAGCAGGCCCAGGCATATATCGATGCCGAGTCCGTGCCGGAAACTGACGAACTCGGACAGGCTATACTTCGCTTGAACTCCCTCTCGCAGATAATGCGCGCCCAGCGCAGGAAATCCGGGGCAATAGATTTCGACCGTCCGGAGATGAAGGTCGAGGTGGATGCCCAAGGTAAGCCGGTAAACGTTTATCAGAAGATTTCTAAGGAAGCCAACTGGCTCATTGAGGACTTTATGCTCCTGGCCAACAAGACTGTAGCCGAGTTCGTGGCGACCGGAGGAAAGATGAACGGTGTTGCGATGAAGAATGCAAAGACCTTTGTCTATCGTGTCCACGGCGAGCCTAACGAACTCAAGCTGGAAAGTCTGCGCACTTTTGCAAAGGGCTTCGGATACAAGTTCTCCGAAAACGAAGCGACCAGCGGACGTGCTGCGGCGAAGTCCCTGAGCAAGCTCCTGGATTCAGCCAAGGGCAAGCCTGAATTCAATGCCTTCGAAAACCTGGCTCTCAGGGCTATGGCCAAGGCCTGCTACAGCACTGACAATATCGGCCACTACGGCCTTGCATATCAGTTCTACACCCATTTCACTTCCCCTATCAGACGCTATCCTGACCTTATGGTCCACAGGTTGCTTGCCCTCTATCTGGACGGGGCTGAAAGCCGCAAGAAAGAGGAGTACGAGAAGGAGTGCCAGTACGCGTCAGAGCGTGAACTCGTTGCAGCGGATGCCGAGCGCACCTCAGTGAAGTACAAACTCGTCGAATTCATGCAGGACAAGCTCGGACAGGAGTTCGAGGGCACTGTGTCCGGCATCACCGAGTGGGGTATGTACGTGGAGATAGAACCGACCAAGATTGAAGGAATGGTGTCCCTGCGCGAGATAAAGAGCGACTTCTTCGAATTCGACGAAGCACGCTACAGGCTGGTGGGGCGCCGCACCCGCAAAATTTTCCGTCTCGGAGACCAGGTGCGCATCAAGGTAAAGAGCGCCAACCTGGAACAGAGGCTTCTGGATTATGAACTCGTAGAACAATCAAGCACTCGTAAAAAATGAAAAAAATCATCACCGCCATCGCAGCAATTGCTGCCGTAGTTTCTTGCAGCAGCGAGAAGAAAGTACTCGTACTTTATTACTCCCAAAGCGGAGCCACACAGCAGGTGGCTGAGGAAATCGCCAATCGCCTTGGTGCGGATATCGAACTGCTTGAGGTGGAGGAGCCTTACAACGGCAACTTTATGGAAACCGTGGAGCGCTGCGCCAGAGAGAAGGCCGAGGGCCATATTCCGGCGCTCAAGCCGTTGAAGTCAGACCTTTCCGAATATGACCTCATTTTCCTCGGATTCCCTGTGTGGAGCGGCATATACGCTACGCCGGTGAGTTCCCTGTTTGAGGCCTATAAGATTGAGGGAAAGAAGATTGTACCTTTCTGCACCTACGGAAGCGGTGGTCTAAACACAAGCTCCGACGCCCTGCGCGAAGCCCTTCCGACTTGTGAGATACTTCCAGGATATGGAGTTCGCAATGCGCGGCTCTACGCTGTGAAGGATGAGGTGAACCGTTTCCTTATAGAGCAAAACTACATTGACGGCAGTGTGGAGACGCTGCCGGAATATGGCGAAGCGCATCCTGTCAGCGAAGAGGAGGCAGCCATCTTCGATGCTGCCTGCTCATCCTATCAGTTCCCTCTTGGCACCCCGATAGCAGTAGGCAGCCGCAAGACTTCAGCAGGTACCGACTACCGCTATGACGTGGAGAGCGCAGGCCCTGCCGGAGTATCCAGGAGCGTGATTTACGTGTCTGTTTTCAACGGTCGCGATCCTGAATTCACCGAAGTCGTCAGGTAAGTTCATCTGCCGAAGTAAGTCCGCTTTCAAGATACTGGCTTGGGAGCACGCCAAACTGTTTCTTGAACAGGGTTGCGAAGTGGGATGCCGAATTGAATCCCACCATGCTGGCGATAGCCGAGATTTTCAACTGCCCTTCGCGTATCAGTTCGGCCGCGCGGTTCAGACGGTAGACATTGAAATAGTCGTTCGGTGTCTGACCTGTAAGCGCCTTGATCTTTGCGTAGAACTTGGTGCGGCTGATTGACAGCTGGGCTGCGATATCGTCCATATTGAATTTTTCTTCCTTCTGCATTGCGGCATCCATCAAGGCGAACACCTTGTCCATCAACTCCTTGTCCAAAGGAGACAGGGCTCCTTCGTCTATGGTATGCGGAGTGGTGACCGTATTGAACATCTTCCTCACCCTATGCCGGTTCTCCAACTGGGTCTGTATCATTGCCATCAGGTAATCCTTGTTGAAAGGTTTGAGTATATATGCGTCGGCACCGGCATGCAGGCCCTGGATCTGGTCATCCATTGTGGATTTGGCCGTGAGGAGAATGACTGGTATGTGACATATCGACAGGTTTTCCTTCACCATACGGCACAATTGCAGTCCGTCCACGTCCACCATCATTACGTCGCTAAGCACCAAATCCGGTTGCTCCCGTTCAATCACTTGATATCCGCTCATTGCATCGAAGCGGCAGATGACCCTGTAGGTAGGCGAGAGCAGGGACTTCAGCAGATATACCATCTCATAGTCATCGTCAATCACAAGAACCTTCAGTCTGTCGTCGCCACCTGTATCCGGACTTTCCCGGACAAGATACTCACTCTGGCTGCGTTTGTCATCGACCGAGACGAAGGTGTCCTCTTCCCTGGCCTTTTCCTCCTCAGTATAAGCTGCGTCCCACATCGGCAGGGCGAAACGGAAAGACGCGCCGCTTTTTCCTTCAGGGAGATCATTTCTATTGAAAGCGGCAATGTGTCCGTGATGAAGTTCCACCAGGGACTTCGTATAGTACAAGCCTATGCCGGTTCCTCCCGATTTCTTGGCAGCGTCGATCTGGGCAAAACGTTCGAAAATGAATGTCAGCTTGTCTTCCGGAATACCGATGCCGGTATCATCCACCGAAACTTGGAGATACGGCATCCCTGAGGCCTCCAGGGGTAGTTGAGGCGCGTCTGTCACAACGGCTGTCACGGTGATTGCGCCTCCCGGTGGAGTGAACTTCATAGCATTGGACAGCAAGTTGTAAAGCACCTTCTCCATTTTGTCCACATCCAACCACATAAGTACCGGAGAATCAGGCAGATTGACCTGCAGGTCGATGTCCTTTTGGGAAGCTCCGAAGCGGAACTGCTCCGCTACCCTGCTGACGACGGCTCCGGCATCGTTCATTGCTACCCGCAGCCTGAGCATATCGTGGTCCAGTTTGTTGAAGTCCAGCATCTGGCTCACCAGTTTTAGCATACGGTCCGTATTACGGCGAATGACCTGTTTCATATGTGCCGCTTCGGATGGCGTATCCGGCAGCGAGTCCGCTGCACCGTCAATGAGCGTCAGCGGAGTGCGGAATTCGTGTGATATATTGGCGAAGAAGTCTATGTTGTGCAGGTTCACTTCTTCCTGCATACGCTTTTCCTGTCGGGCGGCTTCCGCTTCCTTCAGACGCTGGTTGCGCTGGTGCCAGAAAATGAGCAGGGCAGCCAGTCCAAGCAAGGCCAGGGCAAGTGTGGCCCAATGATACCATGGACGCGGTATCACAATTTTGAGCAGATATTCCGGACCATCGGTATCGGACTGCAGATTCCCGGCCTGTATCCAGATACTGTTGACGCCATACCAGAGACCATATAGCGGAATGGAATGACCGATAGTGCGGACTTCGGCTGGAGTGCCATCGTTCACCCGGTACCGGAAAAGAACCTGAGCGGGATTGGCCCCCATCTGTGAAAGCGACAGGTTCAGATTTTCTTGAATTCCCTGCATCTTGATTTTGGCAGACTGGCGGATTCCCGGCTGCAGGCGCATCATAGAAATAACCCGGTCTCCCGTAGAGAGAATCAGATTGAGTGGCCCATCCTGCAGGACCGGAGCTGCAGCTTTGTCCGCTTGCAGAATCTCGAACGATCCGTGACAATCCATTATGAGACTGCCGTCAGGGAAAGGAAAAAAGTTCATAGGGTCAGTCGAGCCTGAGGTCTCAGACCATATCATTGAGAAGTCGTCGGACGCCCTGTTGTAGCGGTAAACTGACGACTCTGCCAGGATGTAGATGTTTCCCGCCGATTCGCAGATGTTCCAAATACGCATATCCCTGAATTCTGGAATCCGGGTCATCTGATGGTCATTGAGAGAAAACCTGAACAGGCCCCAGTCGGTCGTCCCTATCCATAGATTGCCGTCCTGGTCTTCCTGAATGACGGAGATGTAGTTCTGATCATAGTGCTCGGGGAAGGTCACCTGCTCCTCCGTATGGTCCGAAGGATTGACAAGAAGTAAACCGGCATCGGAGAATGCCATAGCAATCTGTCCTCCCGCAAGTTCTGTCAAGGCCGTGGAATGAATGTTCCCGCCGGCTTCCACCTGCCCTGCTTTCTGAAAATGAATAGAGCCGTTTGCCTCCCCTGCTGAGTACCAATATCCTGAGCTGAATCCTACACCCCAGAATGACCCGTCCGAAGCGCGAATAATCTTCTGCAGGACGGGAACGTTGCCGTTTTCGTCGGGATCACAGCTGATTGAAAGGACCCTGTGCCCATCTGAAAGGGAAACGATGCGGCTTCCGCTCCAGTCTGAAATGACGAGTCTGTCATCGCCGAAGAATGATAAACTGTAGAAATGTAATCTCCAATTTGTCTGAACTGGAAGCGGGGATGCTTTCTGATACAGATACCACTCATATTTTACCGTCCTTTGGGCGAGATCATAGGTGATGACCTTGCCATCATCCAGAAGCATTACCAGATAGCGCCTGTTAAAAGTACTGGTGATGAGTCTGTGCCTGCCAACGTAGCGTAACAGTGGAGAAAACAGGCGATCAGGTTCCCTGGCCATAGCCTTATGGAATGAGCCTGCCTTGTCAATAGCCCACAGGTGGCCGGAACGGTCGCTTTTCAGGGAAACCAGGTCGCTGTCATCCACCGAAAAGGTGAATGGGAGATCCTGTGCGCCAGAAGATGAAAGCGTTCGCGTCGGAATCGTGTAACACCATATACCCTTGTTGGTCAAAAACACCATACGGTCCCCGTCACGGACGATGTCCCGTATTGCAAGTGAGCTCAGCGGCTCCAGTTCCGACGGAAACGGAACCGCCGTTTCGGATTCCGTATCCCATAAGGACAGTTTTCCTTCGGAAACGACATACATTGTCCGTTGACCGTCGCTTGCCATACGGTCAACATTTCCCGGAACCGGGATTTGCCGTACTGTATGAAATGAAGCATCCCGTCCGGCGACACCGTTTTTCGTTGATATCCAAAAACGTCCGTAATCATCCGTAGTATAATTCAGATGCAGCCTCTGCTCTACGGTCAATGGAAACAGAATGTCAAAGTTGTCCGATTCCTCGTCATAAACAAGCATATGGCTGGTGGTCCAAGCCAGGATAATGCCTTCTGATGTCTCGAATATGCCCTGGATGTAGTTGTTGATTCCTGAGACGTGATAATGCCTGAAACCCATACGGTCTTCTTCCATACGGTCCATCCCTTTCTGTGTGCCGACCCAGAGGCGTCCGGCTGAATCGGAATAGAGGCAATTGACGTGGTAGGAAGACAAGGATTCCGGGTGGTCTGACATAGGAAAGTACTGCACGTAATTGGCCCCGTCATATCCATAAAAGCCGTTATCTCCGGACAGGAGCCAAACCATACCGTTCAGATCTTCTTCCACATGGGAAATCGCAGGGATCTGGTGAACCTGGACCTGACGGACTCCTCCGGTATCGAAAGGAAGGACTGCAGGAGATAGAACCGAAAGCGCGAGAAGCAGGGTTAAAAAGGGTGCCATATACGGTATTTTTCTCAAAAATAGCAAGAAATCAGCTTTCTTCCACGAAAAAAATGCAAAATCGGCCGTATCTGTGCAGATACGGCCGATTCTTCGTTAAAACATCAGATGAGTATTACTTCCATCCTTCGTTCTGGGTCAGCTCTGCGCCCGTATTCAGGTCAATATACGTTTGCGGAATAGGGAACAGATCGAACTGGATGTCTCCGGAATCCTCAGCCCAGCGGCGGATAGCTGGATAGATCTCGGCGTTGCCACGGGCAGAGTACATACCGTAATTGTAAATGCGAGGCTTCCACTCGGAAGGCTTCATGCGAAGGAATGTGGCCCAGCGGAACTCTTCGTAAAGAAGTTCACGGCCGCGCTCATCGAGAATGGTATCGATGGTGATGCTGTCGAACGGATTTGCATTCGAACGGGCGCGGACTGTGTTCAGTGCCTCAAGTGCACCGGCAGTGTCTCCGGAGCGTAAAAGAGCCTCAGCGAGGAGCAGATATACCTCTGCAGTGCGGGCGCCATACTTGGAACGGTAGAAATATACGAACCTTCCAAACCAGCCAGCCGGCTCGGTCTGGTCATAGTCCCAGGCGTCGAACGGGGTTTCCTTGTACCAGATAGGGAAGAAGGTGCCGGAGAGTTCCGGAGTAGAATGATCGATATGGTTCCAACCTACTTTCTGCTCGTAGAGAGAGTGATTCTCGTCACAGCACATATATTCGGTCTTGACCGTCACATCCTCGATATAGCGCAGGTCGCCGGTGGAGTTGTTGTTGTGCTCTGCATCCCACATCGTGTAGGAGGCATACCAGGTCGGTGTGCTCTGTGCCCAGCCGGTACCACCGTGGGAAGCCGGACTCATAGCTCCGCCGTACTTGGCGGAGAAGGCTTTCCACGGGCCTGGAGCCGCAGAGCTTTCCTTATACTCCGGTGCCCAGTTGTAGTCCTGGAGGGCCGGTGTGAATCCCAGGGTGCACTGGCGACGTCCGCCGTTGGTGCTCCACATGCTTCCGCCATTGGTGGCGAAGGTTGCATAGTCAGGTGCTCCGACCATTACCCAGATTGCTTCCGTGTTGGCTGGGCTTACGATGTTCGCTGCCACGAACAGGTCGGAAATGACATTGCCGTCCAGGTCTTCGTTCGGAATTCCGTAGTTGGAACCGCTGGCGCCAGGCAGGCGGACACCGAAGCGGTCTTTCATCAGCGGATGATGGTTGATGACTTCACGTGCGACCTTGGCTGCATCCTGGAATGCCTGCTTGTTGTCTCCGTCCTCGACGCCGAAAGCCAGATAGGCCTCGGCAAGGAACATGCCTGCCGCTCCCTTTCCTGCGCGTCCGTACTGGGCTTTCACGTCCCAAGGCAAGCCTTCATAGGCTTCCTGCAGGTCTGAAATGGCAGCAGAATAGGTGTCGATGCGGGAAGCACGCACATAGGCATAGTTCGGGGTCTCGGAATACTCCAATACCAGAGGGACACCTCCGAACAGTTCGCCAAGACGCAGATATGCAAGGCCGCGAAGGAACTTCGCCTCTGCAATCACGCGCGCTTTTTCAGCTTCTGACGGCCAGCTTACTGCATCCATTTTGCTCAATGCAAGATTGGCATAGGAGATAATCTTGTAAAATTTGTCCCAAAAACTCTTCGGAAGACCGGAATCTGCGGACCAGGCAGCCTTGAAATTGCTCATATGTGAGCTCATTCCGAGGGAGAACTTGTTGTCCGTCATATCAGTGCCGGTTGAAATGTTGTAGGAGATGCCCATACCCATGCTGTTCGGGAAATAAAGCTCTTCGAATTCGAAGTAGCCTGTCCTGAGGGTGTTGACCACCTGGTCAGAAGTGTTGTAAGCGTTGGCTATGGTCAGCGCTGCCTTCGGCTTCTCCGTAAGGAAATCCATATCTGACTCACAGGAGCTGAGAGTGACGCCCAAGAGAAGCGCGCCGGCCAGGCCCAGAAAATATTGTTGAATTTTCATTTCTATTCCAATTTATGTTTCGTGTATCAGAGGGTTACATTGATTCCGAGGGTGATGGCTCTCGGAATGCCGATAGAGAACGCATCACGGGACTGAGGGTCGCTCATCTTCCACTTTGGAGCTATGAACAGCAGATTGCGGCCGGAGAGTGTGGCACGTGCGCCTTTGATTCCGATTTTGCTGACGAAGCGGTTCAGATTGTAAGAAACTGAGAGGTCCTGGAGGCGGATGTGCGCGAATGAATTGTATACGGCATACCTGCTGTCGTTCACGTTCGGTGCAGGATAAGTGTTATTTGGCTCCTGAGCCGTCCAGAACGGGATGTCAATGACCGTGCAGGATGCGGTGGTGTCAAACGTTGAGTAGGCGAAGGTGTTGTTGGCCAGGCCATATCCGCCACCGCCGAAAATACCCTGAATCATAATGTAGAACTGGAAGTCACCCCAGCGGATGGTGTTACCCCAGGACAGGCGGAAGTTCTCGTCTCTGTAGCCCAGAATCTGCCTGTCATCCGGAGATGGATTGTCGGTTTGTTCTCCGTCGATGGTGTAGTATATAGGGCGGCCGGCATTGATGCCTTCCTGGAAAATGCCCTCGGTACGGTAACCGTAGATGGTGTTGATAGGATATCCGATGAAGAGTCCCTTGGTAAGGTCGTCCTGTCCGTCACCGTACAGATCGACAATCTTGTTGCGGTTAAGGGTGAAGATCCAGTTGGAAGACCAGTTGAGGTCGCCTTTCTTCACGTTGACAGTGTTCAGGTTGATTTCGACACCGTTGTTGTCCACTCTACCCATTGTTGCCTTCTGGGTGGTGATGCCAGCGGTCATAACCGGAATGTTGCGGTTGAAGACCTGGTCGGTAGTCTTGGAAAGATATGCGTTGACGTCGACATGGATGCGTCCACGGAGGAAATCAGCTTCGAAACCGCCGTTCCACGATGTGGTGGTCTGCCATCCGAGGGTAGGGTTGCCCAGTTCGGACAGACGCTGTCCCCAGTGGATCACTCCGCCTTCATAGTTAGGGATGCCACCGCCTTTTGCCAAGGCAATTGTGGAAAGTGTTCCGTAAGGAGAAATGGTCTGCGCGCCGTTCTTACCCCAAGACAGCTTGAGCTTGAGGAAATCCAGCCAGCGGACGTTGTCTTTCAGGAATTTCTCATTGGAAACGGTCCATGCGGCACCTATTGCAGGGAAATTACCCCACTTACGCTCATTGCCGAATACGGAAGAACCGTCACGGCGGAAAGAGGCGTTGAAGTGGTAGGTGTCCTTGTATGAGTAGATTATACGGGCGAGATAGCCGACATCGGTATGCAGAACATAGGTAGGGTTGGAAATGCTCTTGTTGTCGGCATTACCCAGTCCATACCAACCCAGAAGAGTGTTGCCTGCGGCGTTGAATCCCTTGCCGGTCTGGGACTGGTAGGTGGATTCCGCGCTGTCGCGGGTATAAACCAGAGAGGCGCTGACATAGTGCTTGCCGAAAGAGCGGGTGTAGCTGAGAATGTTGTCGATTACCCAGTTCTCGGAAAGCGAGTGGCTGATAGAACCTTCCGCATTGGACAGGTTGTAGTATTCAGAAGTCTGTCCCAAGCCTTCCCAGTCATTGGAAAGAAGCACAGGGGACGAATTCTCGTAAGTGAAACTGTAGTTGTCCGAATTGACCTTGGTGTAAGAAGCGTTCAGGCGATAATTCAGACCCTGCACCCAAGGAATGTTGATGCTAAGGTAGCCTCCCAGATTCAGGTTGAACCTGCGGTTATCCTTGTCATACCCTACCTGGCTGTTCCAGAGCGGGTTGATTGTAGATGAGTTGACACCATCCACATAATAGCGAAGCGTCTTGCCGTCCGGAAGGTACGGTTCCATATAAGGAGACTGGTTCACGCGGGATGAGGCTGAGACGTGGTCGTCCACGGTATTCGTGTAGGCCATGTTGGCACCGATCTCGATGTCCTTGGTCACTTTCGTGCTCAGGTTCATCGATATGTTGTTGCGAGAGAATTCATTGCCTACCATAATACCCTTCTGGCCGGAATGGCCGAGGGCGACATAGTAATTGGAATTCTCCGTGCGGCCGGAGAAACTCAGGTTGTAGTTCTGTGTGTAGCCGGTTCTTGTGACAAGATCATACCAGTCTGTGGTTTCGCCTGCTTCATAATTTGCCTTTTCAAGGAAAGACATCCAGGAAGTGTTGGTAAGATCTTCGATACCACGGCGCGCATTGCTGAACTTGATGTAGTCCTCAGGAGAAAGGAAGCGCTGCCTGTAAGAAGGCGCGGAGAACTGGTGGGATGTGGAGAAATTGATGACCGGTTTACCCTCAGTCCCCTTCTTGAGGGTGATCATAAGAACGCCGTTCGCAGCTTTTGAACCATAGGCGGCCAGCGAAGTGGCATCCTTGAGCGCACTGATCGATTCGATGGAATTAGGATCGATATCCTCCAGGTTGCCGGTGTATATTACACCGTTCACTACGAGCAGAGGAGCCGTACTTGTCGAGTTGATAGATTTGCGGCCGCGGACCATAATGCTGGAGTTGGAACCCACGGTTGCGGATTCGGCGCCCATGATAACGCCGGACAGGCGGCCTCGGATCATATCGGATGCGTTGGTCAGGCCAAGGTCGGCCACCGGAGAATCACTCATCTTCATTACATCCACAGATCCGGTGAAATTCTTGGCACGGGTCGTTCCGTAACCGATGACGACCACTTCTTCCAACATTTCACGGTCTTCCTCCATCGTCACTTTCATCTGTGCCGAAGCCGGAACCTCCTGAGTGAGGAAACTGACTGAGGAGAATACAAGAATGGATCCTTCCGGAACAACGATCTGGAAAGTTCCGTTCAAATCGGTTACCACACCATTGGTGGTTCCCTTCTCAAAGACACCGGCGCCAATCATCGGGTCGCCGTTCTGGTCCACGACCGTACCGCTGACCTTGAGATTCTGGGCAGAAAGTGCCAGGGTCATCAAGGAGAGGCAGACAGCGATGAACGCTTTTCTGAAAAAGTTTTGAGTCATATAAAGATTAATTAGTTAGTGCTGCAGCCAATAGGCTGCTGATTGTTGGCAAAGTAACAATAACATCCGCGCACGAGACCGCGATTCCGTTTCTTTTTTGCTGAATTCGTCCCGTTGGGATGCCATTATTGTTCCGAATAATAATGGCATCCGCGGAATTGGCTGATTATCAAATTGGCCCGCTCCATTCAGTGGAGCCGGCCCAGTTTGAAAAATAAGAGTTTGTAGTCCGTATCATTATTTCTTGGTAGCAGCAGCCATCATTGCCATAAAATCCGGCTGTTCCTTGATGATAGGCTTACCCATTGCAGAAGCGTCCGACGACTCGTCTTCGCTGAGTTTGAAAATCATATAATCCGGATGGTCGACGGTATAGGCTCTCCAACCCTCGCCGGGATTACCGCTTTTGAAGAAATTGGTCCAGCAGTTGCTCATATGCTCCGCCAGTTCATAATCCGCACGGGTGAACGGACGGTCGCTCCGGTCAAGGGACTTGAAGGTGTACCACAGTTCAGATGAGTGGAAGGCGCCCTTCATATCGTGGGAACCTGCCTCGTCGTCAGGAAGAGGACGGGCGAACTGATAGGCGTAAACCGCTTTGCCTGCTTTGTTCCGAAGTTCACAGAAAAGATCGATTCCATTGGTCAACACGCCCATATCATCCAACGTGAATCCTATCATATAAGGGATGTCCTTGATCTTGCCTTCGCGTGCGGCATCGTCAAAACTCTGGGGTGATACCCAGCCGTCCACAATTGGACTGGTCTGAATACCATTCCATTTGCCTGTCTCCTCCCGGTATCTCCGGTTTATGTTGAAGATATCCTCTGCAGAAGCATTCCTCATCTTCTCGATAGTATCATATCCTGCCCAGTCAAAGATGCGTTTGTTGTTTTCCGCAATCTTTTCCAGCCCCGTAGCCTGGAGCATAGGGCGGTCGGTAACGCCGCCGCCGCTCTGGATGACGGCTTTTTTGATCAGGTCGCCCGTCATCGGCGAACTGACAAGGTTCTTTACGCTGCCGGCGCCGGCGCTCTGTCCTACAATAGTGATATTGTCCGGGTCTCCTCCGAAAGCGGCAATATTATTATGTACCCACTTCAAGGCGGCAATCTGGTCCAGCAGGCCATAGTTTCCGGAGACGTGATGCTCATTTTCCTCGCTCAGGAAAGGATGGGCAAGGAAGCCGAACACGCCCAGGCGGTAGTTGAACGTTACCAGCACGACATCCTTCGATGCCCATGCCTTTCCGTCCATCTCGGGCTCCCATCCCCAACCGGATGTATAGGCGCCGCCGTGAATCCACAGGGCGACAGGGAGCTTGCGGTCTTCTTCTCCCGGGGCCTTGGTCCAGACGTTCAGATACAGGCAGTCCTCGCTGAATTCAGGATCTCCCTCAAAGAAGAATTCCGATGTATAGCCGCCCGGCTGATGTTTTTCCTGGAGGCTCGGAGCGCCGAACGTGTCGGCGAGCTTTACTCCTTTCCACGGAGTTACAGGCTGGGGAGCCTTCCAGCGCAGCTCGCCGACCGGAGCGGCGGCATAAGGGATGCCCTTATATACATACACACCTTCCAGCGTGGTTTCCACGCCTTTGACTTTGCCCCCTTCGACTCTGACTATGGTCTTGTCTTGGGAACAGGCTGTAAGCACAGCTGTCAATACAGCGATGGAATATAAGATTCTATTCATATTGAATTCTTTTTATAGTGATTATATCCTTACCTCAGCCTGCTGGCGGATGTCGTCGGAGGCGGCACCGAGAAGGAGGACGAGTTTGCCGTGCTCCAGGTCCCAGGCGTTCTTGTCCACGTTCCAGTAACGGAGATCCTTGAGCGGAATCTCGAGAGTGACGGTCTTGGTCTCACCGGCGGCGAGGGTGATGCGGTCGAAGGCCTTGAGTTCCTTTGCCGGCCACTCGACGGTAGCTTCAGGACGGGCAACGTACAACTGTACGATTTCGTCGGCAGTCATATTGCCCTTGTTGGTAAGCTTGAAGCTCACTTTTACAACGTCTTTCCTTGCGGACGCCTTCATTGCGCCGTACTCGAAGTCAACATAGGAAAGACCGTGGCCGAAGGCGTACATCGGCTTCACGTTCTTGGTGTCGAACCAGCGATAGCCTACGAGGGAGCCTTCAGTGTACTTGGATACCGGCTTAGGAAGCGAATTGAGGAAGGCCTGGCGCTCGGCCGGGGTCATCTTCAATACATCCTGGCGGTACATCAGGGAGAACAGGTCTCCGCCGGCATTCGATCCAGGGAAGTTTCCGAGGGCATAGGCAGGAGAGTCCTCGAGTTTCATAGGGAAGGTGAAAGGAAGTTTTCCGGAAGGGGCGATGTCGCCGAAGAGTACCTCGGCGAGAGCGGTTCCGCCTTCTGTACCGTTCCACCAGCCCTGTACAATTGCCGGGCTTACCGGTTCGAGCTGACGCAGGTCGGTAGGGCCGCCGGAGATAAGGACGGTCACGAGCTTAGGGTTGGCTGCATAAAGGGCAGCGACAAGTTCGTTCTGGCCGGTAGGCAGGTCTATGTTGCTGCGGTCTCTGCCTTCTGACTCAATGTTTTTGTTTGTTCCGCCGAAGAAAATCACGAGGTCAGCTTCCTTGGCAAGGGCAACTGCTTCTTCGACCAGAGACGGATCGGCAGGCTCGTCGATTGCGGCTGCCTCAAGAGGATTAGGTTTAGACGGGGCGGGTCCCCAGCGCTGGCCCGGATAGTTCTTGTATCCCGGAGCATAAGACACCTCGACGTCATTGCCGGCACGCTTGCGTATACCTTCGAGCGGAGTGATTTCATAGAGGGCCTTGACACCGGCGCCCATACCGCCGGACTGGGTCTTCAATACCGCATTCTGCCCGATGACAGCAATCTTCTTCACGCTCTGTGCAATAGGGAGCAAACTGCCCTGGTTTTTGAGGAGGACGATGGATTTCTCAGCGACCTTCCTGGCAATTTCCTGGCACTCCGGCTGGGATGTCATCTTGGTATTGGCTACGTCATCAGGAATAGCCTCGATGGCGTATCGTACGCGAAGTATCTGCTTAACCTTCTCGTCAACCATCTCCTCAGTGAGCTTGCCTACCTTGATGGAATCGATTACAGGCTGTCCGAGGTAGTTGGATCCCGTCATCTGGACGTTAAGTCCGTGGAGCATCGCGCCCATAGTACTGTGGGTGCCGCCCCAGTCGGAGACTGTGAATCCCTTGAAGCCCCACTCGCCGCGGAGAATCTCGTTCAGCAGGTGCTCGTTTTCGGAGCAGTAGTCGCCGTTCACCTTGTTGTATGCAGGCATAACGCTCATTGCTCCTCCCTCGACGACGGCGCTCTCGAACGGTTTGAGGTAAATCTCACGGAGGGTGCGCTCATCGATTTGGGCGTCCACGCTGCCGCGGTTGGTCTCCTGGTTGTTCACGGCAAAGTGCTTGATACACACGGCTGTACCCTTGTCCTGCACACCGAGGGTGTACTGGAGGGAGAGTGCGGCGGAAAGTATAGGATCCTCACTCAGGTACTCATATGTACGGCCGCCCACAGGCAGGCGCTGTATATTCACGGCAGGGCCAAGGATGACATCCTTGCCGCGGAGGCGAGCCTCAGTGCCCATACCTGTGCCGTAAAGGTAGGCCATTTCCCTGGACCAGGTGGCTGCAAGGGCGCTACCGGTAGGGAAGTATGTGGCGGAGTCGAGTTTCCAACCGGCAGGCTGGAAGCCGTTCGGGACACCTTCCTCGCGGATACCGAAAGGACCGTCGGCGTATTTCATGTCCGCGATGCCGAGACGCTCCACGCCGGCGGAGGACATGTTGGTCTTGCTGTGGAGCATTTCAACCTTCTCCTCCAGAGTCATCTGGGCGATGATGGCGTCGATCTCCTTGTCGTGGACGGTGAGCCTGTCCTGAGCGGACGGCGTAGTGGTGCAGGCGGCGACAAGCAGAGCGCCGGCTGCGAATACAAACAATTTTTTCATACTATGTTTTATAATATTATTACTATGGTGGTTATACATCTTCTGCCACGCTTGCCGATTAACGGAAAAGGGTAGGAGCCAGAGTCTGAAGGTCTGCGCGCCAGGTAATCCAGGAATGACCTGCCTGGGCGTTCTCCATATATTCGTAGTGGAGTCCATCCTTGTCCAGTTGTGCACGCGTATTCTGACAGTTCTTATATGCTATATCCGCCGGTCCGCCCTGGGTAAAGACCATCCTTTTGAAACTGCGGTTCAAAAGGGCTGCGTTCTTTTTCACCTGCAGGCGCAGACTCTCATTTGCAGGGTCTTCTCCCGGCATCAAAGACGAACTGAGCACCCAGACGTAGGAGAAGAGCTCGGGATGCGTGAAGGCTGCCTCCATCGTCTCCATTCCTCCCATCGAGAGTCCGGCGATGGCGCGGGAATCCTTGCCGGTGAGAGTGTTGTAGTTGGCTTCTATGAACGGTATGATGGAGGATACCAGGTCTTCTGCAAAAGGAGGGACCTCGTTGCGGACCGGGATGGTTCCATTCGGCATCACGACAATCATAGGGACCATTTTCCCTTCCGCCAGCAGATTGTCCAGAATCCAGCCGGCAGCGCCTACACCCGGCCAGGAAGCATCGTTGTCCCCGCCGCCGTGGATGAGGTACAGAACCGGGAGCTTGTCATTGTTCTTTTCGTAACCGGCCGGTGTCCAGACGTGCAGACGACGCATCTGTCCCAGGTTCTTGGAATAGTAATAACGTTGGGCTACTGCTCCGTGCGGAACATCTTTCACATATCCTTCCCCAACGGTGAGCAGTGAGGCCTGTTCCCCTGAAAGCGGAGCCTTTGGATCCTGCACCTTGACACCGTCAACCAGGAAACTATAGCGGAAACATCCTTCACCCAAGCCGTCAACCGTGCCTTTCCATACTCCGTTCTCAGCCTTGACAAAGGTAACGGGTGCACCCCAAGGCAAATCGCCGGTGATGCTTACGGAATGGGCTTCGGGAGCATAAATCTGGAAAAGGACACTTCCGTCCGGAAAGACGCGGGTGCTCTGGAGAGTGTCATTGGGAGTCGGTTCGCGCAACCATCCCTGAGCCTGTGCGCCCAAATTGCCGCACAGCAATGCAAAAGCAATAATAGTAATGCGTTTCATAATTACGTGACTTGATGCTGCAAGATATGAATTTTTCAACAATCTGCCTCCCGATTCCGTACAAGGAATGACGAATTCGTCCCGCTTGAAGATGATTTTGTTCCAAGCAGGCAGGCAAGGGGAGTGACTGACGTCAGTTTCGATGTGAATCAAGCCGACTTCTTCGGATTCATAGGGCCGAACGGTGCTGCATTGTTCGCTGCCATGATTGGAATCACGGCCCTGTCCCGGGAAGAGAACAGGCATACTGCAGTTTGCTTAGTCTTTGCCTACGCAAAATACCTCAGGAAGGATATCAGGTAAGGACGTATATTTGTTCTTTTCAAGGAAAAAGTATAACTTTGCACTGCAAAAACGCTCGTGTCTCACGACCAAAGTTTCACCACAAAACACTTTGTAATTATGCTGATTGAAAGAAAACAATACGTAGATAAGTTGTTTAGCAAGAGTTGGAACGGTAAGGTGAAGATTATCACCGGCATTCGTAGATGTGGGAAATCTTTTTTGCTCAGAACCCTATATAAGCAGGCATTGATAGATGATGGTGTAAGTGTCGACAACTTCATTGAGATTGATTTGGAGAAGAGTGAGTTTGCTGCTTACAGGAATCCTATGACATTGGCGGATTATGTCCGTGAGCGCACCAAGGACAAGCGAAGGAAATACTATCTGTTTGTAGATGAGATCCAGCGTTCGTACAAGGTGAAGACCTCTGATATTGATGAGAGGTTGGTGCCGGAAGAGGATAGGGAACTGCTTTACACGACTTTCTATGATACGTTGAGTTCGTTGATGGCATTGCCGAATTTGGATGTGTATGTGACCGGTTCAAACTCAAAGATGCTGTCGTCTGATATCGTAACAAACTTTCGCGACCGTGGTTGCGAGATTAAGGTGTATCCTTTATCTTTTGGGGAGTATTGTTCTTTTGCCAACTTGGAAAAGGCAGAGGCCTTAGAAGAGTACCTAAGCTTTGGCGGAATGCCTCTGGCTGTGCTGGAACAGGATGAGAATGAGAGACGCAAGTATCTGCAGGGACTGCATAAGAATGTCTATTTGAAGGATATTGTAGAAAGACACAAACTGAAGGATGATACGATTCTGGACGCATTGACTGATGCAATCTATTCTTCTGTGGGTTCGCTCACGAATCCACACAAATTGGCATCGACTACCGGTTCGCTGATGGGACGCAACACTTCGGATAACACAATAAAAAGCTATTTGGATTATCTGGAAGATGCATATCTGATAGCTGATTCCAAGAGGTGGGATGTAAAAGGGAAACGCTATTTCTCAACCATTCTGAAGTATTATGCCGTTGATTTGGGCTTGAGGAATGCGCGTCTGAACTGGCGTCAGCAGGAGCGTTCACATCTTATGGAGAATATGGTTTTCAATGATTTAATCCGTAGAGGGTACTCGGTGGATGTGGGCGTCGTGGAACTGGAACGAGTGGTGGAAGGCAAGCGCCAGCAGAGTCAGTACGAGATTGATTTTGTGGTTAATACAGGACAGGGAAAGGTGTATATTCAATCGGCCCTCAATGTTGATACTCCGGAGAAGAAGGCTCAAGAGACCTTCTCGCTCAGGAACACGGGGGACTTCTATCGAAAGATTGTAGTTCTGGACGGTAGCCGTAAGCTGTGGATGGACGAGGACGGTGTTATGTATGTCGGCGTAATTCCGTTTTTGTTGGATAATCTTGCTGAAAGTCTTCTT
>CAMEWE010000026.1:0-22631 GCA_945939695.1 uncultured Bacteroidales bacterium
CTTAGTTCAACGGATAGAACGAAGGTTTCCTAAACCTTAGATACAGGTTCGATTCCTGTAGAGACTACAAAGAAGGATTTTCCTTTAGAGGAAGTCCTTCTTTTTGGATTTATTAACATACTTGAATTATGACTCCTGAAGTTAGAGAGAGGAGCATACGCAGGGTCACTCTCTGGGGTGCTTTGGTGAATATGGGACTTACCGTATTCAAGATTGTTGCAGGCGTCCTCGGGCGCAGCTCAGCCATGGTGGCTGACGGCATTCATTCGCTCTCGGATCTGCTCAGCGATGCGGTGGTGCTCGTTTTTACTCACGTGTCATCGAAAGGAAGGGACAAGAGCCATTCATTTGGCCACGGAAAGTTCGAGACCTTCGCGACGATGGTGGTGAGTCTTATGCTGCTTGTCGTGGGCGTGAGTATGATGAGCAAAGGAATTACTTCCATTATTGACATTCTGAACGGCAACCCGCTTCCGAAACCCGGCTGGATTGCAATTGTGGCTGCGATAATATCAATCGCTTCCAAGGAAATCCTTTATCGTGCAACGGCAGAAGTTGGCCGCAAGGTTGACAGTCCGGTAGTCATTGCCAATGCCTGGCATCACCGCAGCGACGCCCTGTCTTCAATCGGCTCCCTTGTCGGCATAAGTGGAGCTATGCTTCTCGGCAGCACTTGGACCATACTCGACCCCCTTGCGGCGTGCGCCATCAGCGTTGCGATCATTGTGGTGGCTGTCAAGATGGGCCTGCCGAGCATAAGTGAGTTGCTCGAAGCCTCGCTTCCGGAGGACATTGAATACGAAATCAAGGAAACGGCTTCAGCGGTCCCGGGCGTACGCAATATTCACGCCTTGAAAACACGCCGCAACGGTATCTCCTACATCATTGATGCCCATATACTTGTGGATCCGGCGATATCGGTGGTGGAAGCCCATCAGATAGCTTCTGACGTAGAGGATGCCCTGAGCTCCAGGTACGGAAAGGAAACCCAGGTCAACATCCACATTGAGCCGGACAACAAGAAGGAGAGGATGGATATCTAGTCCTTTGAACTCATGGTGTAGCAGTCGCAGAGCCCTTCGATAACCAGAAGGTCGAGCGTCGCGATGAACATCACGGCTCCCAAAGCTCCTACCGTCAGAGCCATGGCAAGGGCGTAGAGGAAGGAGAAGGCGTGCAGGCAGAGGAAGACGATTCCGAGCAGCAGTACAGGCTTGAAGGAGCTCAGCTGCCAGAGGAAAATGCTAAGCGAGCCGGCGAAGAGCGGAATCAGGAAAAGCATATTCTCTCCAAGAGTTGCAAGGGTGGCGATGCTCAGGACTTCCAAAAGCGCCAGTGTGCCGAACAGACGTTTTCCTGTCTGTCCCTTTTTCCAGTAAAGCAAGCCCAGGGCGGCAGCCAGCAGCACGCACATCACTATCATCAGGATATTGTCAAAACCCATTCCGGTGACGATTCCGAAGAGCTTGAATCTTGCTCCGCTTGCAAGACAGCCCAGGTAAGCTGCAAGTTCACCGAGCACCAGGGCGCCCAGCGCAAGGCCGAGGGCTTCGAGCATGTACTTCCATACGTCCCTTAGGTTGCGGCGGTTCAGCACGAAGAGCAGAATCGCCAGTATGAATATGGCAATGCTCGCAACCAGGTACCAAGGCTTGGAGAAGTTGAGCAGTCCGATCAGAGGTATGGTGAAAAACACCCTGTCCTTGTCGGATCTCAGCGCGTCGCGGCTGGCGTATTTCGGGTCGGAGAGGTAGGCATTGACTACAGGCACCACCTGCTCCCCATAATGCTGAAGCGTGGCAGGGCGCACGAAGTCGAAGTTGTCAAGGCTCGTATGGTAGTGGTTGATATCGGCAATGGTGGAAAAGTTCATCCCCGGAATTTCATCCTTGACCACGGTGAAGTCGGTGAAATTCGGCATCAGCGAGTACACCACATTGGTGAGGGAGAAGGTGTACGGGTACCTGGCATTGGCAGCGTACAGTTCCATTATTTCCTGATTGCCGCCGCTCGTCTCGAAGAGCAGCGCCGGTCCGAACGGACCCCTTCCCTCAACGTTGATTATCAGTCCCACGTCCTCGAACAGGGCGCGCTCGTTCCCGAATGCACATTTCATACCCACCATTCCGACCTCCTCGCCATCGGTGAACAGTATTCTCAGACCCTGGGACCACGTGTCCCTGTGCTCCAGTGCCACGCGGGCGCTTTCCAACACTACCGCGAGCCCGTAGCCGTCGTCGGCGGCCCCATAAGAGCAGGTCGTGTCCCTGACCGGCACCCAAGGGTAGCGCGAGTCGTAATGCGCCACCATAAGCAGCCAGGTGGTGTCCTTGCTCTCCTTCAGAGGCGGGAACTCCGCGACTATGTTCTCAGCGTCGAAACGGTAGCCCTTGCCTTCCACGTCAGGGTAACTGTACCTGCGTGTCAGGGCTCCCATCTCTTCCAGCCGCGCAACGAGATACTCCCGGACTTCGGCTCTGGCCTCGGGATGTATGATCGAATGTCTTTCCTTTGAGATGTTCTCAATGGTCTGCACGGCCTTGGCTGAGCTGAAATGGCCTTCTTCCTCCATCGGACGGGGGAGGGAGAACAAACCGTATGCAACAAAGGCGCTGAGTGTGATTGCAAGTATTATGATCAGAGGCCTTAGATATTTCATAGCACTAAATGTAAACGATTATGTAATAAAGCATTACGGCTGAACTTACGAGCTTGATGCCGGTTCCCGAAAGGAAGCCCAGGAAGGCTCCGACAGAAGCCTTCAGGGATGCTCCGGCACTCTTCTTCGCGAAGATGAGTTCGAAAGCGAAAGAGAATATCACGGACGCGGCAATCATCCCGACCGGAAGAGGGAAAAGCAGGCCCGCGAAGAGTCCTAAGGTTGCGCCCCAGGCAGCATATTTGCTCCCTCCGGTAATCTTTGTAAACCAGGCGGGTACCACGTAGTCAAGCACCGTCACCAGTATCGTGACTCCCAGCAACACGAGCAGCAGGGTGGTGCTCATAGGCTCACCGGCTGCGTTCAGCCCGTGACGGAAGTAGATCAGAAGGACTCCGATCCAGCTCAAAGGCGGCCCCGGAAGCCCCGGCACAATGCTGCCGACTATGCCTATGAGTCCCAGAATGACGGATATTACGGCTAAAAATATGCTCATCTATATTCAATTATGTAGCGAAGATAAGAAAAATATCACTATATTAGCAAAAGTTATACAGGTTAATCTTGAGTTGAATTTTTATATGAATAAAACACACGAATGGCAGTATTGCTCTCTGGGAGGAGTCATACGCGTCAAAATAGGCTCCGGCGAAGATCTCGCACATCTTGGAGAATTGGATGAGAAATATTGGACTGTACTGAGCTGTCCTGTCGATGATATGCAACTTGACCGCAGGACCCTGGAGCTCCTGGATAGTGACAAGGATGGAAAAATCAAGGTGCACGAGGTGATTTCTGCTTCCGAGTGGCTTTGCTCTGTCATCAGGGACAAGGATTCGATACTCAAGTCGGAGAGTGTGCTTCAGCTGGATAACATTGACCGGAGTTCGGCGGAAGGAGAGAGACTGTACGGATCGGCGGTGCGCATACTCGCCAACCTGGGATTGGAAAAGTCGGAAATCAGCGTGGATGACGCTTCCGACAGCGTGGCAATATTCAAGAACACTGTTCTCAATGGTGACGGAATCATCATCCCGGCAACCCTTGAGGACGAGGAGGGCAGGAAGGCAGTTGAGGCCTGCATCGCCACGGTGGGGTCAGTTGCCGACCGCAGCGGGGTGCAGGGCGTGAATGCCGGGCTTATAGAATCTTTCTACGCCGCCTGTGCAGACTACGCCGCCTGGTATGGACGCTCCGAAAGCGAGGCTGAGTCGATCTTTCCATACGGGGAAGCTACGGCCGATGCGTATGCCGCTTGTCTGTCTGTCAAGGACAAGGTGGAGGATTACTTCACCCGTTGCAAACTCCTCTCCTATGACAGCGCCGCAGCAGCAGCTGTAAGTGTAAGCGTGAGCAGCATCGATGAGATCTCATCCTGTCCTCTGGCGCGTCCGGACGCTTCCGGTGTGCTTCCGTTCGCAGGAATCAATCCTGCTTGGCAGGCTGCCTTCTCAAAGGTGAGAAAGCTCTTCCCTGAGAGCTCTGAAGGAATCAGCGAGGATGAATGGAAAGCCCTGTTGGGCTCTTTTGACGCTTTCGTTGCCTGGAATGCGGACAAGAAGGGAACTGCAGTCGAATCTCTCGGGCTGGCTGCCGTAAGGGAAATCCTGGCTGCTGACAGGAAGCAGCTGCTCCTGGACATGGTGGCAAAGGATATGGAGCTTGAGCAGCAGGCCAATTCCATAGACGACGTGAAGAAGCTTATGCTCTTCTATCGCGATTTCGCAAGATTGATAAATAATTACGTGATATTCACCGACTTCTATGGACGTGAGAATGGCCGTCCGAGGGCTGTGTTCGAAAGGGGCAGGCTCTTTGTGGATCAGCGCTGCTGCGATCTCTGTCTCAAGGTCAGCGATATGGGGCAGCACGCTGATATGGCAAAACTCAGCGGTATGTTCCTGATTTACTGCAAATGTGTCTCCAAACCTCTCGCGAAGACCATGGACATAGTTGCTGTGATGACTGACGGTGACACGGCTGAACTGCGTCCCGGAAAGAACGGAATATTCTATGATTGTGACGGCAATGACTGGGATGCCACCATTACGAAAGTCGTGGACAATCCTATCAGCATCAAGCAGGCTTTCTGGTCTCCATACCGCAAGTTCTGGGCTTTTTGCGTCGGTCTCATCAACAAATCCGCCGAAGAAAAGGATTCCAAGATGATGGCAGACATGCAGGCAAAAGCAAGCGCCGCGGCAGCCAATCCTCCTGCTGCAGCCCCTGCCGAAGGCAAGAAACAGGCATTTGACATAGCCAAGTTCGCCGGTATCTTTGCCGCTATAGGAATGGCATTGGGGTATATAGGTTCCTTCCTCACCAATCTTGCAAGAGGCGTGGCGCAGACTCCTCTGTGGCAGCTTGCCCTTACCGTTGTGGTAATAATGCTTATCATTTCAGGCCCTTCCTGCTTCATCGCCTGGAGCAAGCTGCGTCGCCGCAACCTTGGCCCTGTACTCAATGCCAACGGATGGGCCGTCAACTCAAAAGTCCTCGTCAATATCGTATTCGGTGCAAGGCTCACCAGCATAGCCAAGTATCCGAAACTCAAAATAAGCGACCCGTACAAGCAGAAATCCAATGTCGGATTCTGGATTTTGGCGGTGCTTATTCTAATAATCATCGTGCTCCTGGCGCTGCAGTTCAGCGGCACGGTAGATTTCCTCGGGATGTTGAAATAAATTATGGAAATTCCTTCATTGTTTACTCCGGAACAGGCCAATGTCGGCCTGTTCTGTGATTGTTTCCCTCCCGTAATGGACGGGGTGTCAGTATGTATGCAGAACTATGCATACTGGCTTCAGAAGAAAGTTGGCGGCACCTGTGTGATTACGCCAAGCGTTCAGGGAGCGGATTACTCTTCCCTGGAATACAGAGTTCTGGACTATTTTTCAGTTCCTGTGCCCAGAAGGCCTCCCTATGTGACAGGAATAGCGGAAATCGATCCCACATTCCTTGCCCGCATAGCCAGAATCAAGTTCCGCATAATCCATTCCCATTGTCCCTTCACTTCCGGACTGGCTGCTATGCGCATCGCAAAAATGAACAAGATTCCTCTGGTTGCCACCTTCCACTCGAAGTACCGGGATGACTTTGCGAGGGTGCTTCCTACGCCTGTGGTGAAGGCCGCTATCAAACTTATAATCGACTACTATGAGCACGCGGATATGGTCTGGGTGCCTCAGGAATCGGTTGTGGACGTAATCCGCGAATACGGTTTCAAGGGGAAGGTCGAAGTGATGGACAATGGTTCCGACCTTGTTGCCGACTACCCTGAGAAGTATTTTGTGGATGCCCGTAACAAACTGGGGATAAAGCCGGAAGAGTTTGTGATGCTCTTTGTGGGGCAGCATATATGGGAAAAGAATCCTGCCCTGGTGATCAATGCTCTTGCCCTGATGCCCGATGTGCCTTTCCGCATGTATTTCATAGGCTGCGGATATGCGGCGGAGCAGATGAAGGAGATGGTCAGCAATGCCGGACTGGACTCCAGAGTGCACTTTGTGGGTACCATCACCGACAGGAAAAAATTGACAGATTATTACGCTGCCTCCGACCTGTTCCTTTTCCCGTCCCTGTATGACAACGCTCCTCTCGTGGTTCGCGAAGCGGCCGCCCTTCATACTCCGGCCGTAATGGCAAAGGGATCCACTGCGTCTGCCATACTGACAGACGGCGACAACGGTTTTCTGGTAGAGAACGACCCCGAAGCAATGGCATCCCTTTTGCGTAAGCTCATCGCGGATCCGGAAAGAGTGCACAGGGTGGGAATCCAGGCCTCCAGGACCATAGTCCGCTCCTGGGAGGATTGTGTGGATGAGGTGATTGAGCGCTACAATGCGTTGCTCCGCGGCTGGGGACTCGATCCGATCAAACGAATACAATAAATATGACCAAGGACAGTAATACAAGGGCTGAAGCGGTGCTGGAAGTCATCGCAAGCCGAAAGAGTGTCAGGGACTACGAAGCGCGTCCCGTGCCTGAGGAAATGATAGATACTTTGCTGCACGCTGCAATGGCAGCTCCTACCGCCAAGAACAGGCAGCCGTGGGAGTTCGTGGTGGTGCGTGAACGCGAAGTCCTGGACAGTCTTGCTGACGGCCTCCCTTATGCGAAAATGCTTTTCAAAGCTCCTCTGGCAATCGTCGTATGCGCGGCAGATGAACAGTTCTGGGAGCAGGATTGCGCCGCTGCTACCGAAAATCTTCTTCTTGCGGCCGAGGCCATGGGACTCGGAGCCGTATGGACGGCTGCTGCCGATGATGCGCGCGCTGCCGTGGTGCGCCGGGTGCTCGGTGTTCCCGAAGAGGTGAAACCTTTCTGCGTGATTCCTGTAGGGTTCCCTGCGGAAGACAAAAAAGCGAAGGACAAATGGAAGCCTGAGAAGGTTCACCAGGAGAAATGGTGATTATTTTCTTGCTGCATATTTGTTTGATATAGAATTTTTTGTAAATTTGCAGGCTTTTTCCGCCGAAAGGAAAAAGAAGACTACATATTAACTTTAATTTTTTGCTAAGATGGCTGAATATTTGATGCCTGAGAAGAAGCAAGAGATTTTCGCGAAGTACGGAAAGTCTAATAAGGACACCGGCTCTCCTGAGAGTCAAGTTGCTTTATTTTCCTACCGTATCGCTCACCTTACCGAGCACGTGAAGAAGAATAAGAAGGACGTGGTTACCCGTCGCTCACTTCTCCGCCTTGTAGGTAAGAGACGTCAGATTCTGGACTATCTCCAGAAGGTTGACATTGAGAGATACAGAAGTATCGTCAAGGAGCTCGGTCTCCGTCGATAATCACGATAGGAAAGATCCAGGGATGGTTTCTTAGGGAGCCATCCCTTTTTTCGAATTTCAGATAATACACGATAGACGTAAAGAAAAACAGTAATGAACATCATCAACAAGAAAATCCAGCTCGCGGATGGCCGCGTGATTGAGATTGAGACCGGTAAGCTGGCCAAGCAGGCCGCCGGTTCGGCCGTTGTAAAGATGGGTGGCACTATGCTTCTTGCCACAGTGACGGCCGCCACAGAAGTAAAGGAAGGCACCGATTTCATGCCATTGACAGTCGACTACAAAGAGAAGTTTTATTCAGCAGGACGCTTCCCTGGCGGTTTCATGAAGAGGGAAGGCAAGTCCAGTGACTATGAGATCCTCGTATCCAGACTTATCGACAGACCTATCCGTCCTCTCTGGCCGGATGATTTCCACCTCGAGGTCTTCGTCAACGTTACCCTTATATCCGCAGAGAAGGATATACAGCCTGACGCACTTGCCGGACTCGCAGCTTCCTGCGCCCTCGCCACTTCCGACCTCCCGTTCGGCGGCCCTATTTCCGAGGTGCGCGTGAGCAGGGTGAACGGTGAGTTTGTAATCAACCCGAGCTTCTCCCAGATGCAGAACTCCGACCTCGAACTCATGGTCGCTGCAACCGAGGAGAACATTATGATGGTTGAGGGAGAGATGAATGAGGTAAGCGAGCACGATATGCTCGAGGCCATCAAGTTCGCCCACGAGGAAATAAAGAGACACTGTCGTGTACAGAAGGAGCTTATGCACGAGCTCGGAACCGATGTCAACAAGCGCGATTATCCTCACGACGTGGAGGACGAGGAGCTCAAGAAGGCAGTTCACGAGTTCTGCTATGACAAGTGCTACGCTCTCGCCAAGTCAGCCAAGCCGAAGAAGGAGCGCGAAGAGGGATTCAAGGCAATCAAGGAAGAGTTCCTCGCAACCATCCCTGAGGATCAGCTCGAAGAGAAGACCCCGCTCGTGGAGAGATACTATCACGCAGACGAGAAGGAAGCCATGCGCAACCTCATCCTTGATGAGGGAATCCGTCTTGACGGCCGCGTATGCAATGAGGTGCGCCCTATCTGGTGCGAGGTTGATTACCTCCCTTGCGCCCACGGTTCCGCTATCTTCACCAGAGGTGAAACCCAGTCCCTGGCTACCGTAACCCTCGGCACCAAGATGGATATGAAGGAGACCGATGAGGTGCTCATCCAGGATGACCAGCAGTTCGTTCTCCACTACAACTTCCCTCCTTTCGCCACCGGTGAGGCAAAACCTCAGAGGGGTGTAGGACGTCGTGAAATCGGCCACGGAAACCTTGCTCTGCGTGCCCTCAAGCCTGTAGTTCCTCTGGCACCTGAGAATCCTTACGCAATTCGCGTGGTTTCCGATATACTCGAGTCCAACGGTTCATCTTCAATGGCTTCAGTCTGCGGCGGCTGCCTCGCACTTATGGATGCCGGCGTGAAGATCAAGAAACCGGTTGCAGGTGTTGCAATGGGCCTTATCACCGATGAGACCTGCCCTAACGACCGCTATGCCATCCTCACCGACATTCTCGGCGACGAGGACCACCTCGGAGATATGGACTTCAAGGTGACCGGCACCAAGGACGGTATCACCGCTACCCAGATGGATATCAAGGTTGACGGCCTCTCATACGACGTTCTCGAGAAGGCTCTCGAGCAGGCACGTCAGGGCCGCCTCCACATTATGGGAGAGATGATGAAGACCATCAGCGAGCCTCGTGAGGACTACAAGCCATTCGTTCCTCGCATTGAGCAGCTCAGGGTTGCATCCGAATTCATCGGTGCGATTATCGGCAAGGGCGGCGAGACCATCCAGAAGATTCAGAAGGAGACCGGTACCACCATCACCATTGACGAGCAGCCTATCCCTGGCACCAACCTCACCGAGGGAGTTGTGGACATCGCTTCCGACAATAAGGAAAACATGCAGAAGGCGATTGACTGGATCAAGGGCATCTGCGCCGTTCCGGAAGTGGGTACCGTATATCACGGAAAGGTCGTTTCCATCCTTGAGTTCGGCGCCTTCGTGGAGATTCTCCCTGGAAAGGAAGGTCTGCTCCACGTATCCGAGATTGCCTGGACCAAGACTGATAAGGTCGAGGACGTGCTTAAGGTGGGCGACGAAGTGGATGTCAAACTCCTTGAGATCGATGCCAAGACCGGTAAGATGCGTCTCTCTATGAGGGCACTCGTAGAGAAGCCTGAAGGATATGTTGAGCCTGAGCGCAAGCCTCGCGGAGATCGCCGCGAGCGCAATGACCGCAACGACCGCAACGACCGTGGCCCTCGTGGCGAGCGCCGTGAACGTGGAGACCGTCGCGAAGACCGTGGCGAGCGCCGTGACTTCCGTCGTGACGACCGCCCTCGCAGGAACAACGGTCCCCGCAACGAAGCACCCGCTCCGGTAGCTGATGACTTCAAGGAGCCTGTGGACGAAATTTTCTAGCAGGCTGACAAAATAATCAATGCCGGTTCCGGAGACGGGGCCGGCATTTTTCATGTCCAAAAACTGAATCTGAATAAAAGCAAAACAAGGAGTCGATATCTCATCGACTCCTTGCAGCAATTCTAACCTAAAATTAAACCTATGAAAAAACTATTCGTTTAAAATAATTACAAATACCGTGCCAACTATTGCGTGTCAGCAAGCTTGATTGTAATGATCTTTACCGGCGACAGAGGGCAGTCTCTGGAGTTGGTTTCGACTGCTGCAATTTTGTCAATAACGTCAAATCCTTCAATCGTCTGACCGAAAACGGTATAGTTCCCGTCAAGCTGAGCGCAGGCATCGGCATCCTGCACCAGATAGAACTGTGAGCCTGAAGATTCCTTGAGCGGATTGGCTGCATCGCCCCTGCGCGCAGCGGCGAGGGCTCCCTTGAGGTGCTTGTAGTCAGAAACGAATTCCGCAGGAACGGTGTAATCAGGTCCGCCGGTACCCCATCTGCTGCTGTCGGAGTTCGGATCCTTGGTTTGAGGGTCTCCAGCCTGAATCATGAATCCGTTTATGACGCGGTGGAAAAGGATGCCGTCATAATAGCCAGAGAAGGCTAGCCTTGCGAAGTTCTCGCGGTGCTTTGGTGTGCCCTCATAGAGCTTGACCTTGATGATACCCAGATTGGTGATGATATCGAAGACTGGCTCGGCAGGAAGCGAGTCGATTTTCTGAGCCACGACTTCGGCCAGCCTGGCCTCCTTGGCTGCTGCATCGGCAGCTTCGGATTCAGCCTTCTTGGATTTGTTGCCGCAGCTGCATACCATTGCGGCGGCCCCGGCTACAGCAAGGGCAAAATACAGTATTCTTTTCATATTCTTTTGGTTTTTATGAATTTCAATGCGAAAGGCAGACAATAAATGATGAGGAGCAAGCTGCCTCCGACCAGGCTGGCCCACAGCGGAAGTTCCATGCCCATCCATTTCGGGAGGGACGCCAGGCAGAAAAGCACGGCGGTCAGGGCAACGCAGCCTCCTATGGTTTTGATGTCATAGTGCACGGGATATTTGTTGCGCCCGATGAGCCAGCTCGCCAGCATGGCGCTTCCGTATCCAGCGAATCCTCCCCAGGCGCAGGCCCAGTAACCGATCCTTGGAACGAAAATCACGTTCACGAGTATCATGATCGCGGCGCCGAATGCGCTTATCACTGCACCCCACCAGGTCTTGTCGGTGAGCTTGTACCAGAACGAGAGGTTGAAATAGACGCCCATGAAGATCTCCGCAATCATCACCACCGGCACGACGTCCAGCCCTTCCCAGTAGTCGCGTCCCACAAAGTATTTGAGCAGAGGCATATACACCACCACGGCAAGGAAGGCGAGAAGGGTGAAGATGATGAAGTACTTCATCCCGTCGGCGAGGGTCTGCGGGCTGTTGCGGTCTCTGCTGTCATTGAACACGATGGGTTCGTACGCGTAGCGGAAGGCTTGGGTGAGCAGGGACATTATCATTGCAATCTTCACGCAGGCACCGTAAACCCCGAGTTGCACCATCCCTTCCTCCCCGGGCATAAGTTTGGGAAAGAGCATCTTGTCGGCAACCTGGTTAAGTATGCCCACCATACTCAGGATGAGCAGCGGCAGGCTGTATTTCAGCATACGGCGGCACAGTCCCTTGTCCCAACCGTACGCAATCCCGCGCATCTCCGGTATGAAAAGCAGGGTGGTGAAGAGCGTGCACGCAAGGTTGGCGAAGAATATCAGTCCCGCACCCCCGTCAAAACGTTCGAAGAGCCCGATGCAGGAAGGCAAATCCTTGAGCACCAGGAAAATGACGAGGTTGAGCACTATGCTCGGTATGATGAAGGCGAACTTGAGGAACACGAACCTCAGCGCTCGGCGCTGTTGCCTGAGGCGGCTGAACATTATGGCCTGGAAAGCGTCCAGGGCAGTGATTACTCCGAAGCAGGCAATGTATTCCGGGTGCGCGGCGTAGCCCAGGGCGCCGGCAATCGGCACACGGAATATGACTACCAGCATCAGGAATACCAGTGCGACCAGCCCTACCATTCTCAATGCTGTGCTGTAAACGAGGCGTTCGTCTTCGTCCTTTTTTCCGCAGAAGCGGAAGAGGGTAGTCTCCATCCCGAAAGTCAGCAAAGCAAGGAAGAAGGCGGTATATGCATAGAGATTCGTGACTATGCCGTAGCCTCCGCTTTCTGCCGCAATCCTATATGTATATACCGGGACGAGCAGGTAGTTCAGAAATCTGCCTACGATGCTGCTCATCCCGTAGATGGCGGTATCTTTCAGAAGAGACTTCAGTTTCATTTCCTTATTGTTTCCTTACAGGGTCGCAGGTGAGCCCTATGTTCAGTTTCTTGAAAATCTTGCGGTCCACCTCGCTGAGCATCACGGTGGAATGAACCTGGCATCCGTCCAGTTCAGGCAGCTTGTCCAGGGCCTTGCGGCAGTTCTCGTCCTGAGTGCTCAGCATTGCAAGGGCTACAAGCACCTCGTCGGTGTGCAGGCGCGGATTGTTGCCGTGCAGGTAGCTGACCTTCATCTTCTGGATAGGCTCAATCATCGATTGAGGGATGAGCTTGACATTATGATCTATGCCCGCCAGATGTTTTGTGGCGTTCAGCAGCAGTGCTGCGCTTGGCCCGAGCAGTTCGCTGGTCTCGGCAGTGATGATGGTGCCGTCGCGAAGCTCGATTGCAGAAGACGGCACTTCGGAAAGCTCCTGGCGCACTTTTGCCGCAACCGTGGTTTTCCTGTAGTCGGTCGTAATCTTCGCCTGCTTCAGCAACAGGGCAATCTTGTTGACTTCGGCCTCGTTCTCCCCATCCACGGCCAGCTTGTTCAGAGCCGTGTAGTAGCGGCGTATGATTTCATCCCTGGCGGCATCGCAGCATACGTCTTCGTTGCTCATGCAGAAGCCGACCATATTCACGCCCATATCGGTAGGGGACTTGTAAGGGTTCTCCCCGTATATGCCTTCGAAAAGGGCATTTAGCACAGGGAATATCTCTATGTCCCTGTTGTAGTTGACGGCAATCTTCCCGTAAGCCTCGAGGTGGAAAGGATCGATCATATTGACGTCGTTGAGGTCGGCGGTGGCTGCCTCGTAGGCAATGTTGACCGGATGCTTGAGCGGCAGGTTCCACACCGGGAAGGTCTCGAACTTGGCGTAACCGGCCTCGATGCCCCTCTTGTGCTCCTGGTAGAGCTGGCTCAGGCAGACTGCCATTTTGCCGCTACCCGGACCCGGCGCCGTGACGATTACCAGAGGCTTAGTCGTCTGTACGTAATCGTTGCGCCCGAATCCCTCTTCCGAGTCGATGAGGGCTACGTTGTTGGGGTATCCCTCGATGGTGTAGTGGTAGTAGGCCTTGATGCCCAGGTGCTCCAGCTTCAGACGGTATGCGTCAGCACTGCCTTGACCGTTGTAGTGGGTGATGACCACGGAATTCATGGAGAACCCGCTTTTCTGGAATTCGTTCCAGAGGCGCAGTACATCCATATCGTAGGTTATGCCCAGGTCCTGCCGTACCTTGTTCTTCTCTATGTCCAGGGCGCTGATCACAATCACGATTTCCGCCCTGTCGCTGAGTTTCTGGAGCATCTTGAGCTTGCTGTCGGGCTGGAAACCCGGGAGTACGCGGCTCGCGTGGTAGTCGTCCCCGAGTTTTCCTCCAAGCTCGAGGTAGAGCTTGTTGCCGAACTGCTCCACTCTCTCCATAATGTGCTCGGACTGTATCCTGAGGTATTTGTCGTTGTCGAATCCTAATTTCATATCGCTGTTTATTCTGCGGTTTCGTAGCCGAAATAATTGCCCTTCCTCTCGTAAGGTATGCCTGAGGTCATCCAGACTGCTGCAGGTTCATCCTTGAGATAATGGTCAAAGAACTGTTCCAGGCGCACTGAGAGGTCCTTGGCGTTGCGACGCTCGCTGAGGTTGTGCGCCTCGTTGTTGTACTCCAGCAACCACGCCGGCTTGCCGAGACGGCGCAGGGACATGAAGAACTCAATGCCCTGGTACCATGGAACGGCGCCGTCATTGTCGTTGTGCATTATGAGCACAGGTGTCTTGACCTTCGGTGCGAAGAATACAGGGGAGTTCTCGATATAGAGCTCGAGCCCGCCTTCCTCCCAGAGGTCCTTGCCTATGCGGCTCTGGCCAGCCTCGTACTGCACGATGCGGCTGCTTCCTGATTCCCAGCGTATTCCGCCGTAGGCGCTGGTCATATTGCCCACAGGGGCTCCCGCTCCCGCTGCGGCGAACATATCGGTGCGTGTCACGAGGTACGCGGTCTGATAGCCGCCCCAGCTCTGGCCCTGGATGCCCATCTTGTCCCTGTTGATGAAGCTGAACTGCTCGCACATGGCTTCGGCTCCGGAACAGATGCAGTTGTATGCGCTTTCGCCCGGGTGGCCAACGGTATAAACGATATCAGGCACGAACACCACGTAACCCTGGCTCACGAATACCGGAATATTGATGATGGAGCGGCTTGGCGCAGGTGCGCGGTAGCTGTAGAGGGTTTCGGCGTTCTTCTCGTAAAAATATATGACCATAGGGTACTTGGCCTGCGGGTCGAGGTTCTCCGGGGTGAAGAGCATACCCTTGAGCGGGGTGCCGTCGTATGCGTTCCAGTGCACGAGCTGCACGTCGCCCCAGAGATAATCCGCCTGCTGCGGGTTGATGGCTGTGAGCTTGCGCTCGGAAGACCAGTCCATGTCGTTGATGTACAGGTCCATAGGGTTCTTGAAATCACCCTTGGTGTAGATGATGGCATCAGAGTTGAGCGCCTGCACCGGTGTGGTGTAGCTCTTCTCTTCCAGGAAAAGCTCAGGTTCGCTTGCCGCACCCGCGCTGATGCGTGCAAAGCCGTTGCGGGAATTTTCCTCATCGAACGCCACGAGCTCAATGCTTCCCTTGACAGGGAGAGTGTGGATGTCGCGGTAGAGGTACGGGTCGTTGTAAGTTTTGAACTCGGTGACGCTGTAGTTGACTTTGTCCCTGCGGCCTGCTCCCTTGCTGAGATTGACAGGCGCCTTCTTGCCGTCAGGGCTGAACTTCCATATGTCGTATCTGTCGTTGAGCAACAGGTACTCGTCCTCGCCCATCCAGTTCGGGAAACTGCCCTGGGCAAATTTTACCGGATGGTCGTCGAGTTCGTCGTAGAACTTGCAGCCTGTCTGGGCAGTAAGGTTGAGTCTGCTTCCGTCGATTGTGGAGATGCTGTAGAAATCTCCGTCATCAGGGTTGAACCAGATCAGCCATTTTCCGTATGGAGATGCCGAAGCATTTCCTCTGAGGCCTTCTGCGAGCAGGGTTCTGGAGCCGTCCATGAGGTTTATGCGGTAGATGTCCCGCCTGGATTCGTCAGCGAAAAGGTCTCCCAGGTAGTATCTCTCTGTGTCATTGGAGATTGCAAAGTCCCCGTCAGCTCCGTTCACGAAGCTCACGGTCTCGTTCTCGCTTCCGGAAAGCACTATGACTTTCCCCGGGTTGTCGAGGTTGATTACAGCGCTGCGGGATGCTGTGATCTTCCTGGCCTTGTTCATAGGAGGGAGTATCTTGGAGTCCCAGTTCCATATGTCGAGGGCAGGGGCTTCGAAGTCCACTACCGTGGTGTCCTTGGCAGGGAAGTGCCTGTTGAGGCTGAGCACTACGCGTTCGGAACTGTTGGAAAAATACGGCCTTGACGACTTGGTGATGATCCAGCCTTCCGGCAGTCCCTCGGCATCTTCTGAAGCGAGTTCCACAACGCTTATCCTTGTCACTGCGGCAGACTTGCGGCTGGCCTTCTTTATGACGTCCTCCCTTGCCATTGAAACCGAGTATGCAGGGGTGCCGTCAGTCTTCTCCTTCCTGTCGGTGGAGGCAAAGAGCAGTTTGTCGCCCTTGAAATTGAACTGCAGGGAAGTGTAGTCTTCTTTTCCTGAAGACAACAGGGTGGTATCCTTTCTGACGCAGTCTATGAGCTTGAGGTATTTGGTGCTGGTCTTGGAGGAATCATTGTCCTTCAGGTTGAGCACGGCCGCAAGCTTCCTGCCGTCGCGGGAGACTGCCATTGTGAGTACGTGTTCCAAACTGTCCACGCAGCCTTTCGCGGTGTCGTAGCAGAGGAGCAGGGACTCGTCCTTGCTGTCCTTCACTTTCTGCTTGATGAAGATGAACGGAGCAGAGGCATAGCCGGTTCCGGCATCGCTCGCCTCATATTTCCCTACGATTTCAAGCTTCTTGAGGTCTATGATGGCCACGCTGTCCTTAGGCATCTCGTCAGCCTTCTTCTTGTCGATCTTTGCCTGCCTGGTAGCGGCGAACGGAGCTTTCACCACGCAGTAGCCGAAGGCGGCGTCCAATGGGTAGGACAACTTTGCCGCGCGTTCGATGTGAAGTTCCTTGCCTGAGGACAGATTCTTGACAACCAACTCCGCATCGCCTTCCTGAGGGCGTACTGCCCAGGAGACTATGGAGCCGTCGCAGGAAATGTTGGGGGAAACTACGCTTTGCCAGGAATCATAGACGCTATGATCGATGACCTTCTTCTGAGCCAGAGACTCTGATTGTGCAGCCAGGCATACTCCTGCCGAACACAAAAGGGAAATGACAAATCTGTTCATCGTATATGCAATAATTAACGTTGCAAGATACGAAAAACTATCGGAATTTCCTCCCTGAAAAGCTATTGATGTTGTGCGAATCTCTGCTCCGCCAGGCTTTCGTACCTGGTTCCCGGGCGTCCGTAGTTGGCATAAGGGTATATGGATATGCCTCCGCGTGGGGTGAAGAGCCCGGTGACCTCTATGTATTTAGGGTCCATAAGGGCAATGAGGTCCTTCATTATCACATTCACGCAGTCTTCGTGGAAATCCCCGTGGTTGCGGAAGCTGAAGAGATAGAGCTTCAGGCTCTTGCTCTCCACCATCCTCACGTCAGGGATGTAGCTTATGCGTATTTCCGCAAAGTCGGGCTGTCCCGTAATGGGGCAGAGCGTTGTGAATTCCGGGCAGTTGAACCTCACCCAGTAGTCATTGCCCTGATGTCTGTTCTCGAAGGTCTCAAGCACCTCGGGAGCATAGTCGTCCTTGTAAGTGGTTCTGCTTCCGAGGGAACGCAGGCCTTCGTCCTTTCTGTTTTCTATCATAAATCTTTGATTTTAAACGGATTGTAAGAAATGTTATCGTCGTACACGTCTATTCCCTCCTTCCTTTTGGTGTATCTTACGAACCAGGCTGTCAGCGGCAGGACAACTATCTCATAAAGTGTCTTCACTACAACCTGGGTGGCTACGAGCCTGAGTATGGACTGAGGGCTCATTATACCCCAGAATACGACAGGGAAGAAAATGAGGGAGTCGAAGAGTTCGCCTCCAACGGAGGATATGACGGCCCTCCAGCCGAAGCCCCTGCCCTTTGTGAGAACCTTCATCCTGCTCATTATCCAGGCATTGAAGGTGGAGCCGCAGATGAATGCAAGCAGGGAGGCAGCAGTGGTTTTCGGAACCATGCCGAAAAGTGAGTTGAAACTCTCCGCAACCGGCTTGCCTCCTTCATCCAGAGGCTCGGGAAGCAGGCACACGAGTTCAGACATCACGGCTACGAATGCGCTCAGCCCGAAAGCGAGCCAGATGACAAGGCGGGATTTACGGTAGCCGTAAACCTCGGTCAGACAGTCGTTGAGGATGTAGGAAACAGGGAACAGGAGCACTGCTCCGGAAAGTTGCAGGCCGGTTCCCCAAACCTGCCATACGCGTGGTACGAAGAAATTGGAGGTGATGAGGCAGACTGTGAATACTACTGCCATCACCAGGAATCTGGTGCTGAATTTTGACATTTTTTCTTGTTTTTAACGTGGTTTCAAGTACACAGGACCCGCCCTTTGTCGGAGGGCGGGACCCTCTTATGACATTATACCTCTATTGCTGAGTTGAATTCTTTAAGGAAGCGCATATCGTTTTCGAAATAGTGGCGGAGGTCATTTACTCTCCACTTGAGCATTGCGATGCGCTCAAGTCCCATTCCGAAGGCGAAACCGCTGTATTTCTCAGGATCTATGCCGCTGGATCTTAGGACGTTGGGATCTACCATGCCGCAGCCCATTATTTCCAACCAACCTGTGCCCTTGCAGACGTTGCAACCCTTGCCGTGGCAAATGTTGCAGCTTACGTCCACCTCCGCGGAAGGCTCGGTGAACGGGAAGTATGACGGCCTCATCCTGATTTCCGTCTCAGGCCCGAACATCTCCCTGGCGAACAGGAGTATGGCCTGTTTGAGGTCCGCGAAGGTTACGTTCTCGTCTATGTAAAGACCTTCGATCTGGTGGAAAATGCAATGCGCCCTGGCGCTGATTGCCTCGTTGCGGAACACGCGTCCCGGGCATACAACCCTGATAGGAAGCTTGCTCTTTTCCATTGTCCTGACCTGCACACTGGAGGTGTGGGTGCGGAGCAGCAGCGGGTTCGGATGGCCGGTGGATACGAAAAATGTGTCCTGCATATCGCGTGCGGGATGATTCGGCGGGAAATTGAGGGCTTCGAACACGTGGTAGTCGTCCTCAATCTCCGGACCTTCCGCAACGTCATATCCGAACTTGCGGAAAATGTCCACGATTTCCTGCCTTACAATGGAAACCGGATGCCTTGAACCGAGTTCAAGCGGATCTGCCGGCATGGTAAGGTCGAGCTTCGGCCCCTGCTCCGATTCTTCGGCGCCCGCGGTATTTTTGAGCTCTTCAATCTTTGCCTGTGCTGCCTGTTTCAGCTCGTTGAGCGCGCGGCCGAACTCCTTCTTGAAGTCCTTGTCCATAGAGCGGAACTCGTCGAACAGGGCGGTAACTTCACCTTTCTTGCCAAGGAAGCGGACTCTCGCTTCCTCCACTTCCTTCTGGCTCCTGCATTTGAGCTCCCTGAGCTCTGCAAGCACTTTTTCTATATCTTCCCTTATCATAATCACTTCCTTTTGGCAGCTCTCTTGTCCCTTGCCTTCTTGTCCCTGGCGGCTCCGGACTTCTCATACTTGGCCCACTGGTTCTCATCGAACACGCCTTTAAGCGAATTGTAGATCTGTTCAGACCACTTGTCCTGAACTATCATGTAGGCGTCCTGGTTGCTCACCTTGGCCTGGCTGAGCTCCTTGAGCTCGGCCATCATCGCGCTGAAGTCATTGGTCAGAATGGAGTCGAGATAGAAAATCTGCCAATCCTCCAACTTGAGAAGGTCGGTGTAGTTTTCTATCTGAGCATCAATGGCTTTGCGTAACTGCTTCTCTTCCTCTTCAGGGCTTTGGTTCTGTGCAAATGCTCCGAAGCTCAGGAAAGATAAGGCCAAAATCCAAAAAAATTTCATTAGCTTTGTAATTGACAACTTGCAAAGTTAACAAATTAAAGATAAAATGAGAAAATTTCTGGCAAGCTTAGCCATTTTGGCGCTCGCAGCCCAGTTCCGCACTGACGCCTGCACCAATGTGATCGTTACCCCGGGAGCAAGCAAGGACGGCTCCAGCATAGTTTCCTACGCTGCTGATTCCCACTGGCTCTACGGTGAACTGTATTTCCACCCGGCAGCTCGTTTCAACGCCGGCTCGAAGCTGGCAATACGCGAATGGGACACCCAGCGCCCGCTCGGATCCATTGCCCAGGTTCCCCAAACCCTGCAGACCGTGGGCAATATGAACCAGCACCAGCTCATTATCGCCGAGACCACCTGGGGCGGACGCGAGGAGCAGGTGGATGAGAATGGAATAATGGATTATGGTTCACTGATTTACGTCACTCTCCAGCGCGCCCGTACGGCACGCGAGGCGATACGCACCATAGTGGACCTGGCCAATGAATACGGGTATCCGTCCGAGGGTGAGACCTTTTCCATCGCCGACCCTGAGGAGGCGTGGATTATGGATCTGGTTGGCAAGGGCAGCGACAACAAGGGCATAGTTTGGGTCGCAAGGCGCGTGCCTGACGGCTACATCTGCGCACACGCGAACCAGGCCAGAATCACCCGTTTCCCGTTGAATGATCCGGAAAACTGCCTCTATGCCCCGGACGTGATCAGCTTTGCGCGCGAGAAGGGCTGGTACAGCGGACGTGACGAGGACTTCAGCTTCCGTGAGGCATACAATCCTCTCGACTTCAGCGGCGCCAGGGCCTGCGACGCACGCGCCTGGAGTGCATTCAACATACTTTGTGACGGGACCTTCACTTACCTGCAGGATGGCAGGGAAGTGAGCCGCCCTGCATCCGAGTGGTTGGATTACGCAATGGGCTACGACCTCAAGGGTGAGATGCCGCTTTTCGTGAAGCCGTCCAGGAAGATCAGTGCCAAGGACGTGGCCGACGTGATGCGCGACCACTACGAAGGTACGCCTATGGATATGACAGCCGACATCGGTGCAGGCGGCAACGCCCTTCCTTATCGCTGGCGTCCTATGAGTTTCGAGTGGGAAGGGGAGACTTATACCAACGAGCGCGCAATCGCCACCCAGCAGACCGGCTTCTGGTTCGTTGCCCAGGCTCGCGGATACCTTCCTGATGAGGTGGGCGCACTGATTTGGTTCGGCTGCGATGATGCCGCAACATCTTATCTTACACCGATTTATGTTAATACCAAGGCGGTGCCTGAGTGCCTTGCAGTGGGCAACGGAGACCTCCTTCACTACAGCGCCACGTCCCAGTTCTGGATGTGTAGCAGGGTGACGAATGCCTGCTATAAGATGTATAACCAGATGGCTCCGGTGGCGCGCAAGGCTGCCGATGATTTTGAAAACTATCAGATGGAGGAAGCCATTCCCGCAATGGATTCCATACTTGCCGAATTTGTTGAAAGAGGAAAGTTGGCAAAGGCACGCAAATTGATGACGGAATATAGCGTGAATACGGCTATGGAACAGTTAGAGGCTTGGACAAAGTTGGAAGAGCTTCTGCTTGTGAAGTTCATCGACGGCAATGTCAAGGCCCAGGCCGAAGACGGGTCTTTCCTGCATTCCGAGTATTCGGAGGGAATTCCTGACGGACTGACCCAGCCGGGATACACTGACCGCTGGAAGGCGGCAGTTGTCAAGGATAACGGAGAAATACTTAAAATCAAGAAATAAATGAAAAAGATACTTGTTATTGCTGCGGCGTTCGGACTGTCCTTGTCCGTATTCGCGCAGGAGGCTCCATTCAAGGAGACCAAGGCCTGGGCAGGCCGCACCTATGCTGAAAAGCACGAAACATACACTCCTTCGTTCTCAGTTGACGGAAAGGATACCAAGGTGAAGAATGTCATCCTTATGATAGGGGATGGCATGGGCACGGGTGCTGTAAATGCTGCACATTATGCCAACGGAGGCGCTCTGACTATGACGAACCTCCGTACCTACGGCTACGTGCGCACTCAGTCAGCCGATGATTTCACCACTGATTCCGCAGCATCCGGAAGTGCTTATGCCTGTGGTCAGAAGACCAATAACGGATACTTGGGAATGACTGCCGAGCAGGAGAAGATGGCCAATCTTCCGGAAAAGCTTGCTCCTTTGGGATATGTGAGCGGCGTAGTATCTACTGACGACCTTCACGGCGCCACACCTGCCGCCTTCTTTGCACATCAATCTTCCCGCGGTGCAAGCGATGCCATCTGGGCTGACCTGACCGACTGCGCATTGAGTTTCGCCTCCGCCGGGACGCGCAAGGCCTACGAGAAACTGGATCTCAAGACAAGAAATGCCATTGAAGAAGAGTTTGATGTGGTTTTCGACCCTGCTGAAGTGGCCGGCCAGGACAGACTCATTTATCTTCCTGAGACTGTAAATGCCCAGAGGGGAGACTATCTTCCTCAAACCACCCGTATGGCCATCGATTTCCTTTCCGCCCGTTCCAGAAAGGGCTTCTTCCTTATGGTGGAAGGCGCGCGCATAGACAAGGAAGAGCACGGCAACAACCTCAAGGGTGTCGTGTGGGAAACCCTCGATTTCGACAAGGCCATAGAGGAAGCCATACGTTTTGCGGAAAAGGACGGACATACCCTCGTGATTATCAGCGCCGACCACGAGACCGGCGGCACTGTTATGAATTACGGCGTTCCTAACGACGGCTTTGTGATGGGTACCTTCACTTCCAAGGGACATACCCCGATGATGGTGCCTCTCTTTGCCTACGGCCCGAAGTCTTATCTCTTCCAGGGCGTGCAGGAGAACAGCGATGTGAGCAACAAGATTTTCGCCATCCTCAGCGGAGCCAGGATATCCAGGTAGGCGCTTCATTCCGGACACCCCTGTGGATTTGTTCATTTTTTCGCTCAATCGCTTGCAAAACGAATAAATTGTTGTAACTTTGCCCTCCCATCCCGGGATATCCCGGAGGGAGGCCAATGGAGAGGTGGGTGAGTGGCTGAAACCACCGGTTTGCTAAACCGACGTACGGGTTAAACCGTACCACGAGTTCGAATCTCGTCCTCTCCGCAAAGCACGAAAACAAATCAGCGCCGAGCTTGCTCGAGCGCTGATTTGTTTTTTAGTGCTTTGCAACGCCCCGCCGCAGGCGGGGAGGGATGTCGGAGCGCCTCCGGCGCGACGAAATCTCGGAGAGAGAGGGATTCTCCCCATCTATCTTCCGACTACTTTGTAGCCATTTCGCTGCCAAATTTTCTATGCAAATCGTAAACATCCTGTCATTTCCTGATTTAGGTTGACTCCGACAGGAGCCTTTCCCTGATAGACGTTG
>CAMEWE010000027.1:0-20138 GCA_945939695.1 uncultured Bacteroidales bacterium
ACTATCTTCTTTCCGGGGACCTTGTAGCCGAGGGAAGCCATCGCCGTAATGATGCGTAAAAGGCTTTCCTTCACGGCCGTATCTGCCATCCCGACCATGTGGATACCTATTCCCCTGTCGATTTCCACCTCGATCACCACGTCCACCGCATCTATTCCGATGCATTTTGCCGAATTGATTCTTGTAAGCATATAGTTTAAAATTTAGTATCTTTGTCCCGTAATGGAGCACAAGTTAACAATAGCCGGGCTCTCAGCCCTTCCGGAAGCGGCCGAAGAGTTCAAGCAGGTTCTGAAAAACCACAGCCTGATTGCCTTCCACGCCCCTATGGGTGCGGGCAAGACCACCTTTACCAAGGCCCTCTGCGAAAGTCTAGGCGTCCCGCCAGAAGAGATTTCGTCCCCAACCTTCTCCATCGTGAACGAGTATGCAGGTGCGGACGGGGACAGCATCTTTCATTTCGACTTCTACCGCATCACCAAAAACGAGGAAGCCCTTGACATAGGCATATATGATTATTTCGACAGCGGCTGCCTCTGCCTTATGGAATGGGCGGAGAACATCCCGGACCTGCTCCCTGACGAGACGCTCCACGTCAACATTCAGGTGGCGGAAGACGGGTCCAGAGTCCTCAGCTGGGAGGATTGAAGTCTGAGGCAACGCAACTCACATAGCCGTTGACGGGGACTTCTATTCTGTCCTCTTCCGTATATACAACAGGAGCTTCTCCCTTCCTGCGCCCGGAAAGCGCAATGACCACCTCGTTCCCGCACACCGCCACCCCGGACTCCGACATAATAAAGAGATCCACAAAATGCCTTGCCGGACGTCCTGGACATAAAAGGGAAAGGGTTCCCAGGCCATTATCGAGCAGCACACAGTCTGCGGCTTCAGTGTGGATGAACGCACCGGCGAAGGAGCAAAGTTTCTTCGAAGTAGGACCTCCCTGCTCATAGAACACGTAAGTCCCAAGCCCATCCAGGACACCGCTGCTCAGAATCGCTTCTTCCCCTCTCCACACCCTACCGTTCGCAACAGGCCGGCCTTCAAAGTAATTCCGCGAATAGTGTGGCTTCCCTGATATCATTTTCAAGTCCAGGGGCTCAAGCGATCGCGGGGCTTCATTCAAGAGCGTTTCCCTTCCATCCTTCACGCAGTAATACATCACCCCGTCCCTGGAACGCACCGAATAGCAGAATACCAGGCAGCCGTCATCCTCATACAAAGCCCCACCCGGAGCATAAGACAGGTCCGACAGGGATCCGCACACACCACCCGTGCTTCTTTTCAGAAGTATCTCAGAATTTTTCCTCAAGGTAAAACCTGACGGGAGCACAGAGCAGAGAGTGTAAACGTCCTCTCCGTCCAGATACACCCCGACCAGGCTTTCTTCTCCCGCTCCGGTAAATAGATGCCGACCATCGACAGCCACACAGGTGGAAACAGCATCTGAATACTGGGTGAACAGCCTTCCGGACACCAGATGGTGATGGTCAGGGTTGGCATCAATGCAGTTCTGTCTGCCGCCGGCATAGCGCCGCAACTCCTTTCGCCCTCTATAAACCACGAGCTCGAACGGGACCGCTTCGCCGGCAGCTGAAGATGGCCAGTCAAACTCCGCGTCAAAACTGAGGGCTGCATACTCCGGCCCCTCGGACACTCCATCTTTCCTCTCCGGACCCGGATTCCTGAGCGTCTCCCTGCGCTGCCTGCCGCCCAGAAGTTCGAGATTCTGCCGGCTGCAGGAAAGGAAGACCGCCAGCAACAGTATCAGATATGAACCTTTCATAGTATTGCACAACTTGAACATAAAAAATGTCGTCAGTGCAAAGAAAACCAAAAAAGTCTTCTGCTGCACTGACGGCACGGACTAAGAATAGGAATATTTCTTTATTTTATCAAATTGTTGCCGTAATTTAAGAATGTCAGAAAGAGAACCTCAGACCTGCGTCAAAGTTGACGAGCAACGGACGCTCCGTGCGCACACTCTTGGGCTGATCGCAAGGGAAGTAATACTTCACGCTGGGATCGACAAAGATGCCTATTCTCCGTGATAGCACAAACTCCACTCCCAAACCTGCACCCACAGAGTATTGCAGCTTCTGGACCGGCTCCGTGACACTTATGTCAGGGCTGGCAAAAAGAGTGTACTTGTTCGAGAGGCAATATTCCGCCTCACCTCCCGCGTGGAGATAGAACTTGATCCTGTCTGAGCTTACAACATCATAATACAGATCCAAAGGCAGACCCACATACTGCAATGCGTGGAAGACCGTGCCGGCTTCCCTCACCTCGCCACTCTCCATATATTTGCCGGAGAAAGTCCTGGTCAGGCGGGAATAATCCACTCCCAGTCCGACAGAGAAGCGGGGGCTCACATACTTGCGGACGCCTATTCCCAGCGAGAACGGGACTCCATAGACAGACTTGCCCGTCTCCACGATGCCGTTGCTTTGGGTGCCGGGCGCCAATCCCACCACGTTCCTGTTGAATGCGAACTCCGAGTCATTGCCGCCGAGCGCGCCTTTGGTATAGACTTCGAACGGACGACGGCTGCGGACCTCCCTGTTATCCGTAAATATGTCAATATTCCCAGTGTCGCCGACAACCTTGCGCACGCTGCGTCCCTGAGGCCTTTCCTCGACCGTCTTCACGTCCTCCTTGCCCTCCTCTTCGCAGACAGGCTGCTCTGAAGGCTCCCCTTCAGCAGGTTCTTCAACGCAGGTCTCCCGCTGCGGAACTTCTGCCACCGCAAGCAGGGCGCCCACATTTGCGCCTTCCGGCAAAAGTCCGGAACTCAGGTATCCATCAAGGCTGAGAGGCGCCTCTACCTGAGGCACATTGCTGTCGTCCAATAGAGATGCATAGGTCTGCACACCGCTGTCCTGCACGGACGGCTGTGTCCAATGATTTGAAATGACCACACCAAACAGCACTGCGGCAGCCGCGAGGCCCATAGCTGCAAAGCCCCACGCATACCGCCTCACAAACGGCGCGGGAGCCGCCTGCACTGCAGCAGCATCCAGTCTCGAAGCCACAGCTTTCCAGACGCCGCGGGACGGTTTCACCTCGGCATCTTCGGCAAGCGACCTCAATAAGGAGTCAAACTCTGTATATTGTTCCTGCATCTTAATATCTGTCTTTTATCTTTGACTGCAACAGCATCCTGGCCCTCTGGAGCTGGGAGCGCGATGTCGTCTCCGAAATTCCGAGGGCTTCGGCTATTTCCTTGTGGGAGAAACCCTCGATGACGTACATATTGAACACGGTGCGGAAACCCGGAGGAAGAGCGGCTATCATCTTCATCAGATCCGCAAACGAAATCTTCTGGATTACCGTAGGATCGTCGCTGGAGATTCCCCAGGCGGCGGACACGTCTTCGGTGTTCTTCAGAGCATCTTTCTTTCTGAGACTCATCAGTGCAGTATTTACAAAGATCTTTCGGGCCCAGCCTTCAAAGGATCCCATCCCTGAATAGCTGTCCAGTTTGGAAAAAAGGGTCACAAAACCGTCCTGAAGTATGTCTTCCGCCGCTTCCCTGTCGCCCATATAACGCAGACAAACGGCCATCATCTTCCCGGACAGAAGGTCATAAATGGCCTTTTGCGACTTCCTGTCGCCTTGCTTCGCGCCCTCTATCCATTCTTTCTCCTGTGAATCAAGATGCTTCTTGTTACCGAATAGTTGCATTTCAACAAAAGAAATAATTTCGTGCTAAAGTAGACATTTTTTCTCATAAAAATGCATAAATTTGTCTTCTATGCGTAAGTTAGCCTATTTCTTGCTGTTTTTGCTGCCTTTCAGCTTTACAGCCTTGGCCCAGGAGGACAAAAGCCAGTTCCTGGACGCTGTGGCGCTATACTCTGAAGGCGAGTTCTCCGCTGCCGGCGAGATGTTCGCCCGGCTTCTGGAGCAGAATCCAAATGACGACGCCTACAACTATTATATGGGGAGCTGCGAGTTTTATCAGGGCCGCACCGGGCAGGCCGCACCCTATATCGAAAAAGCCGCGGCGCTGGATTCCACCAACCTCTGGTATATCCACTCCCTGGCAATGCTTTACAACCAGACCGGCGAGCGGGTAAAGTTTGCCGACAGTTTCCAGAAACTCATCGATATGCGTCCGGCGCTTTACCGGACACCGTACAGCCTTACAATGATTGCGGACGTACGCCTTGCACAAGGCAGGGATTCGCTCGCACTGGCAAGGTACGGCGAAGCACTTGACATTGATCCTCAATATCTTCCGGCACGGCTGGGCAAGCTGGAAAGCTATCGTATGTCCGGCAAGACTCCGTCGTTTTTCACGGAACTCAGGCAGTTGATCGAGGACGGGAGCGTGGATGTGGGCACGAAGAGCGCCTACCTCGATGCAATCCTGCAGAATATGGACTCGCGCTTCTACTGGGTCTGGGGGAGCACGCTCAAAGAGCTCACGGACAGGTGCGTGGAACTCTATCCCCAGGATTACAAGTGCAATATGCTGAAGTTCCAGCTCCTATATATAGAACAGGACTACGAGGGGGCGCTCAGGCAGTGCGCAGCCCTTCAAAATGCAGCGGCTGCAGCGGCTGACAGCGACAAGCTTGCGGAAGCATACAACTACGAGGGCGACCTTGCGCATATGCTCGGCGACCGCAAGCGGGCATACAGATGCTACGACAATGCCCTCAAGCTCAATGCGGACCTCTGTTCCGTGCTGAACAACTACGCCTACTACCTGAGCGAAGAGAAGAAACAATTGCGCAAGGCATTGAAGATGAGCCGGCGTGCGGTGGAACTCGAGCCCGACAACGCAACCTATCTGGACACCCTTGGGTGGATACTGTACCTCCTGAAGAAGCCGGAGGAAGCGAAGCCCCATTTCAAGAGGGCAATGATTTTCGGAGGCAAGGAAAGTGCCGTGGTGCTGGAGCATTATTCTCTGGTACTCAGGGCTTTGGGCGAGAATGACCTGGCCGATTATTACCATTCACTCTCCGAGCAGAAAAGTGAGGCAGGCAGATGAGAAGAGCTTTGGGCATACTGTTTCTCACGTGCCTGATGCTGGGTGCGGTCAGGTCGGCATCCGCGCAGAACACCAGCACGCAGGAATCCAAGAAGGCAGCGCTGGAAAGGGAAATAGCCCAGCTTCAGAAGCAGCTCCAGGAAAACTCCAAGCGCAGCGCCAGTGTCCTGGGAGACCTCACTCTCATACGCAAGCAGCTCAGCAACAGGCGCGAACTTCTCACTGACAGCGAGCGCGAGATAAAGGTCATCAGCGACAGCATCTCGAGGGCTAAATCGGAAGCCGCAGTCCTCCAGGCGAGACTGGACACGATGAGCATTTACTACAAACGACTGATAAAGGGAGCCTACAGAAACAGGGACAACAGGATGTGGTTCGCATACATCCTCACCAGCAGCGACCTCACCCAGGCGGCAAGGCGCTATTCCTATCTGCGCCGGCTTTCCGCCACGATGAACTCAGAAGCCAGGGCAATACAGGAGACCAGGCTCGAACTGGAAGCAAAGCTGGCGGAGCTTGACAAGATGAAGAAGAAGGCGGAAGCCCTCAAGGAGGCACGACGGCTGGAGTTGGAGAAGCTGAGCAGGGACGAGAAGAAGTCAGATGCCCTCATAGCCAGCCTCAACAAAGACAAAAAGAAATACCAGAGGGAACTGGAAACCAAGCGCAAGCAGGTGGAAGCCCTGAACAGGGAAATCGAGCGCATCATCGCGGAGTATGTAGCCCAGGAGACGAAACCCGCTTCGGGTGAAAAGAAGGCAGGCAGCTCCAAAAAAAGCATCGATTACAAGCTTGCGGCGGATTTCGAGAAGAACAAAGGCAAGTTGCCCTGGCCGGCCGACGGACCCGTTGTGGAGAAGTTCGGACGCCACAACCACCCGGTTTACACGTCTATGGTAATGCCGTTCAACAACGGAATCAACCTTTCCCTTTCCGAAGGTGAGGAAATCAGGGCGATATTCGACGGAGAGGTGAAGAACATCATAGTGATGCCGGGATACAACAAATGTGTACTCGTGCAGCACGGCAATTACTTCAGTTTCTACTGCAAGCTCGGGCAGGTATCGGTCAAAACCGGAGACAAGGTAAAGACAGGCCAGGCAATAGGGCGGGTAGACACCATTGACAGGCAGACACAACTCCACTTCCAGATCTGGAAGGAGAAGACTCCCCAGAATCCGGAATTATGGCTGAGGCCACAAAGATAAAAAGCGGGAAAGTCTAACCTGCGACCCAAACGAGAACGTGGCGGTCGAAAGTCATATACTGAAGCTCCAGTTCTTCCTCGTAACCGTCCTTGCTGATAAAGGTGGCATCCAGCTCGCCTTCCCCGCGCAGACGGAAATTGTCGATTTCAATCTGCTCTGCAAAATCCACGTTATATTGGGACATTTTCTTGTAGACAGCTTCCTTGGCGCACCAGTAGATGGCCAGTTGCTCGTTACGCTTCTCGTCATCCAAATCCTCAATCTCTTCCTCTGACAAAGCCCGCTTCTCCACTGCGGAGAAGTCCCTGTCGAGAGATTCGCAATCAATGCCCACCTCTTCGGTGTCGTTGTAGATGATTGCCACGTATTTGTTTGTATGAGTGATGCTCAGGTTGATGGAAGAGTTCTCTATGTAAGGTTTTCCGTTGTCGTGATGGTTAAGATAGACCTTTTCGTCAAAAAGGGCTTCCAACAATGCCCGCACAGCCAATTTCTGCTTGCGGAGAGACTCATTCCTTATGTAGGATATTTCCTCGAGCTCATCTGAGGGTACTGAACAGAGCTTTCTGAGTTCCTCTTCGGACTCCGTGATTTGCCAGACTCCCAGTCGCGAGTGGTAGTCGTCGTCAAGATCTTTTATGAGATATAGTGCCATAATTGTTTTATAACGTCGCAAAGATAATGCTTTTTTTGTATATTTGCGAAGAATTCGTTGAATACTCAATTTTTATTGCAATAGAAATGAATTATCTTACTAATGAAAAGCTGCTCATCGTCGGTGCCGGCGGAATGATCGGCTCAAACATGGTTCAGACCGCCCTTATGCTCGGTCTCACTCCAAACGTATGTCTTTATGATATCTTCGAGCCCGGCGTACACGGTGTAGCCGAAGAGATTTACCACTGCGCTTTTGAAGGTGCCAATGTCAGCTGGACTACCGATCCTGCCGTTGCCTTCAAGGATGCAAAATACATCATTTCTTCAGGCGGCGCCCCTCGCAAGGACGGTATGACACGCGAAGACCTTCTCAAGGGCAACTGTCAGATTGCCGCCGAGTTCGGCGACCTCATCAAGAAGTACTGCCCTGACGTGAAGCACGTGGTGGTCATCTTCAACCCTGCCGATGTAACTGCCCTCACCGCTCTCATCCACTCAGGCCTCAAGCCTGAGCAGCTCACCTCTCTCGCAGCTCTCGACAGCACCCGTCTCCAGGAAGGCCTCGCAGCCGAATTCGGAGTTCAGCAGTGCAAGGTTACCAATGCTTACACCTACGGTGGTCACGGCGAGGCTATGGCAGTATTTGCCAGCAAGGCTCTCATCGACGGCACCCCTCTCAGCGAGAAGAATCTCTCCGAGGAGCGTTGGGCTGAAATCAAGCACAACACCATTCAGGGTGGTTCCAACATCATCAAGCTCCGCGGCCGCAGCTCATTCCAGAGCCCTGCATACAATGCAGTGAAGATGATCGAGGCCGCCATGGGTGGAGACAAGTTCACCTGGCCGGCAGGCTGCTACGTAAACTGCGACCGCTGCGGCTTCAAGAACGTGATGATGGCTATGCCTACTGTTATCGATGCCAACGGTGTGCACTACAGCAAGCCTGAGGGAACCGCTCAGGAGATGGCCGATCTCCAGGCATCCTACGAGCACCTCTGCAAGATGCGCGACGAGATTATCGCCCTCGGAATCATCCCTCCTGTAGCAGAGTGGAAAGAATCCAACCCTAATCTTTAATATAGGGACCCCATAAAAGAAGGCCGCAGAGAAATCTGCAGCCTTCTTTTTTTGTGCCCGGGGCCGGACTCGAACCGGCACATCTTTAAAGGATAATGGATTTTGAGTCCATCGCGTCTACCAATTCCGCCACTCGGGCAGGCATCCAACTGTGAAATTGGATTGCAAAGGTATTGAAAAATCGCGATTTATCAAATTTTTGCTGTATCTTCGTTCAATTGTTTACAGAATTTATGGAAAAGAATGTATTCGTGGTCTGCGACCGCAACGTGGAAAAGCTGGCCTCAGAGCTTGCTCCAGACCGCCCGCACCTGTCCATCACCGCCGACGAAGACCACAAAAATATGGACTCCGTCCTTTCCATATGCCGCTGGCTGCTCTCGGAAGGGGCTGACCGCAATGCACTTGTCTATGCCGTGGGCGGTGGAGTCACCACCGATATGGTCGGTTTCGCCGCAAGCATCTACAAGCGCGGGGTCAGATACATCAACTATCCTACCACCCTGCTCAGCCAGGTCGATGCAGGAATCGGCGGAAAGACGGGCGTGAATCTCGACAGCTACAAGAATATGATAGGGGTGATAAACTTCCCTGCCGATACACGCATACTCGCCAAATCCCTGGACACCCTTCCTGACAGGGAACTTAGGAGCGGGGCAGCTGAGCTGCTGAAGAGCTTCATTATTGACAACAGGGACGGAAACTACAGCAAGGCCGTGGAGCTGCTTTCCTGCGACAAGCCCGACTCGGAAGCTCTTGCTCCCCTCATCAAAGCTGCGGGAGACGTAAAGCGCAGAATAGTGGAGCAGGACCCGTACGAGCATGGGCAGAGGCGTCTGCTCAATCTTGGCCACACCTACGCCCACGCGATAGAATGGTACCAGCACGTGAACCCTTGCCCCAATCCGATGTCCCACGGCGAAGCCGTTGCGGTGGGAATGATAAAGGCTGCCGGCATCTCCGAGAGGCTGGGAGTGGCAGGACCCGGCCTCAGCGACAGGCTGCGCTCGGACTTTCTCGCCTGCAGGCTTCCGGTGGACTTTCCTTGCCCGGAGGAGGAGCTGGAAAGCGCAATCTGGAAGGACAAGAAAGCCGAGAACGGAAAGATACATTTTATCCTCATAAAGGAAATAGGAAACGTAATAATCAAGGACTTAGATGATCTGCACCAGTATTAGCAACAAAGGATACGAAGAAATCCTCGACATACTCGCCTCCCCCGCAACAGAGATGGCTGAAATACGTCTTGACCTCTGCAGGCTCAGCGATGAGCAGATAGAAGACTTGTTCGGCAACTCCGACACGCCTCTTCTTGCCACCTGCCGCATCTCCACCCTGGGTTCCGCACGTGAAGCCGAGCGCCGTCTGAGCCTCGCAATACGCTCCGGGGCCCGCTTTGCCGACCTTGAAATCGAAGCTCCCGTGCAGATGAGCAAGAATTTCCAGAAGCTCTGCCGCGAATGCGGCACCGAAATCGTGCGTTCCTACCACAATTTCGAGGAAACCCCGGGAGACGAAGTGCTGCAGATGGCGCTGGCACGCTGCTTCCGCTACGGAGCAGACATTGCAAAAATAGTCACCACCTGCCACGATGCATCCGACGCCGCCCGCATAGAATCTATGTATTCCATTGTCCTTGAGGACATTCCTTCCCTGGAAGGCAGGCTTATCGCATTTGGAATGGGCGAGGCGGGAAGGAGCAGCAGATTGGAATGTCTCAAGCGGGGAGCCCCATTCAGCTACGCCGCATTGAGCGAGAGCGAAGCCACAGCCCCGGGGCAGTACAGCCGCGACGAAATGTACGGAAAACTGTACGGAGAGCTCAAACCCTACGTCAAGGAGGGCATCACAATGCCGGCATCCAAAAGCTTTGCTCAGCGTGCAATCCTGGCGGCAGCCCTGGCTGACGGCGTTTCCACCCTGAGCGGATACAGCCCTTGCGGGGACTCCGAAGCTGCAATCAGACTGGCAGAAAGCCTGGGCGCGAAGCTCAGCAAGGAAGGCAGGACGCTCACCATAAAAGGAATAGCCGCAGGCAGCGGCAAACTCGGGCTGGACAGAATCTCCAGCGGAGAATCAGGACTGCTCACCCGTCTGAGCATACCGGTACTCTCGGCAATCAACGGCAAGGATTTCGTCATAGAGGGAGAGGGCACGCTGCTGCGCCGTCCACTGAAATCCGCGGCCGACATTATGGCTTCATTCGGAGTTCTGGTGTCCAACGCCGACAAACGTGAGAGCAAGGAGGTATTCATACCGGCCGAAGTCAAGGGTGAACTCATTGCAGGCAACGCCGACGTCCCGGGCAGCGGCGGTTCGCAGCTGATTTCCGGTCTGCTAATGGCCCTGCCTCTGTGCGAAAAGGATTCCAGGCTGTACGTCAACGAGCCGCGCAGCATACCATACATGTACATAACCCTCGACGTACTCAAACATTTCGGAGTACGCACCCGCAGCGAGATGGAGGGCGACGCAGAGCTGCTGGAGGCAGACGACTGGTCGGCTTGCAGCGCCATCGACTTCAAGGTCAGAGGCGGGCAGCGCTACCGTGCAGCAGACTTTGCAATCGAGGGCGACTGGAGCGCCGCTGCGAACTTCCTTGTTGCAGGAGCAATTTTCGGATCAGTGGAAATTGACGGGCTCGACTGCAAATCGCTCCAGGCAGACATCACCATACTCGATATTCTCGTGGAAGCGGGGGCGATGGTATCCCAGCTCGAGGACGGTGGCGTATGCGTGCGCAAGGCTCCGCTCGAAGCTTTTGTGCAGGATTTGAACAATGCCCCGGACCTCTTCCCTATCACCGCCGTGCTGGCCGCGTTCTGCGCAGGCGAGAGCAGGATTGCCGGAGTGGGCAGGCTCGCCTCCAAGGAGTCAGACCGCGCCGCCGCAATACTGGAAATGCTCACTCATATGGGAGTGGAAGCCAGGATAGAGGGCGACGAGATGTTCATCTGCGGCCAAAGCCTGGCTTCGCGTCTTCTCAGCGGCCGCCTGCTCGAAGGTGGGGAATACAGCTCCCACCACGACCACCGTATGGTGATGGCACTGAAAGTGGCCTCGCTCGCAGCAAAAAGCCCCATCGTCATTGACGATGAGGCCTGTGTGGAAAAGTCCTTCCCGGACTTCATTCAGACTTTCTCATAAGTCGGGAACTGAAGAATCCATTCCCGGGAGCGTACCTATCTGTGGACGACGGCTCGGTGTGACAAGCACAGGCTTGTTGTTTTCGTCGTGGGTAGGCATACCGTAGCGGTCGGACAGCATACTTTTCGTGCGAAGTGTATCGATAGGGATGCCTACAGGCCTGACCCCCTCAGGCAGAGGCTTCTGAGAGAAGGTTTGGAAATATCCTACACAGGCATCTCTCCACCATTCGGCGTCATTTTTCTGTATGTCGAGTTTCTTGGCAACCTCAGAGAATATAGCCTTGCTCACATAAGGTTCCAGTCCTGCCCAGGTCTTTTGATACTCCTCCACCTGGGATATGCCGGCATCATAGTGCAGGCATATCTCGTCCCAGAGTTCCTTTCCTGAAGACAGTTTGTAGTCCCAAGGAAGGTGGTGGAACCAGAGGAGAAGATTCTCAGGACAGCTTTCAAGCGAGTTGAATCTGGAGGCAAGAGGCTCGTTGTACTGGTCCACGTTGCCAGAGCCGCTGCGGGTACGGTCGAATCCGACTCCGTCAGGCCCTGCCTTATGATAATATACGCAAGACCAGTCAGGTCTGATACTCCTCTCCCAAGGTCCGGGTCCATAGTGGGAACCGGCAAAGATATGGTGGAAACCCAAAGGCATTGAATAGTTTACGGCTGTCTCGCGGGAAGTCATCAAAATATCCTTGACAGGCTCAACGAACTTCCTCACGAAAGCTTTTTCGCCCATTCCTTCAGGCTTGTTGAAAGTCTGGCGCACCCACTCGCCGGCAATCTGTTCTGCATCAAGCTCAGGATTCCAGGCAAGACGGCCGAAGGCATACCAGTTTGACTGGGCAAAGATGTAGCCGCAGAAATTGAAGTCCTATCCCGTGTTGGCTACGCCGGCAATGGCCTTGACATTCCTTGCAACCGTAGAGCCCTCACCGTCCCTGTAGGTATCGCTGTCAAGACATTCCTCCCAGGTGGTGCCGTGATATACGAGATGATTGGAGAAGCCCAGATATTCCTGGGTAATCTGGAATTCAACCATCATTGCGGTCTTACTGAGCTGACCGAACAGCGGGCTGAAAGGTTCGCGCGGCTGGAAGTCCACAGGTCCGTTCTTGATCTGCACTATCACGTTGTCCGCGAACTCCCCGTCGAGCGGTTTGAACTCCTCGACGGCCTGGTTTGCCCTGTCGGGGCTGGTAGGGCTATATACAAATGCTCTCCACATCACTATGCCACCGTATGGTTTCAGGGCTTCCGCAAGCATATTCGCTCCGTCGGCGTGGGTGCGTCCGTAATCCTGAGGACCTGCCTGACCTTCGGAATTCGCCTTTACAAGGAAGCCGCCGAAATCAGGGATTGCAGCGTAGATTTCTGCCGCCTTGTCCTTCCACCACTGACGCACCTTCGGGTCGAGAGGGTCTCCCGATTTGAGTCCGCTCAAAGCTATTGGACTGGTCCACTTGATTGAGACATAGGTCTTTATGCCGTACTCCCGGAGTATGTCGGCAATCTTTGCCACACGGGCAATATGCTCGGCATCAAGCATAAGAGGGTTGGAATTCACATTGTTCAGGACGGAACCGTTGATCCCTACGGAGGCGCAGAGCCGGCCGTAGTGACGGATTCTCTCCACAGGGATGTCCTCGGCTGTCCATTCCCACATCGAAAGGCCAGCATAGCCCCTTTCCACCGTGTCATCGAGATTGTCCCAGTGGTTGAGTATGCGCAAGTCGTAGTAAGGTTTCTCCCTGAGGTCGATACCCTTGCCTGCCTGCCCGAGCACTTCCGCCCTCTGCAGCGCGTAGATTCCATATCTGACACCTGCATCTGAACCGCCGTCTACATACCTTGCACCGTCCTTGTCATAGATGTGGTACTCCTCCATCCCGAGAGAAGGGTCGACATTTGTGCGGACCGAAGCCAGCACTTCTTCATAACTGCGTCCGTTTGCCAGCCATAATTCACTTCCATCCTGATTGCTTACAATCGGTTTGCTGCATGCCGCCAATGCGAGGACAATCGCTCCGAGAATAGTTGTCTTTTTCATATTGTACATAAGTCAGTATTCTTACAAATATACAATATTATTCTCACACCAACTATGCATACGCGTGCATTCCTCCCAGGAAGAGATTGACTCCGAAATAAGTCATCAACACGCAAAGGAAGGCCAGCAGGAAATAAGCCGCAAGCGCCAGACTCAGAATTGTCTTTGTCGTTTTCATCGGATAATCTGCATTATTTACTGGATGCAAAGTTACCCCGTGACAAGCAGTGGCAAAATACCGATTTTTGATTATCCGGGCTCTCCTCTGCAATCATTCGGAATACGCCATACCTAATTTTTGTTAGATTGTTGGTTAGATTGCTTTCGTGCTTCGTGCCGGGCACAAAAAAAGGCCGGCCCAGTTCGGGTCAGCCTTTTTATATTCTATTGAGCGACTACTCAGCTGCAGGAGTCTCAGCAGGGGCCTCAACAGCAGCAGGAGCTTCTGCTGCAGGAGCTGCCTCAGCCTTCTTCGCGCGGCTGCGACGGGTGGTCCTCTTTGCTGCCTTTCCGGTGGAAGCGAGAGCTGCCTCGTTGAAGTCAACAAACTCAATGAGAGCCATCTCGGCTGCGTCACCCTGACGGAAACCTACGTGAAGCACGCGGGTGTATCCACCTGGACGGTCTGCAACCTTAGGGGCGATGACGCGGAAGAGCTCGCTGACTGCCTCCTTGTTCTTGAGATAGCTGAAGACTACACGACGGTTGTGGGTCGTATCATCCTTGGACTTTGTTACGAGAGGCTCTACGTAGCTCCTCAGGGCCTTGGCTTTTGCCACGGTGGTGGTGATTCTCTTGTGAAGGATAAGAGAAGAAGCCATATTGGAAAGAAGGGCCTTGCGGTGACCGCTCTTGCGTCCAAGATGATTGATAGCTTTATTGTGTCTCATCTTTATACGTTCTTTTTGTTAACAATGATATTATACTTGGAAACATCCATACCGAAACTCAACTTCATCTTGTCCACAAGAATCTCAATCTCGTTGAGGGACTTGCGTCCGAAGTTGCGGAACTTCATCAACTCTGCACGGGAATAAACCACGAGGTCAGCGAAGGTGTCGATTTCAGCGGCCTTGAGGCAGTTGAAAGCACGCACGGACAGACCCATGTCAGACAGCTTCGTGAGAAGCAGGTGACGCATGCGGAGTGACTCCTCGTCAAGTTCTTTAGTCTCAGGCTCGAGGGAGCTCTCAACTGACATCTTCTTGTCATCGGTAAACAACTTGAAGTGGTAGATGAGGATGTTTGCAGCCTCGTGCAGAGCTGAACTTGGAGAGATGGAACCGTCGGTCTCGATTTCAAGAGTAAGCTTGTCGTAATCTGTCCTCTGCTCTACACGGTAGTTCTCAACGGTCCAGTTGACCTTGCGGATAGGGGTGTAGATGGCATCCACCGGAATGGTTCCGATAGGAGTGTTCTCATCCCTGAGCTCCTCAGCAGGCACGAAACCGCGTCCCTTGGTGATGGTAATGGCGATTTCGAGCTTTACGGAAGGCTCAAGAGAGCAGATGTGAAGATCCGGATTCAACACCATAAAAGAAGACAATCCTTTGGAGATATCTTCTGCCGTGAACTCCTGCTTGCCGCTGATGACGATATTTGCTGTCTCAGTGTCGACTGAATCCACCATACGGCGGAAGCGTACTTCCTTGAGGTTGAGGATGATGTCCTGCATACCCTCAATAACGCCCGGAATGGTGGCGAACTCCTGGTCTACGCCGGAGATCTTTATCTGACTGATAGCAAAACCCTCCAAAGACGCAAGCAAGATGCGACGAAGAGCATTACCGATGGTCTGGCCATATCCCGGCTCAAGTGGACGGAATTCAAAGCGGCCGTACGAATCGGTGCTTTCGAGCATAATGACCTTGTCAGGTTTCTGAAATGCTAAGATTGCCATATCTGTTGGGTGTTAAATGTTACTTGGAGTAGAGGTCGACGATGAGCTGCTCGTTGATGTTCTCCGGAATCTCGGTTCTGGTAGGAACGTTGAGGAACTTACCTACGAGAGTCTTGGTATCGAAGTCGAGCCAGGAGTACTTGGTCACAGAAGCAACGCTGTTCTGGATGACCTCAAGGCTCTTGGACCTCTCCCTGACTGCTACGGTATCACCGGCCTTCACCTGAGTTGAAGGGATGCTGCATACGGATCCGTTCAGGGTGATGTGGTGATGGGACACGAGCTGGCGGGCAGCTGCGCGGGTAGGAGCGATGCCGAGACGGTAAACGATGTTGTCCAGACGGCTCTCGAGGAGGATGATAAGGTTCTCACCCTTCTGACCACTCATGCGGGAAGCCTTGTTGTAGGTATTGTGGAACTGACGCTCGAGGACGCCGTACATATACTTGACCTTCTGCTTCTCCTTGAGCTGCATAGCGTAGTCCTTGGACTTCTTGCGCTTGGCAGCGAGACCGTGCTGTCCCGGAGGGAAATTTCTCTTCTCGAAATATTTGTCTGAGCCGAAGATCGGTTCGCCGAATTTACGGGCGATTTTGGTGCTTGGACCTGTATATCTTGCCATAGTAATCTAAGAATTTAAAAATTAAACTTTACGACGGCCTTTTGGTCTGCAGCCATTGTGAGGCATCGGGGTTACGTCGATAATCTCAGTAACGATGATGCCAGCGTTGTTGATGGTGCGGATTGCGGACTCACGGCCAGCTCCCGGACCCTTTACGTAGCATTTAACCCTGCGAAGACCAGCATCGAAAGCGGTCTTGGCAGCATCCTCAGCAGCCATCTGGGCAGCGTAAGGGGTGTTCTTCTTGGATCCCCTGAAACCACACTTGCCGGCAGAACCCCAGCTGATAACCTGGCCCTGGGCGTTGGTGAGGGAAACGATAACATTGTTGAAGGTTGATGAAATATGAGCCTCGCCATAAGCTTCAACCTTGACAACTCTTTTGGATGTTGTAGTTTTCTTTGCCATAATTCATCAATTTTTACTTGGTTGCCTTCTTCTTGTTGGCAACAGTCTTCTTCTTTCCCTTGCGGGTACGTGCGTTGTTCTTGGTGCTCTGGCCGCGAACCGGAAGTCCGAGACGATGACGGATTCCACGGTAGCAACCGATATCCATAAGGCGCTTGATGTCCATCTGGACGGAAGAACGGAGTTCACCTTCGATCTTGTACTCTTCATTGATTTCAGCACGGATCTTGGCAATCTGATCGTCATTCCAGTCACCAACCTTGATGGTAGGATCGATACCGCACTTCTCAAGAATCCTCTTGGCTGAAGGGCGGCCGATACCGAAGATATAGGTAAGTCCTATCTCTCCCTGTTTGTTGTTTGGTAAATCAACACCGGCTATTCTTGCCATAATTATACTTTACTTAATTTGTTACTGAACTATTATCCTTGGCGCATTTTGAACTTAGGGTTCTTCTTGCAGATTACATAGAGACGGCCTTTGCGTCTTACGATCTTGCAATCTTCGCTACGCTTCTTGATGGATGTCTTGACTTTCATATCTGTGAATTTTTATTTGTATCTGAAAGATATTCTGCCTTTTGTTAAATCGTACGGTGAAATTTCTACTCTAACTTTGTCGCCAAGAAGTATATGGATAAAGTTCATACGCATCTTGCCTGAAATGTTGCAGAGCAGGACGTGACCGTTCTCAAGCTCGACTTTGAACATCGCGTTCGGAAGGGTCTCAATCACCTTTCCATCTTGTTCTATTGCTACTTGTTTTGACATAAAAACTTACACTTTAAAATTTAATGTTGCCATCTTTCTCGATAAAATCGAAGGTTGAGAGCTGCTCTGCACGACCTTTTCGGACAACAACCGTGAGTTCGTAGTGGGCAGAGTTCCTGTGGTCGGAAGTGTGCACAGCCCAGCCGTTTCTTGCCAGGTATACACCCCTGCCGCCAGCATTGATCATCGGCTCAATACATAAAACCATTCCTTCCACAAGGTGGGTGCCGTGCCCCTGGCGGCCGTAATTCGGCACGCCCGGATTCTCGTGCATCTCCTTTCCGATGCCGTGGCCTTCCAGCTCACGGACAACGGAGAATCCGAATGATTCGACATACGATTGTACCGCGTATCCGATATCTCCGATTCGCGCACCGGCCACAGCTGCCTCTATGCCTTTGTAGAGCGACGCCTTGGTGACGTCAAGGAGCTTTCTGGTGGCGGCGTCCACCTCCCCTACCGGGAAGGTGTAGGCCGAATCACCATTGTAACCCTTATAGAGAGTACCTATGTCGGCCGAAACGATGTCTCCCTCCTTGAGGACGTAGTCGGACGGAAATCCGTGGACCACAACATCATTGACCGAAGCACAGATTGCTGCGGGGAAGCCTTCAAAACCCAAGAAACTCGGAATGGCGCCGTTGTCGCGAATAAAAGTCTCGGCAACCCTATTCAACTCTTTAGTTGTCACACCGGGGGCAACCGCTTTACCGACTTCTGCCAAGGTCTTTGAGACCAGGATGGCATTTTCACGAAGGAGCTCAATCTCCTCTTCAGTTTTAGGCTTGATCACAACCTCAAAAATTAATCAAAGAACTACATACCTGAGCGTCCGCTGAGACGGCCGGTCTTCATCAGACCGTCGTAGTGACGCATCAGCAAATAACTTTCCACCTGCTGAAGAGTGTCGAGAACCACACCTACAAGAATCAGAAGCGAAGTACCGCCGTAGAAGCTTGCGAAGGAGTTGTTGACACCGAAAGCCATAGCTATTGCAGGAAGGATGGCGATTACACCAAGACAGAGGGAGCCAGGGAAGGTAACCTTGGTCATTACGGAGTCAAGGTACTCGACGGTCTTCTTGCCAGGCTTTACGCCAGGGATGAATCCTCCATTGTTCTTCAGATTCTCTGCCATCATGGTCGGATTGACGGTGACGGCTGTATAGAAGAAGGTGAAGACAACGATGAGGATGAAGAATACAACATTATACCAGATGCCGGTGTAGTCACTGAAGGTGGCTGCAAGTCCGCGGGTAGCATCCCAACGGGAGAAAATCAGCGGGAAGAGCATCAGCGCCTGGGCGAAGATGATAGGCATCACACCGGCAGCGTTGATCTTGAGCGGGAGGTACTGACGGACACCGCCGTACTGACGGTTACCGATAACCCTCTTGGCATACTGGATAGGAACACGGCGAACTGCCTGCACTAGAGCGATGGCAGCTGCGATGACGAAAAGCCATACAAGGAACTCGACAATAAGGAGGATAGGACCGCCGTTGTTTACTGAGAGTTTCTCGCTGACCTCCGCAACGATTGCATAAGGAAGACGGGCCACGATACCGATCATGATGATCAGGGAGATACCGTTGCCTATGCCACGGTCGGTGATACGCTCACCGAGCCACATTACGAACATCGAACCGGCCATCAGGATGATGGTGGAAACGAGGTTGAACACGAAGTTGCTCCAACCGAGGTTGTTCACTGCCACGAAAGCGGCAGAAGGAATCTGGTTGTGCACAGTGGCGAGGTAGGCAGGACCCTGGATGGCGATGATGACTATAGTCAGCCACCTTGTCATCTGGTTCATCTTCCTACGGCCGGACTCGCCCTCCATCTGGAGTTTCCTGAAGTAAGGGACGAATACGGTGAGGAGCTGGATGACGATGGAAGCCGAGATATACGGCATCACACCCAGCGCAAAGATTGAAGCGTTGCCGAACGCACCTCCGGAGAACATGTTCAGAAGGCCGACGAGACCCTGTGAAGATGTTGACTGGAGGCCGGCAAGCATAGATGCGTCGATACCGGGAAGCACCACGAAACATCCGAACCTGTATATGAGGATCAGGATGAAGGTGTACACAAGTCTCTTGCGCAGCTCTTCAATCTTGAAAATATTCTTTATGGTTTCAACGAACTTCATAATGGAACTATTCGTTTACCACTGCCTTACCGCCGGCAGCCTCAATTTTGGAAATGGCTGACTTTGAGAAAGCGTCTGCAGTCACAGTAACGGCAGCCTTGATCTCTCCGTTGCCAAGTACCTTCACGAGGTCGTTCTTTGCAGCATATCCTGCAGCCTTGATCTCGGCGATGCCGATCTCGTTCAGACCGCTCTGAGCTGCAATTGCCTCGATGTCGCAGAGGTTCACTGCCTTGTACTCAACACGGGTAGGGTTCTTGAATCCGAACTTAGGCAGGCGCCTCTGAATAGGCATCTGACCACCTTCGAATCCAATCTTATGCTCGTAACCGGCACGCGCCTGAGCACCCTTGGTACCACGGGTGGAAGTGCCACCCTTGCCGGAACCCTGGCCACGGCCCAATCTTTTGCTTGTGTGGGTAGAACCAACAGCTGGTTTCAAATTTTCAAGTTTCATCTTCGGGTCCTCCTTAGTCAATCACTTCAACTTTGCAGAGGTGAGCGATCTTTGCCACCTGACCGGTGGTTACAGGAGTCTTTTCTACCTCTACTGTCTGATGCATACGGCGGATACCGAGGCAGCGGAGGTTATCCTTCTGGCGCTTGGTCTCACCGTTCTTGCTGATAATCTGTGTAATCTTGTACTTTGCCATAACCGTGTCCTCCTTAACCGTTGAAAACTTTAGTCATAGGAACTCCACGAAGGCCAGCTACGGTGTATGCGTCCCTCATCTGGGTGAGAGCGGCAACGGTAGCCTTTACAAGGTTGTGAGGGTTGGAAGAACCCTTGGACTTCGCGAGCACGTTCTGAATGCCCACTGACTCGAACACTGCACGCATAGCACCACCGGCCTTTACACCGGTACCTGGAGCTGCAGGCTTCATAAATACGCGGGAGCCGCCGAACTTGGCTTCCTGCTCGTGAGGGATAGTGGTGTTGATGATAGGAATCTTCACGAGATTCTTCTTTGCATCTTCCACACCCTTGGCGATTGCGGCGGTAACTTCGTTAGCCTTTCCAAGACCATAACCTACAACGCCGTTCTCGTCACCTACGACCACAATTGCTGCGAAGCGGAAGTGACGACCACCCTTAGTTACCTTGGTAACTCTCTGGATGGCAACCAGTCTGTCCTTGAG
>CAMEWE010000028.1:0-19992 GCA_945939695.1 uncultured Bacteroidales bacterium
GCGAGGGAAACAATGGCAGTGAGGGAAACAGCAGTGCCCACAAGCCCAGCGTGCATGCAGCCAAACCGACAGCCAAACCGACAGCCAAACCGACAGCCAAACCGTCAGCCCTACCATCAGCCAACCCCTTCAGCGCATGCTCGGGTTGCAGGTCCGGAGCAGGAGCGCGTAGCTCTAAGAGCTGTCGCGGACAGCGTCATACAACTCTGCGGCACTGTGCACAAAGACATCAGCTGCGCTTGCTGCATCGGGACGGAAGCCCCAGCTTACGCCTATGCTTCTGACCGAAGCATTCCGGGCGGTCTTGATGTCCGTACCCGAATCCCCCACCATCACTGTCATTTCAGATGGCACGCCGCTGATGTGCATGATATCCTCAATCACTGTAGGGTCCGGCTTGAGCGGGCGCTCATCGCAGCCTCCGTACACTGCAACAAACTCAATATCAGGGAAAAAGTGGCTCACGAGCACCGACGTGCCCTCCTGGAACTTGTTGGATGCAACTGCCAGTGCATAACCATCTTCCTGCAACTTGCACAGGAGCTCAGCTACTCCAGGGTACGGACGAGAGTGCTCATATATGTGTTCAAGGTAGAAACGCTTGAACTCCGGAAGCAGCCTGTCCGGCAGATCTTCCTCGCCTTTCTCCGAATCGGGAAGCGCACGCTGCACGAGTTTGCGTATCCCGTTTCCAACCATAAACCTGTAGGCTTCAATCGGATGCGTAGGTCGACCAGTGCTCTCCAATATATGATTTACTGCTGTTCCCAGGTCCTCAATGGTATCAATCAGGGTACCGTCAAGGTCAAATATTACCAATCCTCTATACATTGCAATGCTAAGTTAATGCAAAAGATTTGCAGAAGGAAATTTTTTTACTAACTTTGCAGTCCGAAAAGGGGTATTAGCTCAGTTGGTAGAGCGTTTGAATGGCATTCAAAAGGTCAGGAGTTCGATTCTCCTATGCTCCACAAAATATTCCATTTGAAGTTATTTTTTGATTTTTTAGAATACTGCGAAGCCTGCTTTCGGGGCTTCGCTTTTTTTGTGCCACTCGTATATATATTTTTAAAAATGCAATTAGAATTTATTTGCCATATAAAAGTTTTTCTTATAACTTTGCTACCCTTATGAATGAGATGGCGATGTTGGAACCAGGAATTAAAGGATATCAGGAAGAGACGGTGACGGAGGACAAGCTCGCTACCAATGTTGGAAGCGGGAAAGTCCGTGTCTATGCCACGCCCCGAATGATTGCACTGATAGAGAAGACTGCGGCTCTGTCGGTCGAAAACCGATTGGAGATGGGCCAGAGTTCGGTGGGCACGCTCGTAAGCGTCAGCCACTGCGCAGCCACCCCGCTCGGGATGAGGGTCCACGCTGAGACAGAACTTGTGGAGATTGACAGACGCAGACTTGTTTTCAGCGTGAAGGCTTATGACGAGTGCGGGCTCATAGGCGAGGGAAGACACGAGCGCTTCATCATAGACATCGACAGATTCCAGGACAAGACGGATTCAAAACTAAAACAGGAATAGCTATGAAAAAAGATATTTACCTTGCCGCCGGCTGCTTCTGGGGAGCTGAGCGTTATCTGAAACAGATCCACGGAGTCATCTCTACAGAAGTTGGTTATGCCAACGGGTGCATATTTCACCCCACATACAGGGAAGTTTCAACTGACTCCACCGGTTACGCGGAGACCGTACATGTATGCTATGAGACCGAAGTAATAGGTTTGGAGCGCATAATTCAGATTTATTTTCATGCCATAGACCCTCTAAGCGTGAACAAGCAGGGTAATGACGAGGGCATCAGGTATCGCACAGGCATCTATTACACAGACCCTTCCGACCTTGGGCCCATACAGAAGATCTACGACAGAATCGCCGGAGAGCTTAAGGCGCGCCCTGTCGTGGAAGTTAAGCCCCTGAAGAACTTTTATCGTGCAGAGGAAGAGCACCAGAATTATCTCGATAAACATCCGGGAGGATACTGTCACATCAGCGAATCCCTGATGGAATTTGCAAAGAGCGCCTCAGAAACAGTATCGGATTAGAATCTTGCCAGTCAAGATGGATCCATCCTTCTACGTACAGGTCATAGTACCATTGAAGCTCGGATGGACTCCCTGCTATTCCAGCAGCGGAGCACTCGTCCGGGGTGATTTTGTGAGCGTAGAATTTTCCGGCAGGACCTATACTGCCGTAGTGTACTCCCTTGAAGTCCCGAAGAATGTTGACAAGAAGGGAATCAAGTCGATTTTAAGGCAGCGCACCGAACTCCCAAGAGTATCTGAAATGGAACTCAAGCTTTGGGAATTCATCTCCTCATACTACCTGTGCTCCCTTGGAGAGGTTTTCCGTGCGGCGTATTCATCCTCCAGAATCAAGAGCGGAGCTGCTGCGGCGGCGAGACTGGAGAAGATGAAGCAGAGGCTTGCCGTCCTGGAAGTAAACCTGGGCAAAAGGCATACTGACAAGGTCAGGCTTCGCCTGGAAGAGGAAGCGACCCATACCAGGAAATACATCGAAGATGCTTCTGAAGTGTTTCAGCCCCCAGTATTTGCGAGTCCCAATCCCCCAAAACCCCGTCTCTTATGCCGGGAAGAGAGGCCTGGAGAATATAGAAAAGCAATAAAGAATAGTCTGGATGAGGGAGGACAGGTTCTTGTACTGGCTCCGGAGATTTCCTTTTGCAACAAGTTGAAAGAGAGTCTGGGAGAAGATGCAAGAATAGTCAATTCCGAGCAGGCTGACGGAGCCGTACAGGAAGTGTGCACTCTTCTGCGCAGAGGCAGTAAAGCCCTTGTCATAGGCACCCGGTCGGCCATTTTCCTTCCTTTCACAAAGCTGCGGACGGTAATCATTGACGAGGAACAGGACCAGTGTTTCAAACAGGGCGAACCTGCTCCACGCTACAATGCGCGGGATTGTGCCATCTATCTTGCCACCCTCTTCGGAGCAGAGGTTATTCTTGGCGCTTCCCTCCCCTCATTGGAAAGCGTGCAAAACTGCATTTCAGGCAAATACTTTTGCAGTTCACTGGAAAAGGCAATCAAGCCTGAAATCACTGCAGAGATTATTGACATAAGGGCTGAGAGAAAGAAGAATGGTATGTGTGGCTTGTTTTCCCGCAAGTTGCTGGACAGGATTTCACACACTTCGGGCAATGTTTGCCTCATACGCGGCTGGGAAAGGCAAGAGGAGCTGGAGGAGGAAATCAGGCTTTACCTTCCCGGCAGAGAGGTGGAAGTGCTCAGTTTCTCCCAACTTAAACGCCGGGGCTGTGGGAACGCATCTGTTAGTGCCTTTCTGCAGATCGATGTTCTCTACGACAAGGACGACTTCCGCGCTGACGAGCGTGCACTCCAGGATCTTGCCCTGCTTCAGAGCATATGCTGCCGGGATGGAGGCAGACTCATAGTTCAGACCGCCGCAGCAGAACATTTCAACGCTGCCGGGGACTATGCCTCCCTTCTTCGCGAACGCCGGACTTTTTCTTTCCCGCCTTTCTCCAGACTTGTGGAGATAAGGCGTTCAGGAAGCGGGGATACGGTTTCCCGCCACTTTCTCAAAAAAGATTCAAGCCTTACTGCCAACAAGGCTGAACTTGCGCGCACGCTTCCACCGGGCTGCTACGCTGACGTTGACCCTTGACATTTAAGAGAAGTGCACTGAAAGAAAGAAGGCAGAGTTTGAGGGATTACAATTATTTGCTAACTTTACACCGTTATGGATTACAGACACGCGCACAAATCCCATCCTTGGCACGGAATCAGCCTGGGGGAGAATGTACCTGACGAGGTCAGGGCATTCATAGAAATTGTTCCTACCGACACGGTAAAATATGAAGTGGACAAAGCTTCCGGATACCTGTCACTGGACAGACCGCAGAAATTTTCCAATATAGTGCCTTCCCTGTACGGCTTCCTCCCGAGGACATATTGCTCCACGAGGATGGCCGAACTCACCAACAGCGCCCTTTGCCGTTACGATGTGGAGGGAGACGGAGACCCGCTTGACATCTGCGTGCTCACTGAAAAGGACGTTACCCACGGGGACATCATCGTCAGGGCACGTCCCATAGGAGGAATAAGGCTGCTCGATCATAACCAGGCGGACGACAAAATAGTTGCAGTTCTGAAAAACGACGCCGTTTATGGCCAGATCAACAGCATAGATGAATTGCCAAAGGGAATCATTCGGAGACTGATACACTATTTCACAACCTACAAGGATATTCCAGGCGAGAATACCCAGCGGATGAAATTCATCAGCATCTACAATGCCGATGTTGCAAAGGATGTCATCAGACGCTCTATGGAAGACTACGAAGAACTGATAGCCAAATGGAACAAGGATGACGCCGGAATCTGTGGACAATGAACAACAAAGCCTGCCGTCTTCCCGGCAGGCTTTGTTCAATCTTTTTCCTTGAGTCTTCCGTTCTTGCGTAAAGCTTCATTGATTATCCACTGGAGTTGGCCGTTGATGCTGCGGAACTCGTCCGCCGCCCAGGCTTCCAGCGCAGACATCGTTTCCGCATCAATCCTCAGAACGAAACTCTTCGTGGTATTGTCCTTTTCCTTTGCCATAGATTAATACAATGATCCTGAGTTTACTACAGGCTGAGCCGGCTCATCTCCGCAAAGCACTACTAGAAGATTGCTCACCATAGCCGCTTTCCTTTCTTCGTCAAGATCCACCACTCCCTCATCCTTCAGTTTATCCAAAGCCATCTTCACCATGCTCACTGCACCGTCCACAATCTTCTCCCTGGCTGATATGATGGCATCAGCCTGCTGCCGGCGGAGCATCACAGCTGCTATCTCCGGGGCATAGGCCAGGTAATTGATCCTCGCCTCAATCACGTGCATTCCTGCCATCGAGAGCCTTTCGTTGAGTATGGCAACAAGCTTCTCGTTGATTTCGTCGGCATTGCTTCGGAGGGTGAGTTCACTTTCGCTGCTTGGATTGTCATAGGAATAGAGGCCTGCCACCTGCCTGAGTGCCGCATCGCTCTGCACGCGGACGAACTTCTCAAATGCTCTGGAGAGCATACCGCTCAAATTATTTGCCGCGGCACCCTTCTCCGTCGTGGTTGCAAGTGACTGGCTGTCTATTTCAAACATTGCCTTGTAGCTGTCGGAGAGCTGCCATACGAGCACCATACCTATCATTATCGGGTTGCCGTTCTTGTCGTTCACCTTGATTGGATCAGGATTGAGATTGCGCGCACGGAAGGAAACGGTCTTCTTGCTCATAAAAGGATTCACCCAGGAATAGCCTGCGCGGCTGAAAGTTCCACGATACTTTCCGAAGAAGACCATAACCTTTGCCTCATTGGGCTCAAGCATAAAGAGTCCCGGAAGGCAGAGGATTCCGACAAGAATCATAAGTCCGAAAGGAAAAGCGGCCCAGAATGAACCTGAGCTGTTGGCCAGAAGCAAGGCTCCGGCAATAATCAATGCAAGGCTTACAAATAACATGAGGAATCCGTTCAGAACCAGTCCCTGGAACTTGGATTCGCTGGTAATTTCATTCTTTTTCATTTTAGTTTTTGTTTTATGTTGGTTTTAATATCATTTTAATATCACAAAGATATAACAATCAGTTTCAAAAAACAAATAAAATTAAATTACGAACGATAAATTTGCTTATTACCCAAAAAGTAGCTATCTTCGTTGTGAAGTTTTTCATAGTTTAAGTTTAGGTTAAGTACCCCTACCCACGCAGCGATTGCATGGTTAGGGGGAAGTTTTTTTCCGTTTTTAATCAATTCATTTCCGTATCTTAACTGCGGATTCCACCTTTTTTCCCAACTTGCGGCAAAATTCTATACTGCTATGGACAACATCACATCCAAAAGCGTTGCAGCCGTCAAGGATGGTTGCACGCGCAAGGGATTCGGAATGATTCTATCCCTATTTGCACTGCTGCCTTTATTGCTTTCCTGCGAGGGCATATTCACCTCGGGTAAGGGTACCATTTGCGTAAGAATCTGTAGCGAGAGCGTTGGCGATGTCTTCAGCAAGAGCCAAAGTGCCGTACTCTCCCCTATCCCGGACACGGAAGACTTCATTCTGAGCATCACGGACTCGAAAGGCAAAAGCATATATAAAGGACGTTTCGGGGACTCTCCGGAGAGTTTCGAGTTGAAGGCAGGAAATTATACTGTAGCTGCCGCCTCACTGGAATTCGATGTCCCAGCCTTTGATCAGGCATGTTTTTCAGACAGCAAACTGATAGTGCTCAAGGATGGCCAGGAGCTGTTTGTTGAATTGAATTGCAGCCAAAGCAACTGCGGCATTGCTCTGGAAACAGATGCCTCATTTCGGGCAGCATTCCCTTCCGGCAGTCTCCTTCTGGGAAGCGACACTGGAAGTTTGGAATACGCATACAACGAATCCTCCTATGCGTTTTTCCCTCCCGGGAAGGTAGCGGTTTCACTGGAATGCGGAGGAGAAAGCGAAGCCCTGTTCAGCAGAAGGCTGAATGCAGGCAATATGCTGCTCATAAAGCTCTCGGCAAGCTCTGACATCACTCCCGGACTCATCAGCGTAAAGGTGGACAGCAGCAGAGTCTGGGACAGCGAGGAGTTCATTTATGGTGACGGGAGCGGGAATGCAGGGGATATAGACCACGCATATAGCGTGACGGAAGCGGCAGACAATGCCCCACGCGAGGACGTGTGGGTGCTGGGTTACATCGTGGGAGTGGCTACCAACACCGGCAAATTCAGTTTTGAGGCGCCGTTCAGCAAGAATACCAACCTGCTCCTCGGATTGAGAAGCAGCAGCACCGATGCGGATTACCTGCTATGTGTTGAATTGAAAGCAGGAGACGTCAGGGAAGAACTGAACCTGGTGGACAATCCCGGGATCAAGGGTCGCCAGATATACATAAAAGGAGACCTGGTCAGCACTTATTACGGCATCCCAGGTCTCAAAAATGTCTCGGAGTTCCAGTTCAAGCCCTGAAAGGAACTTCTTGATTATTGGATACGCTTGAGTATCTCCTCGGTCTGAGCCTCGTAACCAGGCTTGCGAAGGAGGGCGAACATATTCTTCTTGTATGCCTCCACACCAGGCTGATTGAAAGGATTGATGCCAAGGGTGTATGCACTCACGCCACAGGCAAACTCAAAGAAGTAGAAGATGGCGCCAAGAGTCTCCTCATTGATGCTTTCGATGCCCACCTCGATCTGAGGCACGCCACCGTCAATGTGGGCAAGTTTGGTTCCGAGCTGGGCCATTGCATTGCAATGTTCCACCCTCTGGCCTGCAAGATAGTTGAGCTGGTCAAGATTCTGCTCATCGCTGCCGATGACAAGCTCCCTGTTGGAGTTCTCAATCTTGATTGTTGTCTCAAACATTACACGCTCGCCTTCCTGGATAAACTGTCCCATAGAGTGGAGATCGGTTGTGCACACCACTGAAGCCGGGAATATGCCCTTGAGCTCCTTGCCCTCGGACTCTCCGTAAAGCTGCTTCCACCATTCTCCGAGATACTGGAATTTAGGATTGAATGTCACGAGAATTTCCACCTTCTTTCCAAGTTCGCTGTAGAGAAGGTTACGCATAGCAGCATACTTGATGGCTGCGTTTTCCTCAGATTTCTGGAGAAGAGCTTCTCTCTCGGCTGCTGCGCCGCGGAGCATAGCCCTTACGTCGAAGCCGGCAAGAACTATAGGGAGAAGACCGACAGGAGTGAGAACAGAGTAGCGGCCACCAACATTGTCAGGCACCACGAAAGTCTTGTATCCTTCCATAGTGGAAAGGGTCTTGAGAGCACCCTTTTTGGCATCGGTAATGGCTACGATACGCTCAGAAGCCTCCGCCTTGCCATAGGTCTTCTCTATATATTCCTTGACAACGCGGAAAGCGACAGCTGGCTCGGTGGTAGTGCCGGACTTAGAGATTACCACGCAACCAACATTGCGTACAGCCACGAGATCCATCAGCTCGGAGAGGTACTCCTCAGAGAGATTGTTGCCCGCATATACAATCTGAGGCTTATCCTCAGGGCGTACGAATGAGTGGGAAAGTGCTTCAATGGCACAGCGTGCTCCAAGGTATGAACCGCCGATACCGATAACAACCACCAGATTTACTCCCTTGGCAGCCCAGGCATCGCGGATTGCCTCGCAATCGATAATCAGGGACTCGGGAATGTCCACAGGAAGGGTCTTCCATCCCAGGAAATCATTGCCGGCTCCGCTTTCGTTCTGGAGGACGTCATAAGCCTCCATAGCCTTGGTCACATACTTCTGATAATCAGCAGCAGAGATAAAGGTGCTGCATCCTTCAAGATTTACTTTTACCATATTGTTGATATTATGTATTATCATCGAGTCTGCAAATTTACAAAAAATCTGTCTTGGATGGAACAGTGATGTCACAACATATAGCTTATCCACCTTGCAATAAAGCTGATACGCCTGCTGAGCATATCAATGTCAAGGCTGTCTGCCGTGTCACTGGTCTTGTTCGTCCTCATAGTGATTCCGGAAGTGAACATTACGGATGGTATGCCCTTTTCGAGAAACCAGCGCTGGTCACTCACCTTACGGTAGAAGAGCTCGGTAAAATTCGAACTGCCATAATAATCGAAGCCCAGATCCAGGCCCAGTCCCCTGTTGGCATTATCCATACTGAAGATATGGGAGGCCCCTCCAAGAGCTATGAGATAGTCAGGTCTGTTCTTGTGGAGAGGAACATCCACAGAAGCGAGTATGTCCAGGTTCACCATAAGGTCCATACGGCATTTTCCGTAATAACGGTCCAGGAAAGCCTTTGAGCCCTGAAGTCCGGCATTGTGAGCATCGAAGGCAACGAAGATTATGCCTACTTCCCTCTTGCAAAGGGAAGGAAGGCTACGCGTCAATTCCAGCAGGGCAGCCACAGCGGATGCATTGGAATCGGCGCCGGGATAAATCTCGCCTCCCAGGGTGCCTAGACCGTCGTAGTATGCGCCGACCACTATGTATCGTCTATACCAACCCGGGGTGATGCCTATTACGTTATGGCCTACATTCCCGTAGCAATCAAAGGATTGGACAAAAGTATTCAGACCTGTGGACTTGAACGAACGCAGCAGAAAGAATGCGGCATTCTGGCATCCGGGGCTGCCCGTCGCCCTCCCTCCACACAGGGAATCGGTAAGAAATGCAATCTCATCCCTGAGGTGATCATTATCCGTATCCGGAATCTCAGCTGCGAGATTCAGAGCTGAAAGCAAAAAAAATGATAATAAAAAAAAGAGTCTGCGCATCGTTCAGGTGCGATATTTGTTTTATATTTGCAAAATTAATGAAAAAGTTCTTACTCCCCATAGTTTTATTGCTTTTATCAGCAAATTCCGTCTTTGCCCAGTACGACAAGGACGTATTCATGTGGCGTGGGCGTCAGGCTCTTTCGGAAGGCAAATACGCAAAGGCAATAGAGCAGTTCAATGTCCTTACCCGTCTGGACACCACCGACTATTGGAGTTTCTTTTTCAGAGGCATAGCCAAATACAATCTCGGGGACATACGCGGAGCCGACAAGGACTTCAACAATTCTGTCAGGCTCAATCCCGTATTCACGAACGGATATCACTACCGAGCCATCACCCGCAGCCGCTCAGGCGACTTCGACGGGGCATTCGAGGATTTCGACAAGGCCCTGAGCCTGAGACCCGGTCTTTACGGAATATACTTTTCCCGCGGAGTCACCAACTTCCTCGCACAGAAGTTCGACAAGGCCGTGGAAGACTTCGACTATTATATCAGAAAGGAGCCCAAGGATCCGTCCGCCTATCTCAACAGGGGCGCTTCATACCTGTTCCTCAAAGACACTTTGAAAGCCCTGTCCGACTACAATCAGGCAATAAAGCTGGACCGTTACGAGCCCGAAGGCTACGTGCGCAGAGCCAGAATACACGCTGAGAGGAAGGAATACGACAAGGCTGTCGCCGACCTGGATATGGCCATAGGTCTGGATTCTACCAGCACCTTCGCCTTCTTCAACCGCGCCCTGCTGAACTACGAGCTCAAGAACCTCAACGAGGCGATGGCCGACTTGAATATGGTGTTGAGCCAGGATCCCGGCAACGCCCTCACCCTGTACAACAGGAGTCTCATATACGCCCAGGTGGGAGAGTACGAGAAGGCCCTGGAAGATATGGACAGGGTTATCAACATAAACCCGGGCAACGTGCTGGCGCACTACAACAGGGCGGCGATTTTCGTGGAGATGGACAGGTTGGAAGACGCGCTCGAAGACTACAGCAAGTCCATAGAGCTTTACCCGGACTTCGCCAAGGCTTATCTCAACCGTTCCTATGTCGAGAATATGCTGGGACGCCAGCGCGAATCCAAGGCCGACTACCTCATTGCCCAGCAGAAAGTCAAGGAATACAGGGAGGGCGGAGTGAACGCGGAATTCGCAGACACCACCAAGCTCTACAATTCACTCATTGCTCTGGATGCCGATTTCGCGAAGAAGAATTTCGACAATGAGCTGCTCCAGCACAGGGATGTGGACATCAAACTCCAGCCTTTGTACCGTTTCACCCTGACGGACAGGCAGGAAGAGAGCGCCAACGTGATGGGGCGCAAGTATGAGAACGCTCTGATCGACCGCTTCAGGGAAGTCCTTCCTCTGAATGTGCTTGTCAGCAACAGGATAGAGGACGGAAGCACGGAACTGGTCATAGCCACCGGGGCTGAGGAGTATTTCGTCAAAGGTCTTCAGGAATTGCAGGAAAGGCAGTTCAACAATGCTCTGGATTATTTCAATAAAGCAGTGGAGACGGCAGGAGACGAGGGTTCACGGGACAAGTACGCCCGCTATTACAAAGCCTTCTACCTTATGAACAGAGGCGTCCTCAAGGCTGAGATGATAGACTTCATTGCAAGTCTAGAAGGCAATGTGCAGACCCTGTCAATGGACACGGAAGGAGCCACCAGGGCAAGGGTCAGCGACAAGGTCGCCAAGTCCTACGATTACTCCGATGCCATAGCCGACATAAAGGCCGCGCTTGCCATCTTGCCGGACATCCCATACCTATATTTCGACCTAGGCAATCTCCATTGCCTCTCGTCCGAGCTGGTGAACGCCATTGAGGATTACGATATGGCTTTGAAGCTCTACCCTGAAATGGGAGAAGCCTATTTCAACAGAGGCCTGGTGCTCATATATCTCAAAGACAAGGAGAAAGGCTGCATAGACCTCTCCAGAGCCGGTGAACTGGGTGTAGCCGACTCATACAGTGTCATTTCCAAATATTGCGAGAATGAATAGAATACGCTTCAAGTCCCTCTCGTCCGGCAGCTGCGGGAACTGCTATTTCCTGGGCTCATTCGACGAAGGGGGCCGCTGTGACTGTGCCGTGCTCATAGATGCCGGCGTTAGCCCGCGCAGACTCAAGAAAGAGCTCGCAATTGACGGGATAAAGCCTGAAATAATATCCGGAATACTTGTGACTCACGACCACTATGACCATATACGCTCACTCGGTTCATATTGCAAACTTCACCGCAAACCGGTCTGGACCACACCCAAACTCAGCGCCGCGCTCATGAGCAAGCGCCTCACAGGTGAGCACCTTGCATCTTGCCGCCGCAATCTTGCCGACGGCTGGAATGAGATCGAGCATGGCCGCATACGTGTCAAGTACTTCGTGGTGCCTCACGATGCCACGCAAACCCTTGGGTACGCCATCATGATCGATGGATACAAGTTCGTGATAATGACCGATATAGGCCGTATGACCAAGGAAGCCCTGGACCTTGCTTCCCAGGCTGATACCGTGGTTATCGAGTCGAACTACGACCCCGTGATGCTGAAGAACGGACCCTACCCTCCCGAACTGCAGGATCGCATACGCAACGGATTCGGCCACCTTTCCAACCAGGAATGCGCCCGCGCCGTTGCAGAATTTTCCCACTCCGGACTGCGCAATGTCTTCCTTTGCCACTTGAGCGAGCACAACAATACCCCTGAACTGGCTCGCGATTGCACCCGCGCTGTCCTGGACCCTGCAATACGCCTGGTTCCACTGCCACGAGAATGTCCTTCGGTCTGGTTCAACCTGGACTGAGCAATTCCCAGCTTGTGTATTTGAGCTATTTTTAGTATCTTCGAAGGTTTTATGAAGTCTTTTTGGAAAATTTTGAGGGCTTACATCCCTCCATACAGGAAATACCTTGCAGGCTCGGTGGTAATGAACATACTGTCGGCCGTGTTCAATGTTTTTTCATTCTCCCTGCTCATACCTATACTCCAGATACTTTTCAACGTCTCCGACAAGACATACGAGTTCATTCCATGGCACAAGGGCATGAATTTCGGAGACCTGACCAACAATGTCTACTGGTATGTCTACAGTCTCATTGAACGCAGCGGTGCAGAAAGGGTGCTGCTGGGTCTCTGTCTGGTATTCTGCCTCATAGTCCTCGTCAAGACGGCCTGCTACTTCGGAGCATCCGCAGTGATGGTTCCAATACGCACAGGCGTGGTCAAGGATATGAGGATGCAGATTTACAACAAGATCATTTCCCTGCCACTGGGCTTCTTCAGCCAGGAGCGCAAGGGTGACATAATTGCCAGAATCAGCGGCGATGTGCAGGAGGTCGAGACTTCCATCACCTCCACAATTGATATGCTTATCAAGAATCCCATCCTCATCGTCATCTATATGGCGGTGCTCTTCATAATGTCCTGGCAGCTGACCATATTCACCCTCATCTTCGCTCCGCTTATGGTGTGGATAATGAGCGTGATAGGGCGCAAGCTCAAAGCCCGTTCAGCCGAGGCGCAGAAATACTGGTCAGACACTATGAGCCAGGTGGAAGAGACCCTGGGCGGACTGCGCATCATCAAGGCCTTCCTCGCAGAGGGTAAGATGAGCGGAAGATTCGACAACGTCACCGATTCAATGCGCCGCAAAAGCAACAAGGTGGCCATACGCCAGGCCAGCGCCCACCCGGTGAGCGAATTCCTTGGTTCCGTGATGATTGCCATAGTCCTGTGGTTCGGAGGCACCCTCATTCTCGGCTCCAGATCAGTCATCGACGCTCCGGCATTCATGTCATATATGGCCATACTTTACAGCGTCATCCAACCTATCAAGGACTTTTCCAAGGCAGCTTACGGCATACCTAAGGGGCTTGCCTCCATGGACCGAATAAATGTCATCCTGAAAGCGGAAAACAATATCAGGGAGAGTGCCGATCCAGTCAGACTCAAGAGTTTCAGCGACTCCATACGCTTCAAGGGAGTGGACTTCTTCTACGAACAGGGAGGCAAGCAGATACTCCGGGACATCAATCTTGAAATCAAAAAAGGACGCAATATTGCAATTGTGGGAGCCAGCGGGGCCGGCAAATCCACCCTGGTGGACCTTATCCCGCGCTTCTACGATCCAAGCGCAGGAAGCATCAGCATAGACGGCATAGACCTGAAGGACATCAGCACCCGTGACCTTCGCGCCCTTATGGGCAACGTAAACCAGGACCCTATACTTTTCAACGACACCATCTTCAACAACATAGCATTCGGCGTAGAGAACGCCACGATGGAAGAGGTGGTTGCCGCGGCCAGGATAGCCAACGCCCACGACTTCATAATGGAAAAGGAGCAGGGTTACGAAACCAATATCGGCGACCGCGGGCAGCTGCTTTCCGGAGGTCAGAGGCAGCGTATCAGCATAGCCCGCGCCATACTCAAGAACCCTCCTATCCTGATTCTTGACGAAGCCACAGCTTCTCTTGACACCGAATCCGAAAGGATGGTGCAGGAAGCCCTGGACTACCTGATGAGCAACCGTACGACAATATCCATCGCACACAGACTCAGCACGATAAGAAAAGCCGACGAAATCATAGTGATGAATGAAGGCCGCATAGTGGAGCGTGGCACCCACGACGAACTCATAGAGAAGAACGGATATTACAAGAAGCTTTATGAAATGCAAGTTCTCTAGCATACTTTTCCGCATATTGCTTGTGGCATATATAGGCGCGGTGGCTTACCTCTGTTTTGCCAGGCCGGACAAACTTCCCGATGTTCAGAGGAGCTTTTTCAATATTCCCGCAGACAAGCTGGCCCACTTTGCCATGTTCTTTCCCTTGCCTATCATTGCCTTCTTCGCCTATGACAGGAAGACTTCAGGGGCTTGGATAAGCCTCGCCACAGTAATATCGGTTTGTGCCTTCAGCGCCATCATAGCAGGCATAACCGAGATTATCCAGGGGGCCCTCCCCTACCGTTCCGAGGACATAAACGATTTCGGTGCAGACTGTCTCGCCATCTGCATTTCCGGAGTGATAGTATTCTTCACGGACCTGATCAGACACCGATTCAAACAGAACAACAGAAAGAAACGCTGATGAAAGTTTTACGCTATCTCCTTGCCGCCTGCCTTTTGACACTGGCGCCTGCGCTTGTAGCGAATGGCGCAATAGGACTGAGAAACTTTGAACCCATATGTGACAGCCTCATTCTCAAACTCAAGGAGAGGACGGGCGTGGAACAGGAACTCAAGGTTACCAGGACCACCGTGCGCGGAAACAGGATGGACATCACCTTCAACGCGGAGCTTTCGTACTATCCCTGGCATAAGGAAGACATAGAATGGTTCTTTGATTATCTTGACGAACTTATGCTCGGTGAAGGCATCAATTACCGTCGAGGCAAGGTTCTGACGAACAGATATGAGCTCCAGGAGCTGTCCCTTCCGGAACTCACCTTCGACGGCAAACCGGTGGATTATTCCCTGCGCTCCAGCGATCCGGCAGTCGCGGGACGTCGCGCCATCGTAGCGAAGGAAGGCGCCATAGAATATCCCAAAGGACTGCAGGACAGGACGATAGCCCTATGGCAAAGTCACGGACGCTACTACGACGAGAGCAGTGGAGAATGGATATGGCAACGCGCCTGCATGCATACCACTGTCGAGGATATGTACACCCAAAGCTACGTACTCCCCTTCCTGATGCCGATGCTGGAAAATGCAGGAGCTTATGTAATGACCCCAAGGGAAAGGGACATTCAGACTTTGGAGATCATTTGCGACAACGACCACAGCTTCGGCGGCCACAGGGAGCCTCAGTTGCGTCAGCGCGGCAGCTACGATGAGCGCGGCAACTGGAAAAACGGAGGCACAGGATTCGCCGACTTCAAGCGAAGCTACAGCTTTGAGGACAATCCTTTCAAGGCGGGGACCTTCCGCATTGCAGAGTGCAATCAGGGGAAGGCCAGCGCCAGCGTAAAATGGACCCCGGAAATCAGGAAAAGGGGCGAGTATGCAGTCTACATCTCATACGCATCCTTGCCGAACAGCTGCGGGAAGGCTCATTACAGCGTACGCCACCTTGGCGGCGAGAGCAGGTTCATTGTTGACCAGAGCAAGGGAGGAGGCACCTGGATATACCTCGGAACCTTCGAATTCGGAGAAGGGAACGAAGGCTATGTAATGCTGGACAACCGTGGCCGGGAGGGAGAGGTAGTAAGCGCCGACGCAGTGAAGATAGGAGGCGGAATGGGCAAGCTTGAGCGCGAAGGCAAGACCTCAGGAATGGCAAGTTCCGCAGAAGGCGCGCACTACTGGATGCAGTGGGCCGGAGTGGACAGCAAAATAACCCAGAATTGGGACAACGATTACACCAATGACTTTGCCACACGCGGACTCTGGACGGTGATGATGCAGGAAGAGAAAGGCATAGCCTTTGACCTGAGCCTCGCATTCCACAGCGATGCAGGCATAGCGAGGGCGGACAGCACCATAGGCACTCTGGCAATATACACCCTGTGGGCGGACAACTCCCGCAAACTCCCGGACGGCAGGGACAGGATGGTGAGCAGGCTGCTCTGCGACTATGTGCAGACCCAAATCGTAAGGGACATACGCCGCGAATACAAGCCTGACTGGAACAGACGCGGAATCTGGGACAAGAGCTACAGCGAGTGCCGCACTACCGGCACCCCGGCAATGATTCTGGAACTGCTCAGCCACCAGAATTTCAATGATATGAAATACGGACTCGACCCGTCCTTCCGTTTCGCGGTGAGCCGGGCTGTGTACAAAGGCATACTCAAGACCTTGAGCGAGTATTATGGATGCGAATACGAAGTGCAGCCGCTTCCCGTTCACAATTTCAAGGCAGAACTCAGCTCTGACAGCAAGCTCGCCATACTCAGCTGGGAAGCGACGGAAGACGAGCTGGAAGTGACGGCAAAACCTGAAGGCTACATCTTGCGCACGCGCATAGGAGACGGAGCCTTCGACGAGGGTATTGAAATCAGGGGATGCAGGGCTGAAATCCCTGTCAAGAAAGGACAAGTGTACAGCTTCAAGATCGAAGCATACAACGATGGAGGGAAGAGTTTCCCTTCAGAAGTCCTTTCGGTAGCTGTCCCTGAGAATGAAATTAAGGGGAAGATTCTTGTAGTAAACAATTTCACCAAGGTATCAGCCCCGGCATGGATAGATGGGGAAAGCTACGCCGGCTTCGACCTGCGCAGCGATTCCGGCGTTCCTTACATAAGGGACATATCTTTCGTGGGAGAAAACTATGAGTTCAATCCCTACGCGGAATTCGTAGATAACGAATACCCCGGATTCGGGGCATCCTACAGCTATGAGGCCGGGAACATAATTGCCGGAAACAGCTTTGACTTCGTGTCCCAAAGGGCCGAGATGTATCTCAAGCTCGGATACAGCGTGCAGTCCTGCTCTTCCGGAAGTTTCAAAAGGGAACTTGCCCGCTCTGACATTTTTGCCATAGACCTCATCTGCGGCAAGCAGGGAGGAGAAAAGTACCCCATATTCGATCCTCAGATGCGTACTGCACTTAACGCTTCAGCGCTTGCCGGCTCGCATCTGCTCGTGTCCGGCTGCTATATTGTCTCTCAGGCTGAAGACACGGAATTCTGCAAGTCCCTCTTCGGATATAAACTGGGCAGTCCTCACGGAAGCCGTTCCGGCATGCTTGGAGACATGCCATTCAGTTCAAAGCGCAATTCCGAAATCTATTGCGTAGAAAGGCCTGACGGATTGAAGGCAGCCTCAAAGACGGCTCAAATTTGGCTCAGATACCCTGATACCGGGATGGGAGCCGCTCTGTGCCATGACAACGGGAAATGCAGAACGGTCTCCATCGGAGTACCTCTGGAGACCGTAATATCTGAAAATGACAGACTTTACATTCTGAAAACCACTCTGGAATACTTCCGTGAGGGAAGGATTCCTGGAGAGGAAGACTAGTCTGTTTCTTCCTTTTTCTTGTCAAATGCCTCGAAACGTGAATTGTTGGACACGTATTCCGGCACCACCTGCTTCATATACTTGACCATTTCCGGAATCTGCACATCGCGGCTAAGGGATTCCAGTTTGTCCACAGCCATATCCGCCTCATGGAAATCGTACTCTCGTACACGGGCAATTCGGATTTTGGCGTGAGCTGTAGGCTCGGTGTTCTCCACGTTTGAAAGGACCTCCTCGTAGAGTTTTTCACCAGGTCTGAGGCCTGTATACACTATAGGAATGTCCACGTCTGGTTTGAGGCCTGAAAGCTCTATCATACGCCTTGCCAGGGTATCTATCTTGACAGGTTTGCCCATATCGAATACGCAGATGCGGTTCTCGGTAGGCAAGGTTGCAGCTTCCATCACCAGACGGCAGGCTTCAGGTATGGTCATAAAGAAGCGTACTATATTCTTGTCCGTGACAGTGACAGGACCTCCCTTCTCTATCTGTTCCCTGAAACGCGGTATTACTGAACCGTTGGATCCGAGTACGTTGCCGAAGCGCGTAGTCACGAACTTCGTCTTGCCTTCCTTGCTGCCATTCTCGACTGCAAGTCCCAGGCTTTGCACATAAATCTCCGCAAGACGCTTGGTGCACCCCATGATGTTGGTAGGGTTCACCGCCTTATCCGTAGAAATCATCACCATCTTCTCCACCCCGTACTCAATGCACTTGTCGGCAACATTACGAGTACCTGCCACATTCACGAGCACCGCTTCGCAAGGATTCTCCTCCATCAGCGGGACGTGCTTGTAAGCAGCAGCGTGGAAGACGACCTGCGGCTTGTACTGTCTGAAGGCGAAATCAAGCCTCTTCGGGAGGCGCACATCACCTATCACCGGCACAAAGTTCAGTTCAGGGAACTTGGACTCCAATTCGAGCCTGAGGTTGTGCATAGGGGTCTCTGCATTGTCATAGAGCACGAGTTGCCTGACTCCGAATCCTGCAAGCTGGCGGCAAAGTTCCGAACCTATCGAGCCGGCCGCACCTGTCACCATAACCACCTTGTCCCTGAAATTCGCAATGATGGCATCCATTGATATCTTGATTTCCTCTCTGCCCAGCAGATCCTCGATCTTCACCTCACGCACTCCCGCAGAGGAACCTATCTGACCTGAGAATTCGTCAATTCCAGGCACAATCAGCACCTTGATGCCGTTTCTGGTGCAGTCTCCCACCAGGTCATCTTTCTCCAGCTGCAGACTTTCTTCTGTCGGGAAAATCAAGCCTCCGAGCGAAAGATCGGAAATAAGTTTCTTGAGATCTTCTTCATTTTCAGCGACGTAGAGTTGATTGTCCACGAACTTTGAGTTCTTCAGGTCGCGCTCACGGGAGAGCAGGCCGACCACATCATAGTGCATTGAACCCCGAAGACGTGTGATAAGTGCAATCGATTTGTCACTAATTCCATACACCAACACACGCATTCTGGACTGAATATCCCTCAGGCGAGCCTTGTAGGCATCATATACGACAATCATCAGAAGACGGACGCAGATGAGAAGCACCAGGGAAACCAGGAAGTCGAAGCACAACATCACCACGGTTTCGGCGGAATACAATTTTGCAAGCACGATGGTCAGACCCATCAGCAGGTCCTTGCCCAGAGATGCAAGCAGGAAAAGACGTATATCCTTGAAGGTGAAATGACGGATTACCACCGTGTATGTCTTGAGGAGATAGAACATAAGGGCTGAATATACCAGCGCCGATATACCCCATACCGTGATGAACACACGGGAGTCCACAGCCCCGAAGCGGAAGTAATACGCTACCACTGCAACGCTTACCGAAGCGGCGAAGGAAATGATCAGATCCATCAGGAAGATGAGTCTCCTGTCCAGGAACTTGTGAGCGAAATGGTCAAGTCGAAGTTTCATAAATGGTCAGTTTTATTAGAATTTATAAGCCAGGGTGGCGCACACTACGCCACTTACCGGGTCAATGCCCGGACTTAGTGAAAGGTCAAATTTTAGCAATTTCTTTTCCAAAGGCAGTAAAAGGCGGGACAGCTGTGCACCAAGTATCCCGATACCGGCGCCTGCAAGCACATCACTGAACCAATGGGCATCGTTGTACAGACGCATTCCAGCTACGGCAATTGCACATACGTAAGCAGCTGAACCCCAAGCCCATCCATACTGGATTCGCACGAGCTCGGCTCCTGCAAACGCAAGTGCACAATGGCCGGACGGGAAAGAATTGCTGTCTGAAGCGTCTGGTCTTGGAGAGTCCACAATGAGTTTAAGTCCCTTGGTCAGGGCTGCAGTGCATACCAGAGCCGTACCGGTCTGGAGAAGTAGTTCACCGCGTCTGAGCCAGGAGGCGTCTGGCACAGAAAAGGCCAGCGCGGCACTCATTGCGAAAGGAAGGAAACGCAGGTATTCGTCGGCAGCAATGCGGCTGCCTTCGGGACGGATGCCCTGCACGGTCTCACGCACAGCGGCATCAAAGCTGTCGTGGGCGAGTATTTTAATTGCGGAGCCTCCTCCGAGGAGGGCTGCAGGGGCAATGAAGCTCTTGAGCGAAACGCTGTCTGAAGGTTCACAAGCAAGCGCTCCCCGCACCGAGGCGCAAAGAGCATTTGTTGCTGACAGGGAAAGTATCAGTACAGCTATTGCCTTGAGCAATTTCATCTGCCGGAGTACATGTTTTCGTAATACTTCTCGTATTCCCCGCTGGTCACGCGGTCCATCCA
>CAMEWE010000029.1:0-17266 GCA_945939695.1 uncultured Bacteroidales bacterium
CGTCCTGTATGTGTGAGAATAAGTTCCATGGTCTCGATGAAGAAAGATTGAAAAGTTTTGCTTAAATTTGTCTGGCCGGAGAGGGCTTTCGAAATCATCTCTCTGAGCTGGATAAGGGGCTTGATTTTCATGTCTTGTAACCTAAAGTGTGGTAACTCTAAGTTACTGAAAATCAAGCACTTATCCAAATTTTTCAAGCGTTATTTTCATCTTTTTTAACACTTTTTTCGGCTTTGTTCTATGCCGTCTGCGAGGTGCTGTAAAGCTACCCGAAAACGGGCTATTGTATACGTAAGTAATTGAAAATTATATAATTGTTAAATTTTTAACGAAGTATTGATAAGGAGAATTATATTTAAATTTGTCCTTCACTCGGAAGGCAGGACCACCTGCTAACGGCAGGATGGCAAAATAACAACTTGTATAGCACTCTTAAGCTTAGAATAAACTAAAGATTATTAACCACTTATGGACCAAATTTGGCATTACGACTCACCGCTTGGCGGCATTACCCTCGCGGGAAACGGGGATGCACTCATCGGGCTCTGGTTCGACGGACAGAAACATTTCGGGTCCACACTCGGAGCGCAATCCGAGGAAAAGTGGCTCCCAGTGTTCAGCCAGGCACTCAATTGGCTGGACGCCTACTTCGGTGGCAAGGTACCAGCATTCACCCCAAAGCTCGAGTTGCGCACTACACCATTCCGTAGGGAGGTGTACAACATCCTGCTGACTATACCATATAGCAACACGCTGAGTTACAGAGATATAGCGCAACGAATAACAATAAATCGTTCTTCCGTAGGTTTAGCCGAGCAGCACAGTTGCTACAGTAAGGGAGCCTTATGCGCACGCTTAGAGTCACAACCCAGAGAAAGCACACAGCAGCCCAACGTGCGCATATCGGCGCAAGCCGTCGGCAGTGCAGTCGGACACAATCCCATATCCCTGATCATCCCCTGTCACCGGGTGCTCGACGCTAAAGGCAGCCTGCGCGGATATGCCGCAGGGCTCGAGCGAAAGCAATACCTCCTCACGCTGGAAGCGACCCGTCAGCGCTAACTCTGCGGGATCAAGACTTGAGTATTCAATCCCGCAGCCACCTTCCAACATCGCCCTCTGGAGCAAAATCAGCATTTCCAATCCCTTTTGACCCTCTGCACCCCCTTCGCAAGGCCCTTCCGGGATCAAATCAGCCAATCCTAAGCCGCAGCCCTTTCCCGATGGCCTCGCGGGATCAATTTTGCCACTTCTGAGCCCAAACTCCCCTTCTGCACCCAGTTCCGAGCCCCTTCCGGGATCAAATCACGGCTTTCTGAGCCCGCAGGCCTTTCCCGATGGCCTCGCGGGATCAATTTTGCCACTTCTGAGCCCAAACTCCCCTTCTGCACCCAGTTCCGAGCCCCTTCCGGGATCAAATCACGGCTTTCTGAGCCCGCAGGCCTTTCCCGATGGCCTCGCGGGATCAATTTTGCCACTTCTGAGCCCAAACTCCCCTTCTGAGCCCCGTTCCAAGGCCCTTTCGGGATTAAATCAGCCAATCCTAAGCCGCAGCCCTTTCCGGTGCCGCTTGCTCGGGTTGCAGGTTCGGAGCAGTAGCGCGCAGCACTCAGTGCTGTCGCGGAGCGAAATCAGAATTGGCCAGCGAGATGGCTTCGCGCAGCGCCGGGGCTTGGGATGGAACAACAATAAAAAAGGTTTGGGGCGGAGCCCCAATATGGATAGCTGCCCCAACCTGCAAACCCTGCGCTTTGCGCACCGGAAAGGCTAAAAATCAGCACTTTGTCCACAAAACACCCCATTTTTATGGATGAAAATAGAAGAGCAGGGCCGATGACCCTGCTCTCTTATATTAAGGAGACCATTTCTGCAGCCCGAAGCACAGCCCGAAGCACAGCCCAAAGCTCAGCCCCAAACCCGCAGCGCAAAACCGCAGTCTCAACCCGCAGTCCGAAGCGCAAGCCAAAGCGACAGCCCGAAGCGGCAGCGCAAATCCGCAGCCCCAAAGCTCAGCCCCAAAGCTCAGCCCCAAAGCTCAGCCCCAAAGCGGCAGCCTCAGCCCGCAGGTCCCAAGCCGCAGCCCACTAGAAGGTGAACTTCAGCATGGCCTGGACGCGGTGGTTGGTGACCCAGTGGAGGTCGATGTCGGCGAGGCCGAAGCGGGCATTGTCGCCCCAGGAGCCGTACTGCACGCTGGTGAGTTCATACTCGAGTCCGAGGGTGAGTTTGCCGAAGTTGTACATCACCGTAGGGGTGACGCGGTACATCTGGTTCATATTGGAGAAGCTGTTCTTGCTGAAATACAGGAAGTCAGGTCCCAGGATCTCCGTAGCAGTACCATAGTTCTTTGCATATCCGGCGAAGAACACTCCCTGAAGCTTCTTGCCGTACTTGGCGGAGAACCAGGCAGAGAGGTTGCGGGTCGGAGCATAGCTCCAGCTGCCGTCAGCATTGATCTCGCTCACGCCATAACCACCATTGAGGTTCATATGCTCGCCGGCCTGGGCAAAAACGGCCTTGGCCTTGAGTGTGAGGAGGTCCTTGCTGTACTGTGCGTACACGAAAGGAGTCACGGTGGTGATGCGGTCGGACACCTTCTTGCCGGAAGCGGCATCCACGGTGCGAGGCTTGATGGAAAGCACATCCAGACCCACCCTTCCGACAAATCCGTCAGCGCTATAGTTCAAACCGAAGTAGAACTCAGGGATGCAGGAATATTTGATATAGTCAGCGGAAGCCCCGGAAGGACCGGCTGAGGTATACTGCATCTGCCAGAGAGCGGCGGCGGTAAAGGAGAGGTTCTTGGCGAACTTGTAGTCCATGAGCGCAAGAGGAGTGCGGCTTAACGGATTGAAAGGAGCACCGGTGTTCAGGGAGAACACGTCCGGCATATCGGCGGCAAGCGGATGCCAGGCCTGACCCACCTTGAAAGAAAGTGCATCCTTGGCGATCGTGGCATAAGCCTGACGCAGACGTAACACGGCAGTACCTGTGGAACCGCTGAGGCCATTGTAGAAGTCAGCCTCAATCTTTGCGCCGAGCTTCCATCCCTGGAACTCGTATCCCGTCACATCCACACCGAGCCTTGAAGTAAGGGCGGCGAAGCGGGCAGAAGGCACGGCATTCACGTCCTCACCGTCAACAATCTTCTCATCCTTAGGAAGATAATAGAACAGGTTCTCAGTACCTGAAACGCTTTCGCGGGAATCGACGGCAGCGTAGTTGCGGATGAATCCGTACCACTTGATGCTGCCCTTGGACTCCTGCGCAGAAACTGCGACACTAACCAGTGCCGCAGCTGCTGCAAGAATAAATTTCTTGTTCATCAATCGTATTTATTTGTTCCCTCGTGGCGCAGCAATTATGCGCTGAACGGGAAAATGAAAGTAAGCAGGAAATAGCCGACCACAAAGCCTATCGTGCCTATGATAAGACCGACCTTTGTCATATCCTTTGTCTGCACAAGTCCTGTGGAGGATGCAATCGCATTCGGAGGTGTGGAGATAGGGAAGAGCATTGCGATGGATGCGCACACGGCGATGAAAGGCACGAGCGCGTACATGCCGCCCATTGCGGCGAACTGAGCGTGGTTCGCAGCCTCAGGATTCTCGAGAGCCGTACCCACTACAACGAGGATAGGAACGAGAAGCGCAGCGGTGGCGGAGTTGGAGATGAAGTTGGAGAGCAGGTAGCAGATCAGGCCGGCTACAACCATCACGATGACAACGTTCATTGTGCTGAACGGAATTGCATTGATGAGGGTGGCGGCAAGGCCGGTCTTGTTGAGACCTGCGCCGAGGGCGAAGCCGCCGGCAACGAGCCAGAGCACGCTCCAGTTGATCTCCTTGATATCCTCCTTGGAGAAAACTCCGGTGCAGGTATATACTGCAAGCGGGATGAGGGCCACGATGTTGGAGTTGATGCCGGTAACGGACTCGGTCACCCAGAGAAGAATGGTCACGAAGAAAGTGATCCACGCCACGTATGTCTTCCAGTCCTTCTTGGACTCCTTCACAGGAATCACGATCTCAATGGTCTTGGACTTGAATGGGAAGAACACAAGAAGCAGAGCCCAGGCGATGGCTATCATCACGATTACATAAGGAAGCATCCTGAGCATCCAGTCGAGGAAGCTGATGGAGTAGCCTGCATTCTCGAGAGCGCCGATGGCGATGGCATTCGGAGGGGTGCCGATAGGGGTACCGATACCGCCGAGGTTGGCGGCAATCGGGATGGAGAGCGCCAGTCCCACTTTTCCGGTCTCGTTCTCAGGAAGGCTCTTGAGCACAGGGGCAAGGAAAGCGAGCATCATCGCAGCAGTGGCAGTGTTGCTCATAAACATTGAGAAAAGGCTGATCACAATCAGGAAACCGAGCAGCACGATCTTAGGCTTCTTGCCGAAGAGCCCGAGGAGGGCCTTGGCCATCACGGCGTCCATACCGTACTTGGAGGCAACGATTGCGAGCACGAAGCCGCCGAGGAAGAGCATGATCACAGGGTCGGCGAAGGAAGCCATAATGGACTTGTAGTCCACCAGGGTACCATATTCAGGCTTGCAGAAGAAGCTCAAGCCCTTGTCGGACACGCTCAGCAGCATCACCACGATGACAATGAGGGAAGTGGTCCAGTTAGGGATGACCTCGAAAATCCACATCAGCGCAGCAAAAAGGAAAATGGCAATCATTCGCTGCTGAACTACGGTCAGACCGGGTATGCCAAAGAAATCGACAGGCACCGCCCAGAGGAATATCGTTATCGCAAGCGTGATTGCGATAAGGATGATATTCTTTACAGAATTCTTGTTTTGTGACATTTTTATACTATTGGTTTAAATTTTCGCCAGTACAGACTTGCAAAGATAGTGAAGATAAATTAAAAAGCCATTGTTTCCCACTGTCAATTTTTCAAAGGAACAAAAATTGCATCTTCGATAAATGGTAGAAAATCAACGGAACAAGGTAAAGAATTTCAATAGAACAATAGAAAAATATAACAATTTCAACTTAACAAGACATGAGAACAGAACTGATATCATTTCTGACAGCTCTCGCGGCTGTCATCTCCCTGTCATCCTGTCAGAAGGAAGAAGGTTATGAATTCAAGGGCTCCTACTCTTACAAACTTTCCGGCTCGATTGCGATGCAGGGAGAGCCCCTGGAGGAAGGCAGCACTTCCCTCGCCCCTGACACCATCACGCTGAGTCTGGAAAGCGAGACGGGCGCGATGAATGTGGTAAGCGCCGGCGAGGGCGGATTTCTTGTCTCCCTGAACCCTTTCCTCGGGAATCTCAACGTCTTCGATGCGGAAGTGTCCGAAGGCAAGCTGATCTTCCTTCCAAGCCCCGTGAGGCTCAAGGCAAAGACGGACGAAATCGCAAACTACGCCCTTTACGACTTCACTCTGAGCGGGGAGGGAGAGCGACTGGAGAATCTGCTCTACGCCACGTTCGAAGCTCAGGGCAGCCTGAGTTACAGGGGCAGGAACTACAGCGTCAGCGAGTCCAGGATAGAGCTGGTAGGCACCATAAATGATTAAAGCTCAGGCAGAAAGATGAAGACAAGAAGCATAGTTGAAGCGGCAGCGATGATAGCGCTGACCGCAGGCGCAGTCTCCTGCAAACCCCGGAGCGCCGCTTTGGGCACGGGTTCGCGGGAGCCGGTCAAGGTGGAGGTGATGGAGGTCAGGTTCAGCGCCGAGAGTTCCTCCAACAGCTACATAGGCAGCATCGAGCCGGCCAGGGCAAGCAGCTTGTCCGCAAAGCATTCAGGCACCCTCTCCAGCCTGAGCGTCAAGGCCGGAGATCGCGTCAGTAAAGGCCAGGTCATAGCGGTCATCGAGTCGCAGACGGTCAATAGCACCCGGGAGATGGCCCACGCCACCCTGGAGCAGGCGGAAGACGGCTACAGACGCGCATCCCAGGTCTATGAGGCCGGAGGCGTCGCAGACGTGAAGATGGTGGAAATCAGCACCCAGCTCAGCAAGGCGCGGGCGGCGGCTGCCACGGCCGACAAAGCCCTGGAGGACTGCAGCATCAAGGCCCCGTTCGACGGCTACATCTCAGACATATACGCAGAAGAGGGCGTGGAACTGGATGTCTTCGCCCCGATCGCGCGCATTATGGACATTTCGGAGCCCGAGATCCACATCAAGGTTCCGGAGAACGAGCTCAATTCCATACAACAGGGGCAGCAGGCCAGAATGGACGTGCCGGCAGCAGGCATACAGGATGTCCGGTGCAGGGTTGAGAGGAAAGGCATAAGCGCATCCGCACTGTCCCACAGTTTCGACTGCACCCTCAAGCCTCTCGCCGCGGTGCCGGGGCTTATGCCGGGCATGGTGTGCCGCATACGTATGGACGGGGAAGGCGCAGAAGGCTGCGTGGTTCCGGCAGCCATACTCCAGACCGGTAAAGAGGGACGCTACCTCTGGGTGGTTAGGGACGGCAGGGTGTGCCGGCAGGACGTAAAGACCGGAGGCTTTGCCGGCAAGGGCGTGCTCATCAGCGAGGGCCTGCAGGAAGGCGATCTCGTCATAGTCAGGGGCTACCAGAAAGTATCCTCAGGTATGGAAGTACAGACGGTGGCGCTCGGCGAGACAGCAATCAGCGACACTGCAATTGGCGAATAGGAAATGGAGAAGCATAAGAATCTGATTTTCCTTGTGACGGCGATGCTGGTTGCTATGGGCATCTTCGGCATCTTCAAGATCAACAAGGACGAATTCCCGACCTTCGAAATCAAGCAGGGTCTGGTGGCAGCGGTGTATCCGGGAGCCAGCTCCGCCCAGGTCGAAGAGCAGGTGGCGAAGCCTCTGGAGCAGGTGCTTTTCGGCTTCCAGGAGGTCAATCGCAAATCCTTGAAAATCAGCTCCCAGGATGGGATCTGTTACCTTCTTGTGGACCTCAACACCCCTGCCCGGGACAAGGACAGGGTATGGTCCAAGATAAAGCTCAAGCTCAACGAAGCCAAGTCCACCCTCCCTCCGGGAGTGCTGGCTCTGGTGGTACTCGACGACTTCTCCTCGGTGTCCGCCTCCCTCATAGCCCTGAGTTCCGAAGACAAGAGCTACAGTGAAATGAAGGAATACGCCGACCGCCTCTGCGAGATGCTCAGACGCATCCCTACACTGTCCACCACCAAAATCTACGGAGAGCAGAGCGAGGAAATCGCCGTCACTCTCGACAAGGACAGGCTCTCGGCCTACTCCATCAGTCCGTCTTCGCTCACCCTGGCCTACCAGAGCTCCACACTCCAGCTGCCAAGCGGCTCCTTCAGCACCGGCTACGCCAACTCCCCCATCCACATCAGTTCCACTGTGGGCAGCGAGCAGGAAATCGCCGATATGATAGTGTACAGCGACCCTGAAGGCGGCATCATACGCCTCAAGGACGTCGCCACGATAGAACGCCGCTACAGCGAGCCTTCCTCATACGTCGATTACAACGGCCACGGGGCCATAATCATCTCGGTGGAGATGCTCCCGGAGAACAATATCGTCGCCTTCGGGAAGGAACTCGGCGCCACACTGGACGCGTTCCGCGCAGAACTTCCGGAAAGCGTCAGCGTGAGCCAGATCACCAACCAGCCGAACGTGGTCGAGGACTCCGTGTTCTCCTTCCTTCGCGACCTGGTCATCTCCATACTCGTGGTGATCTTCGTGATGCTGATGCTCTTCCCGCTCAAGTCTGCCCTCATCGCCAGCTCCGGCGTGCCAGTGTGCACCGCGGTCGCAGTTGCCGTGATGTACCTCGTGGGCCTCGACCTGAACACCGTCACCCTCGCCGCCCTGATAGTGGTGCTGGGTATGATCGTGGACGACTCCATCATCACTATGGACGGGTACATGGACCATCTCGGGCGCGGCAAGACCCGCAATGAAGCCGCCAAGGCCAGCGCCAGGGAACTCATACTTCCCATGTTCATGGCGACTGCCGCAATCAGCCTGATGTTCTTCCCTATGCTCGGCATCATCACCGGCTACCTGGGCGATTTCGTACAACTCTTTCCCTGGGTGATCGGCATCGCCCTCTTCGCCTCTCTCGCCTACGCCGTATTCGTGGTGCCGCTGCTCGAGACCAGGTTCATCACCAGCCCTCATTCGACGCGGAACAACTTTCTCACGCGCACGCAGAACGCCTTTTTCAAGGGGCTGCAGACCATATACGAGAAGGCTCAGGGCTGGAGCTTCCGCCACCCTAAACTCACCCTGCTGGGCGGAGTTGCCGCGGTGGCTCTTGGAGTGCTGATGTTCTCCCGTCTCACCGTGCAGATGATGCCCAAGGCGGACAGGAACTTCTTCGCAATGGAAATCACCCTCGACTCCAACTCCGGGCTCGAGGATACCCGCAGCGTCGTGGACAGCATACAGAGCGTGCTGCTCGCGGACTCCCGCGTGGAATCCGTGACCTCGTTCATAGGCACTGCGGCACCCCGCTTCAACGCCACCTATACTCCTGCCACCCCGGCGCGCAATTTCTCCCAACTCATCATCAACACCAGGTCCAAGAAGGCAACGTCGGAGCTGCTGCCGGAGTGCGAATCCAGATTCGACAATATGTTCCCGGAGGCTCTGATAAGAGTCAAACAGATGGATTATCAGGCAGTTACGCCGATAGAAGTCATATTCAAGGGCGGCAGCATCGAGGAGATGAAGCCTTACTCCGACCAAGTGAAGGCGTATATGCAGGGCCTGGGCGACGAACTAATGTGGGTGCACAGCACCGCGGATGATTTCGTAAACTGCGTGGACATCACCCTCGACCCGGAGGAATCCGTGCGCCTGGGCGTGAACAAATCCCTGCTCTCCCTTTCCCTCTTCGGCACGATGGGGTCCCAGCCTCTCGCCACTCTCTGGGAGGACGGCGAATCCATCCCCGTCAATCTGTACTCCGAAGGCGTGGACGAGGATATGAGCTACGAAATGCTTGGAAACCAGCAGATTGCCACCGCTGTTCCGGGCTTGAGCGTGCCTCTGCGCCAGGTTGCGGAAATCAAACCGGACTGGCAGCCTCAACTGCTCACCCGCCTCGGAGGCGAGGAAGCCGTGATCGTGTCCGCGGATATGCGCTATGACCGCAGCCAGCCTGTGTCGATGAAGAAGGTGCAGGCCTTCGTGGACGGGATGGATCTCCCCGAAGGGATCACGGTCGAGTACGGAGGTCTGTCCTCAATGAACGGGGACGTGATTCCTGAAATCATCCTCTCCTTCCTCGCTGCCGTGCTGGTGCTCTTCTTCTTCCTGCTCTTCCACTTCAAGAAGATATCCCTCGCGCTGCTGACTCTGCTCCTGAGCTCCCTGTGCCTCTTCGGCGCCTTCTTCGGGCTCTGGATATTCCGCCTGGATTTCAGCATCACCGCGGTACTGGGGCTCATCAGCCTCGTGGGAATCATCGTGCGCAACGGCATCATACTCTTCGAGTACGCCGAGGACCTGCGCTTCAAGGAAGGGCTAGGCGTCAGGGAAGCCGCCGAACTTGCTGGCAAGCGACGCATGCGGCCTATCTTCCTGACCTCCTGCACCACCGCGCTCGGAGTGCTTCCTATGATTCTGAGCGCCGACCAGCTCTGGATGCCGCTGGGCGTGGTAATATGCTTCGGCACCATGCTCTCGGTCTTCCTGATTACCCTGATTATGCCTGTTTCATACTGGCAGATATACAAAAAGGACAAGAGAAAATGAAAAGATACGCAATCAGCATAATACTCTGCACAGCAAGCATTTGCGCAGCAGCACAGGAGACGGTGCTGAGCCTTGGCGACTGCCGCGAGTTGGCTGCGGAACGCAATAGCAGCATCGCGGGCACCAGGTACGACCTGAGGGCGGCAGAATATCAGCGCGCGGAGGCGAGGGGTGAATGGTTCCCGCGCATAAGCTTCAATGCCCTGGGATTCGCGTCCCTCAATCCTATGATTGACCTGGGTGTGAAGGACATACTCGGCCACGGCGAGCTCGGGAATATGGTCCAGAACGTAGTGGACGTGTTCGCGCCGCAGCTCGGCGTGAGTAACCCCCGTTTCACTGCGCTGCCATGGGGCTACAGTGCTGGCTTCAGCCTGATCCAGCCCGTATATGCCGGCGGACGCATAGCCAACGGCAACCGTCTGGCGGATCTCGGGGTCAGGGCCGCGAAGATACAGGGAGAGCTCAGGACCAGGGAGGAGAACGGCAACATAGATGAGCTCTTCTACCAGCTAATCTCACTCCAGGAGAAGCGCAAGACCTTGGAGAGCGCCCTGGAACTCGCCGACAGGCTGTATTCCGATGTAAGCGCCGCCCACGGCTCGGGTCTCGTGACCGAGGACGAGCTCCTGCAGGTGCAGCTCAAGCGCAACGAACTCCGTTCCGCATCGGTGAAACTTGAAAGCGGCCTGAAACTCAGCAAGATGAACCTGCTCAACAGCATAGGGGTGCAATACTCCCTGCTGAAGGCGGCAGAGACGGAGGAGAAGCCGTGCATCGACAGTTTCAGATTCGAGGCAGAGCTTGCGGAGCCCCTTCCTCCTGAGAGTTATTACGTCGATGAGGAGACGGTGGCCGCAACTATGCCGGAAGCGCAGCTGCTGGAGCTGAACGTGGAAGCCAAGGAACTCGAGAAGCGTATGGAGACTGGAGGCACCCTGCCCCAGCTTGCAGTCGGGGCAATGTACGGCTACAGCGACTTGGGCTTCAGCGGCCGCTTCAACGGCACAGCATTCGCAAGCCTGCAGGTCCCGATTTCCGATTGGGGCAAGACTTCGATGAAGATGAAAAGGCTCCAGTCCGGGATAGACAAGGCCAGGGACGAGCAGGAATACCTCAACTCCCAGCTCAGGCTCCAGGTAAGCAAGCTCTGGGTGGACCTGTGCTGCGCCTGGGACGAGTACAGGCTGAAGCAGGAGGCAGTGCTGATGTCCGAGGCTGCGTACGAGAGGAAGGAAGCCCGCTACAATGCCGGGCAGATCACCGCCTCAGAGCTCCTGGAATCGGAGACCGGTCTGCGCAGCCGAGAAGATGAACTCAGCGAAGCCCTGTGCAACTACCGCAAAGCCCTTGAGATTTGGCGCAGGGTGGCCGGAGTTTAGCTTTCCATGTTCTTCACACGCACATCCAGCTGCGGGAACGGGAAGCTTATTCCTGATTCCGGCAGCTTCTTGTATATTTCCTCGTTGACCTGGAAGAACACGTCCCAGTAGTCGTCCGCCTTCACCCAGCCGCGGGCCGTGAACACCACTGAGCTGCTTTCCATGCTCTTTAGCATCACCACCGGATCGGCGGCACCCTTCTCGGATGCGTCCAGGATGCGCTCGTCGGACTTCATTATCTTCAGAAGCTGCTCCTTGCACTTGTCGGAATCCGTGCCGTACTCCACGTTCACCAGCCACTCCACCCTACGCAGGCCGCTGCGGGAGTAGTTGTCGATGCTGCCGTTGAAGAGGGCGCCGTTAGGGATCACGATTTCCCTGTTGTCCGGGGTGGTGAGGGTCGTGCTCACTATGGACACCGTGTTCACCGTGCCCATATATCCCTGTGCCTCAATGAAATCCCCGGATTTGAAAGGCTTGAATGCCAGGATCATTATGCCGCCGGCGAAGTTCTGCACCGTGCCGCTCAGGGCCATGCCTATTGCCATTCCTCCTGCCGCCAGAAGCGCTGCGAGCGAGGTCGTATTCACTCCCAGGGTGCTTATGGAGACGATTATGAGCAGCACCGTGAGGGTGATGGACACGAGGCTCATTACGAAGGATGCCAGCGTCTTGTCGGTCTGGCGCCTGGTAAACAGGCCTATGAGCAGTTTGCGCACGCGTTTTATCAGCCACGCGCCTACGCAGTAGATGAGTAGGGCCGCAAGCAGCTTGATGCCGAACTGAATGACATCCTGAAGCAGGCCCTGCAATGCTCCCTGGGGGTTCTCTGCCAATTCATGGGCGAAGGATTCTATGGTGACCTTAGCGGAATCGGCTTTGCTTACGAGTTGCTGCTCGTCTATGACAGGTATCTGAAGAAATGGCATATTCTGTTTACAAAAGCTAGTTCATTCGTATGTCCTTTACGCAGCGGGCATATTGGGTTGTGTTGCTAACGTCTACGGTAAGGTTTCCGCTTTCACTAAGACGTAGGAAGCCGATATCGTTCGCTTTGTTGCGCTTACCGGCGGGGCCGTAATTTCCCGAATAAGGGCCAAACGACCAATAGGTCCTTGAATACAGATTATAGGAGAGATCCATATAGTAGTTCATCATTGCGAGTTCCATCTGGTTAGGAATTCTGTAGCCTTCAGGGCAATAACCTGAAAGATAAGAACCTCTGGCATCGATGTCCGCCTGGAATTTTGCAAAACCGATGGCGGATGAAAAGTCGGTGTAGTCAGGGGCAACTTCAAAGCGCTTGTACAATCTGTTCGCGCTCGACCACTCATCGGCATAAGGGAGGTCTGTCGAAGTATAGTCCCTCAAAGCCGCAGCGTTTAGGTGAGTTGCCTCGAAAGTAACGGGACCGTCATCCTTCCCAGTTTTAGTAAGAAAATCAGCAGGGGCTTCATTGATAGGTGCATCGCTGTCAACACCCAGATTTCTTACACAACGGATTCCGTACGCGGTGACTCCTTTTTCCCAGTCCTGACTGTCAGAAAGAGAAGAGGTTGAAAGACCCTCCTGTCCCCAGATAACAGTAGGGCTATTAGAATTAGAATGATGTGTACTTGAAATGACGAATTGGTACCAGTCATTTTTTTTATTACTTGCTTTCTGTTCCGGAGTTCTGTAGTACAATCTTGCAGACTGCTGTACCACGCCATTTCCCACAAACAGACCAACAAGCTGCTGAATGGAAGCCAGATACCATCTCACCTCATCCCTCTCGATAATTCCATTTCCATTGTTGTCGCGGTTTCTCGCCATACAGAAATAGCGTAGTGACTTGTAGGAATCCTGCATCAATGGCGTATCATTAGGGACTTCGTAGTTGATATATGCACCCCATCTGACATCTGGAGTAAGGTCTGTGATGGTTTTTACATCTGTACCCGACGGGGCAAGCCCCCACTCGAAAACGGAGTTGGCCCTTCCATTGTATTTATCTGTATTTTTTCCGCTATCCGAAGATCCCCCTCCGACATTATATACTTTCACCTGATTCGAAAACTCATCCGTACACTCAAGCCCCCAGGCAGTCTGCAACTCCTCGTAAGTGGGATCAGTGTTGAAAATACTCTTGATGGACTGCTGCTGAATGGTAATGACCGAACCGGTTGAAGTGGATTCCAAATCGATGCTGGAATTGGAATCACAAAGAATATGCATAGTCCGGTCATCCTGATTGACAAAGTACTTCCAAAGTGTCGGACTCTTTCGCTTCGTGATCGGATGCTCATCATAGTAATACTCATCCACGAAAGCGGTAACGCAGATTTTCGGTCCGTCAGGGTCTCTTGAACCGTTTTCCTTCAGTCCTGAATCAAAATCACTACGGTTTACTACCATTGTGGTATCTTCACCGGCGTGGAAAAGGCTATTTACCTCATTTCTGTAATCAGCATATAATCCGACCTGGTCCTTGATGTATTGGACAAGCTGAATGATATCCATACAACCGTCATTATGATATCCATAAAGGCCCGGCGTCCCATCATCTTCAGGATTGGCCTGAGGGATAGCCTTGCTTTCAAATACCCTTTGGGTGTACTTCCTTCTCCGGTCTGCATAATAGCTCTTGTTATCGGACTGCTTATTCAATCGGAAGTGAACCCACTTATAATCAAGACCATCCGCGATATCAATGCCATTAATCTTTTTAGGAGCTCCCTCTCCGAACGGAGTCTTTACCTTCCATGTAAGCCTGTCAGCAGTGGAAGTAACTGTTCCATCACTTCCGACCGTAACAAAATTCTTTGCGTGGAAGGTCATGGTCTTGGAAACGTAGTGGGCATCGCAAAGCGCTATTTCTTCCTTGGCAACAATTACTTCACCGCTAGCGCCCGGTTGATTTTCCTGAGTACCGGTTTCAACCTCAACGCGAATGTTATTGACTGAATTGACCGTAACGGTGTAAGTATAACTGTGGTTGCGCTGCGTATTGTAATCCGCAAAATTGGTGTAGGTATCATCGGCCCATCCGCCGGTATTGGATATGGTACTGCTCCAATCGCCAAGATGAATCAGATACTGCACATCAGCTCCAAGAGTCTGTCCTGCATTATCATTGACCAGATCCATCTCAACTCTTCCTGTCACAAGCACATAGGTTGAGAAATCATTGGCATTCTTGAAAACCCTAAGCGATCTGCTTACATCCTCGCCGTGCAAACTCGTGTAATTGACATTCACTGTTTGATTAAGTCCTGAGGCCGTCTTACTCTGCAGACTTCGTTTTTGGTAACTGTCAAACTTGTCGTTTTTCGGGGTCTGACGATTCTCAAGCATATAGAATGAAAACTCCTGAGTATCAGTCGTGTAATCCTCGAAATTGCGCCAGTCCGTTTCAAAGAAAGAAGGAGCATAGGACTCATATTGGTCAATCTTCGCATCTGCAGGAACAACAGCTGCATCTGTAGCCTGAGGCACAAGGAAAGAAGATATCGGGACATTGACCACTTTCCATTGCCTTGCTTCAAAACTTTTTATCTTCTGACCCTTTGCATCAGCTCTTTTTCCGGTCTTGAATACAAAGCGCACCTTTGAATCAATTCTGTCTAGTTTTAGCGGACTTGTAGAACTGTTTAGCTCATTTGTCTTGTTCGCCGTAATACTAACCTTCGTCATTGAACCCAACATAGGGAAATTGATGTTTCTGTTTACAGACTCCTGATTCAAAACCAATTTAAACTTCAGAAGATCGGCCTCGGTAGCAACACTATGAGACAACAAATCAGATGAAATACGCGACATATCGGAATCCAGATTCGTAATCACATAGAGCTTGAAATCCGAGCCGGCTGAAGCTTTGATTTTGAAACAGCCTTTGGTCGGAGTACCCGCTGTGGAGGAATTGGCGACATACCAGCAGTCATCCGTTGAACTCAGAACATTTGCCTCACTGGAAAGCAGAGAGGAAGAAGTCAACCATTTTCCATATAGTTTATTCCCGCGGTCATCAAAAAGGAAAATATACAGATTGCTGATGGAATTCTCACTGTTATAGTTCTGGGTGGCTTTGGTCTGAACCTGTATCAGTTCCTGAGGGCCGAAATTGACATAAAGCCAACCCTCACCTTCTCCAAGGGATGAGTCAACATACTCTATTTGCTTCACACAACTTTGTGAAAGAAGCAGAACAAACAAGGCGATGATATAAAGTATCTTTTGTTTCATAAGCATCAGTCAAAGGTTGTTTCATTGGAAATCTCCGTCCAGGCAGAGACCTCAAAATAGACGGAAGCGTATTCCGGATTGTAGAACACATTGATGATAACGTTCACATCCTCGTTACGACATATATCAGTCAAAGGAACAGAAACACCGAAGTCGTCAATATAATCAATCGAGGACACATTTTTATGAAAATCCTTCTCAGCTCCATCAAAGGTCAACACATTTTCCTGTGTCTTTGTCACTGGAATCATTTTCCAATAAACAAGATTCTGGTCCGCTTGATTGATTTTGGACTTGACATCATCTCCGGTAGTGTAGGAACAATAAACTTTGTATGGTCCATCATCATTGCGAATCAGCATTCCCAAAGATTGAGTACCTATAATCAAAGACTGCGGAGTGGAAGATAAGGTAACAAGTGCATTGTCAGTAGATGAGATATTGATATACTTCTTCTCCGATACACTTTGAATTCCATTTACCTTTGACGGCCCGGTTCCACTAGTCAAGGGGGAAGCACCATCAAAGGTCCAGAAAAACCGTTCAACACCGTCAGAAGCAAGAAGCTCATAAACAGTATTGAAAAAGAACTGCTTCATACTGCTTCCATTGCTTCTCAGAAAATAATTGGCGCCGCAGTTCCTGATAATGAAATAATCCGCATCCGCTGCTTCTATGTTGCTCTTGTAGAAACCGGCGAACTCTGTCCCGGGAGAATAAACATCCATCTGCGAAGCCTTCACAACAGCTTCCGTCTTCGTATTTTCAAATATTCCCCCGCTGAAACTGAGGCTCATATTGGCAACGGCATTTAGGCCCGTTTCAAAAATGTACTGATCAATGACAGTCTCCATGGTGCCCGGCTTAATGTAGGAAGTGACGGTTGTTTTCTCGGCATTATCGATTGATACGAATTCCCCGTAAGTATTTCCGGCAGGCACCGCGTGCCCATCCTGCTGGAAGAGATATCCACGGTCAGGGTTGAGTGCTCCGAGTTTGACAGACTGGAGGAAAATGTTTTTACTGGTCGTATGGTTACGCACTGACACTCTCAGCCGCCCGCAGACTCTGACCAGTTCAGCATTGAGGACATTCTTTCCAGGGCTTATGGCTACCGAAGAAATCAGAGTAAGAGGCATACCGCCAGTTCCAAAATCAGGCTTTTTGCTTCCTGCTGGAAGGTTAAGCACATACTTCTTGAAAGTATCATCAATAGTTTTACCTACGGCAGGGAAAGTGAATGAAGAAGGAGCATTGGCAATAATATAGATATTGTACTCTCCACGATTGATATTGGATATGCTTACCTTGGCAGCAGCATGAGAGGCATCCATAGCAACCAGATTAGTGCCACTTTCCGTCCAGTAGGCATAGCTGACAACCACATCGGACTTGTCAGTAATCCAGACATGCAGGTTATTCATCTTATCTCCATCCGCCGCCGTCACCGCTTTGGTGGAGGAGCCTATGTTCAGGACAAGGCTGCCGGTCCCGTCCAGAATGGCTTCAGGACGGCTCTCCCTGTTGCATGCAAGCGCAAGCAGGAGAACAATAAACCAAATACCGTATTTTGCTAAATCTCTCATCTCTAAAGGAATAAATCTTCGTTAGCCTGAATCTTATCCCAATCCTTGATAGTTACCGAAATCTCAAGATCGGACTTATTGACAAGCAATGTATAAGAATAAACCTTGCCCGCTTCCCATTGCATCTTAGGAAGCGGAGCGCTGTGGACTGCATCACCTGCTTTCTCAGTCTTGAAATAGACTATAGTCTGCTTTGTATCAGCTGGCGAGCAGGTCTGCGGGATGCAGAAAACCAGTCCCTTGTCATCAAAAACTGTAGTTGCGTTGCTACCGTTGTATTTCGGGAACGACTTGGAGCCTGTCCATTCGTAGTACTTTCCATCATCAAAATAGGTGGCGTCCCATTTGATCACATCACTAAGATAATTGCCGTCTTCGTGAGTATATTGAAGAGTT
>CAMEWE010000030.1:0-16474 GCA_945939695.1 uncultured Bacteroidales bacterium
CAATTGAAAAATTCCCCGAAGAACTCAGGAAAAAATATCTTCATTAGTTTTGCTGACGTGGCAGCGCCTTGCCGCTGTCCGCGACAGCCATGATGGCTACGCGCTCATGCTCCGGACCTGCAACCCAAGCATGCGCTGCCGGGACTGGCTGATGGTAGGACTGCCGGGATTGACTGCAGGTTGGCTGTCGGTTGGGCTGAAGGGATTGGCTGCACTGCTGTTTCCCTCACTGCCATTGTTTCCCTCGCTGCTGCGGCGGCGCCCCGTTTCTCTGGGACCGCTTTCGGGCTTCGCCCGGCGCTTGCAAAGTCCCGTCGAAGCGGGCACGCCGGCACGCAGACGCAGCGAGTGGACACTCTTTCTGACCGGCTTGACTGCTGCCCGGTGCTTGCAAAGTCCCGTCGAAGTGGGCACGCCGGCACGCAGACTCAGCGAGGGGACACTCTTCCTGAACCGGCTTGACTGCTGGCCGGCGCTTGCAATGCCGGATGCCCCTCTTCAGGCAATCCCGGATGCCCTCATGGGATCATAATCGCCGTTTAATCCCGGTAGGGCACCCGGGAGAGATTGAAGAAGGATATTCGGAATTGGAATAATGGAAGTTCTGATCTAACGAGGTCACTCAGAGCTGCCTGCGGATGTGCATCCTTGATTAGGAGCAACGATTCTGATCTCGAAGCCAAACCCTTTTCCGCAGAGATAGATGGATCATCAAAGGGTGTCAATGCGTAATCGCGGAGATGCTCACCGGAGATGCTTACAGAAGATGTTTCCCAGAGACACTTACAGGAGATGTTTCCCAGAGGCACTTACAGGAGATGTTAACCAGCGACACTTACCCGATACGCTTACCGCTTCTGCAATTCACCTGGCAAGGCGCAAATTTATAACTGCTTTATTTTCAATATATTAGAAATTTAGGACTTGCCAGGTGACACCGATTTGGCTTCACCTGGCAAGTGGCTTTTTGCTATGATACTGATAATCAGAAGGTTACAAATGAAGGGCTTGCCAGGTGAATTGCACGAGCAAGTCCCAGAGGCTTGAAGAGGGCAGTTCGGGAGGAAAACTGAAATTTTAATCCCGGGAAAGTGCTTGAAGAGGGCAGTTCGGAAGGAAAAACGGCACTTTTCATCACGGATGGCTTCAGTAAAGGCACTCCGAACCGACTGAAGGCTGCCTCAGAGGTGGGGAGAGGGATCCGTATTGAAAAGAGTCCAATCAAGACCAGGCGTCGAAGCGGCCGTCGTCATCGGGGTAATCGTCTCCGTCCAGTCTGTTGTCCCCGTGCGGGGCATCAGCAGACCCGTCATTGCCGTCCAGTCCGTTGTCCCCGTTCAGACAATCATTTCCGTCCGGGTCTTCAGCAGACCCGTCATTGCCGAGAGTCTCCTGCGACTCAACTAACGGTATGTAGTATTTCTCGATTTCGGCAGCGTAAGCGGTGAGGAAACCGTGTTTGTAGGCATCTACGACTTTATTGAGCATATCGGGACTGCCCAGGCGCAATGCCCTGATCTCGAACTCGTGCTGCTTATCCGGGTCGCATGAGCTCGGGTGATTTCCTTCCTCAATCATCTGCGCAAGCATAGAATAGCATAGATTGCAGCGCCTGATGGCTCCCAGGCTGAACCACTTTGCGGCCTTCTCGAAATCCTGCTCGAAGCCGAAACTGCCGTAGTAATAGTTGCATCCGAGGTAGTATGCTCCCAGATTCTCTCCTAGACGAGTGGCGATCTGCAGGTCATTTTCCAGACTCTCTGTAACCTGTCTCTTCATATCATCCTCACAGCCGTCATAGAGATCTTCGTCAATATATAGCTGCAAGTCAAGGAAGGACTCGGGACACATCAGCTCCCTGCCTCTGAGCATAAGTTCCTCATACTTGTCCTTGTCAATCAGTTTGCCGTTCTCATCGAAGCACTCATCAGCCACAAGTAGGAAGAGTGCGGAGCGGTCCCCTTCCGAAAGGGCTTTTTCGTACCACTCCACAGCATCCCCGTCTTTGCCTGCCTCCTTGACTGCATTACCCATAAGCGTATAATAACGAGGATCGATGTAGCTTCCCGAAGATTGCTGCAGATAATTGCTGAGCATAGAAATAGCCTTGACAGGATCTGCCTTGTATCCTGCCTGACCGTAAATGATGTCCCTGATATTCTGCTGCACAGCCATATGGCTTCCCTCGTCGATTGCAAGATTCCTCTCCCTGACATATTTTTCCATGTCAACCATACCGAAATCCCCGTCACGCCACATATAGGCAAGACACATCCTGGCATCCGGAATGCCCGCCTCGGATGCCTTGGAATAATATTCCTGTGCAATTTCCACAGAATCCGCCTCCAATGCAAGGCAGTCATTGATTCTCGCCCAGGCATACTGCATCCAAGGATTGCCTTTCTCGGCATTGTCCCGGACCGCTTCCAGATAATCTCCAAGCAGGAAGACATCTTCCTTGCAGCGCAACAGTTGGCAGAAAAGCGAGCGTGCCTCCTTATTGTAATGCAGGTGGGGGATCAGGGCTTTGAAGGCTTCGGGTACATTGCGTTCGCGCATCAGTTCAATGATTTTGCCTGAGGGAAAAGTAGAATCGAGATACATATTTATGGACTTATTTCAAAAGGCTTTTCTTTTTTATAGACATCTATTCAAATGGATTTCTATATTCGGTGATATTTTTGACACCCCGGATTTCGCGGGTGCAGCTTTCGCTGTAGAGCAGGGAGCTGAGCTGGTCCAGGCTGAGTTCTGCCGCAGGATTGAAACTATCGGAAGAGATGTATTCCTCAATGGCGGACACATAGGCTCTCCCTTCCACATAGTCAGAAATTGCTTTCAGATCGGTCGTGCACAGCAGAACCGAGCCTTTTCCGACCTTGAATTCCATCAGTATGCCCAGCTTGTGATTGCGCTCTACATTGTCAATAGTCTGAATGATAGGGAAATAGCTTTTGTCGAGAGAGTTCAGTATCAACGGCCGTGAATTCAGGGCTATGCTCCACCATTGCCAGTCGCTCCATCCATCGGTAGGGAAGTGTCCGAATACGGGGTGATCCGGGTCCATCAACATTCCCAGCGTGCCCGGAGATACGGGTTTGCCGTTATTCTCGCTTATGGTCTTGAACATTGCGTAATTCCAGTAATCCGGTGTGAACAATCCTCCCACGCTCTGTCTCTCCATGCTCGAATGCCCAGGGGTGAGCAGCACTCTTGTGCCTGCATCCAAAGCCTTGACCGTGCTTGCGTCCAGAGTGTCGCTGAGCATATATGAGTGTGTTCCACGATGCTCCGTATTGTCTACATACACCCATAGATTATAGCGGTTGACGAGCCCTCCGGCGCTGAGCTTCAACTTGAGTCGCGTGGATTGCCTGAGCTCGCTCAGAGGCAGGCTTACCTCTGCCAGGTCCTTTACTTGCCCGTTCTCCAGGCCAGAGTGCTCGATGCTGCCCATACGGGTGAAATTCCTGCCGTCTCCAAGCTCCCATGTTACTGCCTCGTGGAAGACTTCCTCGCTGTAGTTGCACAGCCGCAGCCTGAACCTGAGCGTGTCGGTGCTGTTCCAGCAGTAGCTGTCAAAGATTGCCATAGGCACGACGGGTGAGTTCCATCCCCTGAATTCCTCGCTCTCCACCAAGCCCTTGCTGTCCATAAACGCATCCAGGATACCTACAAGGGCGCTTCCCTGGCCGGGGTAGTCCTTTATGTCAAGCAATTGGTAGCCGCCGAAGCCAGGGGTGCGCAGGCAGTATTCGATATCGGCCTTGTAGCACTCCAGCGCCCATTTGCCGCTGGCCTTGTGGAACGCGTCCGCCTGCCCGCTCAAACCGTTCTCCTCCAGGCGCTTGCGAAAGATTTCAAGGTTGTAGGGGTAGAGCACGCCGGTATATTTTGGGAGCTCGCTGTAGTCAGGGTATATCTGGAACTGACCGTTTTCGTGGCTCACGATGGGCGTATTGCAAAGCGCTACTACACTGCTGAAGTCATCTGCCGTTCCCGGCCTGTTCCAGTTGAGTATGCCACCCTCGTCCGCATCGGCAAAGGAAAATGAGGTTCTCGAATGGGTGGAGAAACCCTCACCGCCACCCACGCGGCAGCTGATGTAGAAATCTTCACCATCTTTGGGCCCTTTCCAGCCGAGGTCGTTGTTGCTGCCCTGCGAGTAAAGGTGCCTCGGGTCGGCTTTCCGGAACTCGTCCAACCAAGCCGCCATCATATCGTTGTCGCCCCACAGTTCGTTGCCCAGACCCAGGCTCACGAAGGACGGGTGGTTGCCCAGAAAGTCGAGCAGGGTGAAGCCTTCGTGGCGGAGGAACTCGTTCTGCTCGGTTGTCTCAGCACTGATAGTGCCCCAGAGCGGCAACTCGGTGTGCAGGTATATTCCCTCCTCATCGGCGGCGATGAACGCTGCCTCGGTTGGTGTGTAGGAGTGGAAGCGGAAGTGGTTGATGCCGTATTCCTTGGCGATGACGAATATGCGGCGCCACTGCTCCACGTCGGTGGGACAGTAGGCACTCAGAGGGAAGACGCAGGCGTCGTGCGTGCCGCGCAGGAAGGTTTTGTGCCCGTTGATCACGAACTGCGTCCCCTCGACGGAGAACTTGCGCATGCCGAATGTACGGGATATGCTGTCGCTGCAGCGCCGTCCGCTGATCCTTGCTTCCATTCGGTACAGGTTCGGGTGGAACTCGCTCCAGAGCTTGACATTTTCACCCATTGGAACTGTGAACTCCAGCTCGTTGGTGCCGGGTACCAGATTGACTTTAGTTTCCAGCCTGGACTGCGGCCCGAGTTCATCGTCTGAACTTGTGCTTACAAGTGATACGTTGAATTTTCCGGCCTTTTCTGCCCGGACTTTCAATGCTACCCTGACTGCCTTGGAATCCACATCGGGGTAAAGTTTCATATCTTCGATATGTGTGCGGGGCTTTGCCACCAGCTCCATTCTGCCAAGGATGCCGTTCCAGTTGGTCTGCGTGGCGTCCGACCACGCGTGCGAACCGTGCACCCCGGCCGGCACCGCTTCGTCCCTGTTGTCTATGTCGATGCGAATGTGGTGTCTCCCGGCTTTGAGCGAGGAGGGGAGACTGTAGATGTGGGGAGCGTACAACTGGCGTATGCTGCCTATGAGTTCTCCGTCTATCCACAGTGTGCTGGGTTTGGTGCGCTCGAACTCCATGCTCAGCACCATTCCTTCCATATCCTTGCCCAGTTCAAAATCCCGCTCGTAGCTGACAATTCCCTTGTAGGGGTACAGCCGGGTGAGTTGTGTGCTGACGTCGGTGCGGTGCGCTCCGGGGCCGAGTTTGTTCTCGTCAGTAGTCCCGGGCAGTTCGCACGGTCCCAGGGAGGACTGCCAGGTGCCTGAAAGGTCAAGAACCATCCTCTGCGCGGAGCTGAGTGTCGGTAACAGTGTCAGAATAAGGGTGATTATGGCCGTTTTGATACTTGTAGTTAACATTGTTTGTCGCTTATTGTTGTTGCAATATATAAGCAAAATGGCTACATTACGCCTTGTCCTTTATAATCTTGGTTTCAGACACATTATTTCAGTTCCAATATGATTTTCACATATTTCTCGTCGCAATATCTGCTGGTTTCTGACAAAGTACCCATAAATTCTTCATATGCCTTTTGGAAATTCTCATCATCGGTTGAAACAGCCTTATCCCTGAAGTCCTGATACAGACTGTCATCTACGGACACTCTGGAAAGCGTGTAGCCTACAAAATCAAAATCGGATACAGTCGTTTCCTGCCAGAAAGAGAAATACTCATCGGAAAGTTCAATTATATGACTTTCCCTACATTCTATTGACAGAAAAAAATCCGTTTCAAATATATAGTCTTCATTGTCAATTTCCATATTAAATTTGTCCTTGAGAAGAAAATACCCGTAAACGGGTTCTTCCCTTTCATAGTCATTAGTCAAACGGACATAGCGTATGAGGGAATCATCCCGGATTTCATACATCGCCGTATATCCGACAGATGCAATGGGAATGCCGCCAATAAGCTTCTCTCCGGTAAACTGAGGCTTGCCGTTTTTGTCAAATACACCGAGCTCGCCCATCCTGGTAATTTCCCAAATACCATCCATTTTTTCGAGGTCAATGGTAATATCGGTATCATCCGGATTCTCTACGGGTTTCTGCTCCTTATTGCATGATACTAGCAAAAGGGAAGCAAGGAGCAATGAATATAAAAGATGTTTCATATCAGTTACAATTCTAAAGGTTTAAGATTATTACATATTTGATATGCTGAGTATAACTCATTTAATTCGGCAACGTCTACGGTCGTAGTTGTCCCTGAAGACGTTATGGAATCAGTTTTGTCCAAGGCTATATAATAACCATTATATACTCCCAATGTCCAACCGAAATTGAGATGCAAATACTTTCTGTCCCTAATAGTAGTTCTAGTATCAGAAGGGTCTGAAATCACTTTTTTGATTGTTGTATCAACGATTTCAATACTTCCATCAGCCACGAAGGCATGTCCACTATTATGACTATTACCTATTCTGCTACCTAGAAGTACTGTAGGATGACCATTCTCCAGGCCATCAATTATTGCACTTGCATTACATCCAAATTCATATGTTCCCGATAATCCTAGATTGGTTATGTATTCTCTTTTGAAATAGGCACTTGTCTGGCTCTCTTCGTAACTTACTTCACAAATATGTGCTATTTGATGAATAATTCTGGCAATGTTGAGACATATGCCACAATTATTGAAGTCATGCTGATTAAAGAAGTTATAATATTCAATAGAATTAATGTGTTCGGATATTTCTTCCCAGTTGCATAAAGCATAAGCATATTCTGCTCCTGGATAGGTTAAAGGGAGAGAGTCCGGATAATTTAAAATCTGCATTGTTAGGGCAAGAGCAATAGGAACACAACCAGCTGCCTTTGATTTGGAATTCTCTGCCAACAAATTGAAAGGCTCCTCTTGATGAAACTGTGCGGTAATTAATGGCTCAATTGTAGTGGTATCAGAAATTGAAATTTCTTTAATGAAATCATTCATTTGCCCCGGATCATCATTTCGACCAGCGTATGTGGTTACAATGTTCTCAGTTAACCTGGCAAAACCCGGATTGTCACAAATTGTATTATAATTTGCAGATTCACAAACAATTAACGGTAAATTTTCTTCGGTGTAGCTTTTTAACACAACAAATCCGCCGTCAATAAATTGTATGAGGTAAATATCTGGTCCTAATATTTCTGAGTATGCTATCTCAATTTGATTCGATTTAGTTTTTTGTTTTCCAATGAAAGCACAATAGGTTTCAATGGCAGACTGCCTAACATCATTCTCGTCCGGCATGACAATATCAGATACGGAGTCTTCTTGCTTGGCACAAGAAATTAAACTGACTATTAGTATAAATAAAAATTTAGTTCTCATTATATTTTTATTTTGTCACTACAAATATAGCATTATATATTGATGAAGCAGGATTTTTACATCCGGTAGTTTGACAGAAAATTTTTGAATATTTTGATAGAAAGGCCTCAGGAAAGCATCATATCCCTTCGACTGGATGATAAGCGACAAGTTTGAAGAGATCCTTCATCTTATGCTGATACGGAAGATTGGGCATATGACAAATAAGTTTTTGTTACGTTCACACATTGGCAAATAGTGTGATTCTTTGACGAAAAAGTATAACTTTGCGGTAAAAGGACTATTTATGGACGAGAGTTTATACCGGTACTCGCTCTTGTTGGCATTGCCGCTGATGCTTTTTTTCGGGTGTTATATGCTCTTTGCACGGGTGCCTGACAGAGAGGTATATTCCAACTACCTCAGATCCAGGCGCCTGATGGGTGTGGCTTTGCTGATCTTGGCCGGCAATTATTCTGTGCATCTAATATTGGGAATAAGGTCGATAGACGTTGATGCTACCATAATTTTCAATATGGCCACGTACTTCCTCTGCTACTGGCTGTTCTGCTCGGGTATGATGACCCTGCTCGACAATGCATATGTCACCCGCAAACGTTTCGTGTACCATTTGCTGATGTGGCTGGCATATTGCGCTCTGTCCACCGCCGCTGCACTGCTGATGTCGGACACAGCCCGCCGTTGTGCCGTCATTGCACTTACGATCTGGCTCCTGCTGTATGGGATCATCCTGTCAAGACGCATACTCGGGACCTATGCCAAAGCCTTGAAACTGTTTGAAAATACACACTCGGACGATATTGGGGCGTACATAAGCTGGTTGAGCGTATTCACTTACTGGGCAATAATCTTTGGTGTCAGCTGCGGTCTGCTTACCTTCCTGCCGGATGCGTACATATTCTTGTGGATATTGTCCTCCATTCCATTCTACATTTATCTTTATTGCTGCTACCAGAACTATGTTTTCTTTTATGAAAAGGTTGAAAACGCCTTTTTGGAAGAAGTGCCGGATATGAACGGGTTTCCGGAAGGAAGCGGTGCAGAAAAGGTAAGTCCTGCGTATCACGCCGATATTGGACGCAGGATAGACGAGTGGGTAAAGGCAGATGGTTATTGCAAGCCGGGTATAAGTCTGAACGAACTGTCCCAAATGCTTTGCACAAACAGGACTTACCTGTCCGAATATATCAACGGTGTATATGGGATGAGTTTCCGCGATTGGATTTCTGATATGCGCATAGAGTATGCAAAGAAACTGATGTCGAGCGATGAACATCTGAAAATTCAGGAAGTTTGTGAGGCGTGCGGCTTTCTGTCAATCAGCCATTTTTCGCGTACATTCAGCGAAAAGGAAGGCTGTTCCCCTGCCAGGTGGCGCAATTTGCAGCAGTAAGTCCGTCGCACGCTTGGATTTATACTTCCGTCAGGGCTGCGTCAAGTATTTCCCTGTTGATGATTGAAATCTCGTGCGAGTTGATTCTGGACTCGATATCGCCACGCTCGATTACGGATATGAATTCCTCGAACTCATAGAAATATTCGTCCCTTTCCAGGCCGGAACGTAGGACGTTTGGGGTGCATTTCTCCCCGCGGCCGGATGTCGGAGTCCCGTGCGGGCAGAAGCTCAGCTGCCTGCATATATGGGTTTCGTCCAGAATAAGATTGCCTTTCTCTGCGCATATTTCAGTGGGTGCGAAACTGTCCACGACCTTGGAGTAGGAGAGTACGGCCGTCATATCAGGGTACTCCAGCAAGATGGTGCCGTGTACATCCGTGGGACCGTAAGCTGTATCGAAGCGTACGATGTTGCTCTTGACGGACAGGGGACGGCCGAAAAGCACTACGGCAGGATAGGTGACATAGATGCCTACATCCCCGGATGCGCCGCCTCCGGAGAGGGGATTGAAGGAATTGCTGACTATGCCTTTCTTGAGCTCATCGTAGCGGCTGCTGTACTGGCAGAAGCTCGAGTTGTAGTGCCTTACGGGAGCGATGGCGGGAATCATCTCGCGCGCTGCAAGAAAGTTGGGATTGAGGGTTGAAATCATTGCTTCCATCAATGCCTTCCCGCTCTTCCTGGAAGCCTCCGTCATCATGCGCACTTCCTCTGCGCTGCAAGCGAGCGGCTTCTCGCACAGGACGTGTTTGCCTGCCCGGAGAGCTGTGATTGCGTAGTCGCAGTGGGTCGAGTTTGGAGTAGCTATGTATATGGCGTCAAGCCCGGAACTTGCTGCCATCTGCCCGAATGAGGTGAATACCTTTGCGTCCGCGGTGAAGGCTTCGGGATGCTTTCTGATAAACTCTTCCCCCCTTTCCCTGCTGCGGGAGCATACTGCCGCTGCCTTGAACCTGCGATCCTGGACTGCTCCCCTGAGCGCCCAGTCGCTTATCCTTCCTGTGCCTGCGATTCCGAACCGTACCATTTCTTATCTGCTTTCAGTGGCAAATATAGTGAAATTCACATTGGCTTGTTTGCTGCTCGTTGGAAATTACGGGAGCGGAGGCACCCTTGTCTCGAACTTGAATAGCCGATGAAAGGATGCCTCCGCTGGACAGAATTGTGCATGTTTATTTCCTGTACCCGCACTTAGGGCAGACGCCGTTTTCGTCAAGGGCGATTCCGCAAAGAGGGCAACGGTCTATGCTGATGTGTGAAGGGAACTCCTCTGATGCAGCATTCACTCCGCTGGTGAAAGTGAGCTTGACAATGTTGAGCTTGTCCTTGAGCAGATCATAGACAATCTTGATCATACCTTCGACTGTCATGGTTTCCTTGGTCACAACAAGTCGGCAGTCAGGGAATGCCTGGCAAAGCTCGGTCTTGAATGCTTCTCCTTTCATTGTATTCTGAGGAGTACCGTTCTTGATACCTGTCTTCTCATATACTGCGAGAATTGCAGGAAGAAGCGGATCGTCTTCTCGAAGGACCAATGCGTGGTCGAAATTCTTGAGCACATTCCAGGCAATTTTCTGAATTTCGTTGCAAGGATATGCCATATTCACACCTTTGTTTATCGGCTCTTCGACCTCGATGGTGAGGACCCCGGTGTGTCCGTGGAGATATTGTGCCTCACCCTTGAATCCGTAGAAACGGTGGGCATACTGAAGTTCCAGTTTTGTAATACTTCTCATAATGGATGTTATTTTATTGTTTTGACAAAAATATGGATAAATCGACTGACTTGAAATGAGAATTCAGGAAAATTGATGGTAAATATATAACACGCGGAAAGCTTTTTGTTCAACATGTTTCATATTTACCATTTAATTGCACATATTTGCACATCAAATTATCGGTCAATATGAATAAATTGAAAGAAATCTTCTGTCGCTATGATATGGTGTGCAACAATCCTTCGGGAGTAGGGATGGAAATCTACCGCATGCCGGATTTCTTTAAAGAACTCAAGGGGATGGAAACGGACTCGATGCACCTGCACGGTTTCTATGAGATCATCTGGTTCCAGAAGGCTTGTGGTACTCATTATGTGGATTTCAATCAATATCCCATTGTTCCGGGGAGCATTTTCTTCATTTCCCCCGGACAGATACATTCATTTGATACCAGACACGACCAGGAAGGCTATGTGCTGAAAATATGCGCCGAATTGTTCGATGATTTTGTAAATCTGACTTACGTTACGGTCCAGGACAAGGACAGCGCTGCGCTTGAGATGCTCGTCCGTGCAATGGAGGAAGAGCTCAAAAAAGAAGACAGTCTCGGGCACAAGGAAGCCCTCCATTCTCTTGTCAAACTTTTCATCATAATGGTCAAGCGAAGTTATGCGGGGATGGATCCAAGTTCTCCAAACACGCACGGTGCGTCATATAAGGCATTCATGAACTTCCGCAAGCTGATAGAGGAGAACTACTCCCGCTTCCATACCGTGAAAGACTATGCTTCACTGATGAATGTAAGTACAAAGACCCTGACGCTCTATGTGAACAAGTTCTCTCAGTACACCCCTCTGGAGCTGATCAACAACAGGATAATCCTCGAGGCTAAACGTTTGTTGAGATATTCCATACTCTCAGTCAAGGAAATCGCATTCCGGCTTGGCTTCGATGACCCTTCATACTTCGGCAAATTCTTCAAACGCATTGTCAGGCAGTCTCCTGCCGATTATAGAGAAGCTATATAAGGGCATAATTTTTGAAGCTGTATACAACCATAGATTATTTGTTTATATCCTAAATAAATCCTATCTTGCGGCAAAACAGTTAATTTATGAAACGAATTATTCTTACTTGCATCGCCGCAGCTTTCATTTCGTGCAGTGTATGCTCTGCCCAAAGGGTCAACGTTCTTGCCAGGGCGGATTTAGGTTACAGCATTTCAGATTCTGAACTCCGTGGAGTCCTTTCAGCTGATGCGGGGGCATATGCAAACGTATGGCTTTTCGGACCTGTTGCAGTCGAGAGCGGTCTTGAGCTCAAGACCGGCGGTATGCGCGTGTATTCCAGTCTCGGCGGTCTTACCTCTTCCGAGGATTTCAAAGAGTTCTACAAGTATCGCCTGAACTACCTGGGAGTGCCTCTCTGCGTGAGGTTCGTAGGTGAGGGAAAATGGTATGACGGTATATATCTCGGTCCTGCAATCAACTTCTCCATGGGAGGTACCACGACCTACAAGCGTGTTGGCACCGGAATGCAGGGAGTGGATGCAAACGATACATACAAGATCAAGAACCTCAAATCTCCTGTAGTGTCTTTCAAGATGGGCTTTGACCAGAAGTTCTCCGAAAAGCTGGGATACCACTTTGAGGTTGAATCTACCTTTAATCCTTTCAACCGTTCCTCAGAGTCAAGTTCCGTTCGTATGATGAACTTCAAGTTCGGCATTACATATTATATCCTTTAGACATTATTTTAGAAATTGAGGCACCCCTACGGGGTGCTTTTTTTTTGAAATTTTATATTAATTTTATCCGATTTTTAAAGTATACCAAAAAATACTAATGATAATGAAAAATTGGATAAAGACAACAGCATTTGCTTTGTCCGCAGTCTTGTTACTGGCAGCTTGTAACGAAAAAAACACCAGGCAGGAGTTCTGGTTGGGTGCAGACCTCGGGTGGATTACCGAATACGAGTCTTTGGGTTATAAATTCTATAACTTGCAAGGGCGGGAAATGGAGTGTACTGCACTTATGAAGGAATTTGGGCTTAATGCTGTGCGTCATCGCGTTTGGGTAGATCCTTCAAAACACGGCAACTGGTGCAGTAAGGAAGATCTTCTTGAGAAGTGTATCAGAGCAAAGGATCTTGATATGGAGATTCTGCTCGATTTCCACTATAGCGACTGGTGGGCAGACCCTGAAAAACAGAATATTCCGGCAGCCTGGAGCGGACACGATTATGAGCAGATGAAGCAGGACCTTTGGAATCATACCGTGGAAGTGCTTGAGTACCTGAAGAATAACGATATAACACCTAAATGGATTCAGGTTGGAAACGAAACGAGAAACGGATTCCTGTGGAGTGTTGAATCTAATGAGAAGGGGTGGCCTGTCGTTGACGAGAATGGAAACACCACCATAACCGAGTCGATGGGCCACGTCGTCAATAATCCTGAGCAGTATGCCGGTTTTTTCTCTACCGGTTATGAAGCCTGCAAATCTGTCTTCCCGGAGTCGATTGTGATGGTTCACCTTGACAATGGATTTGACAAGGACTTATACGATTTCAACCTCGGTGTGCTTAAGGATAACGGTGCAAAGTGGGATATGATCGGTATGTCGCTTTATCCTTATTGGACGCTTGACGGAGGCTACAGGACAGACGAAGACCAGGTGATAACGGACTGTATTGAGAACATCAAGTATGTCAGTGAAAAATTCGCTTGCGATGTGATGATTGTAGAAACCGGATATCCGGTTGATGAGAATGACCCTGAAAGAATGGAACGCAGCAGGCGTCAGCTTGCCCGCACAATCCGTGAAGCTGTCAACAATACTGACGGACATTGCAAAGGCGTCTTTTATTGGGAACCTGAATGCAGGCCATCTCAGTATAAGCTCGGTGCCTTCACTGAGGATGGACATCCAACCATTATCATGAATGCTTTTAAGGATTGGAACGAAGATTAATTTCCTGCTCAATCACTTTCAGTATACCTTCATCAGCCGGAAGCCACCTGACGGAAAACAGTTTGTCCTTAGTTAGCCAGGCGGCGGCTTCGTGCTCATTCAGGTGCAGTGCCTCACAGGTGAGTTCGCACCAGAAGCAATGCATTGTGAGATGGAAGCCGGGGTAGTCCCATTCCACTGTCTGGAGAAGCTCGCCGACCTCTATGGTTGCATCCAGCTCCTCGTGGATTTCGCGCTCCAAGGCCTGCTGCGGGCTTTCCCCGGGTTCAATCTTCCCTCCCGGGAACTCCCACCAATCCTTGAATTCCCCATATCCGCGCTGCGTTGCAAAAACCTCGTTTCCGCGCCTTATCACCGCAGCTGCCACTTCTATGTGTTTCATAATGAGTTCTATTTATTCTTATTGAAAGGAAAAGAATCTGCAATCTTGAGGATTGTTTCGCCTGATCAATCATCGTCTATATCAATGATGCCAATGATATCATGAAGGTATGAATATGTGCTGTCATAGAACGAGCACAGGCGTGTTGGGTCTTGCCATGATCCATCGATGTTTTTGGCGGAGTTACCCTCAGGAATACATATTATCATACCTTGTCTTGCTCTGGTAAGGAGAACCCGGTAAGCATTGATTTGATAGATTCTTCTCATATCTGACGCAATATTCTGCCAGACACCGCCATTGAAAGACCTATGTGTCCAGTGATCTTGTGTCAATTCCGCTTTCTTGCGGTCCTTGGCACTTAAAACCTTATGATCCGGATCATAAATCATGTCTCCGTCCCATACGATTCCGGCCCAGTCGAGTTCAAGACCCTGAACATCGAATTCGGTTGCGACATCCTCCAGAAACAGGGAGGACCTGATATCTGTAATGTCGTCAAGAAACCAGTGCACTGTGTCCGGCTTACATCGGACGTCAATTGAAAGCGGACGTAGCCGATATGCCTGGGAGGAAACCAGGAGCCCATATCTTTCTGAACCTCTTGCCTTTTGGCGTAGCCAGTCCTTTGCCTTGTCCAAGTTGCGGGTGACGCGGATTGGATAATTTTTATTCAGGAGCTCCAATTGTTCCTTTGCCAAATCGATATTGACGTCAAGTATTGCTTTGACGAATTTGCTGAGATTCTCTGCACGGAAACTCCTTTGACTCACTGCCAAGTGCAGGTCATCGCGGGCGTGTTTTTTATCAGCAGGGAAGTCCTTCAGTCTTTCTTCAACCTTCCCGTCTGCATATTCTTTTTCCGTAAGGTTCTTTGGATAGTACACGTGCCAATTGTCAAAGGATTCCTGAATCGCAGAAAGCCAGGTGGAAATACCGGCTTCACCTGTATTGATCTCTTGTCCTCCTCCGACAAGGCATATTATTACTGCCCAATCTTTCTTTTTGTCAAGCCCCCAGGTGAGAAAGCCCGGTTCTGACATAGGAAAGTTCTTTATGCCTTTCTTTCTTGCCAGCCAGGATTTGAGTTGCTCGTAGGTCCAACTGCGCTGTGCTTCATCGAAGATGTCGACGTGTTCGGTCAGCCAGTCTGCTCCACCGTCGGGTGCCACCATCGGGTTGACGTCCAATGACTTTGAGCCTTCCGCAATCGGCCTTTTCACCATCTGCATAACGTAATCGCGATGATGATAAACGTCCATGATGAACGAATCCACTGCCTTGTGGGCCCTTGTTTTATTGTATTTGGTCTTTGGATTCTTGGCTTTTTCCTGTTCTACGGCATCCCTTGCCAATGCTTCCCTCAGAACCTTTACCAAGGGACCGTTGCCACTAAGGTATACTGCCAAGCTTCTGTCCTTTTCACTGTCCTTGTCCTTGCTGGCTTCGAAAAGGTTGATGGCTATATTCAAACCGACCAATGTCTTCCCGGCCCCCGGGACACCGGTAACAAAGCATATGCTTTTCTGACATTTCTCTCTTGATTCGTCGATGATGTTTAGGACTGCGTCTGTGGTTGTTTGAAGACTCTTCCCGGTGGCATCAGTCCTGGTGATATCTGCTATGGATTTGTTATCCGTATTCTTGCGCCGGTAGAGAGTTGTTGCCGCTTCAATGATTGTCGGTGTAGGGTTATAACGACTGTTTTCCCAAGAATCAATACTTGCATCAAACCCATAACGTGCAATGACTTCGTCAATAATGAGTCTAAGCTTATCATCATTGCAGCAGATCGGTTCCAGGACTTTGTCATCGTAGTTTGAACGGACAAATGAATGCGAGCGTTCAGCCGCTTTCGTGGCTATCAATACTGGTGCAATCCATAACTCGCGGCTCTTTTCGTGAAAGTATTTCAAGTCAAGAGCATAATCCCACACCTGTTCAATATCTGGCCTGTCAAATGAGCGGGAACCGACTTTATACTCCAAGACGAAAACAATTCCTTTAGATAATATGACAACATCAGCACGTTTGCCTAATCTGGGAATGGAATATTCAAAGAAAATGCTTCCTTCAAGCCCGGAGAGCGACTGTTGCAACTCTGATATTTCGTGGTGCCAAGAATCCTTCTGCAGAACATTATCATCCATACGGCTATTCCGGGAAATGGTACCCCATACGCCTTCGGAGTCGTCTGAACAGAATGCCTGTATACTGTTAGTATAAAAAGAATTATTCATGGTCTTATCAATTTGAGGGTAACTGACGTCTTTACAAACTTACATAAAATTTTCAATTTATTCAACTTCAATTAACCCGCTGCCGTATATCGAGCACGGAGAACCACCACAAGTACCTCACAACGATTATCTTGAATCCTGATTCTGATGGGTATTCTGCATTTTGGGAAGATGTGAAAACCGGAATTGTTTGCCCCCAACAAAAGAATAACCCCGACAGTTATGGAAGATTGCAGGGGTTTGCTTCGGAATTCTCGTAAGCGTCTCCGTGTTCTTTGGACACGTGAACGCCTATTTCGCCAGGAATTCCGAAGGGGTGAGGCCTGTGACTTTCTTGAA
>CAMEWE010000031.1:0-16446 GCA_945939695.1 uncultured Bacteroidales bacterium
CTCTACCAGCGCAGCGCGGACACTTTCCTGGGAGTGCCGTTCAACATCGCATCCTACGCCCTGCTCACGATGATGATTGCGCAGTGCTGCGGATTGCAGCCAGGAGAGTTCATCCACACCACCGGGGATACGCACATATACCTCAACCACTTCGAGCAGGTGCGTGAGCAGCTCTCCCGCGAGCCGCGTCCTCTCCCGAAGATGAGACTCAACCCGGAGGTGAAGAGCGTGTTCGACTTCAGGTACGAGGATTTCACCCTGGAGGATTACGACCCGTATCCTGCAATCAAGGCCCCTGTGGCAGTATGACGAATATGGAGAAATGTATGATAGCGGCCGTGGCCGACAATGGAGCGATAGGTGTCAGGGGAGATCTCCCCTGGCATATTTCCGGGGACCTGAAATACTTCAAGCAGGTCACCCTCGGATGCCCGGTGATCATGGGCAGGACGACCTTCGAATCCCTGCGCAGACCCCTCCCTGGACGCAAGAACATCGTCCTTAGCTCGCGCGGTCCGATATGCGAGGGAGTGTGCGTCGTGAGGAGCATCGAGGAGGCCTATGATGCCGCAGCCCCCGCGGAACGCTGCTTCATCATCGGAGGTGCTTCCGTATATAAGCTGCTCATCGGCTCAGTGGACAAGCTGTACCTTACCCGTGTGCACACGGCTGTGGAGGATGCCGATGCCTTTTTCCCTGAAATCGATCCGGCTCAATGGGAGCTGGAAACCCGTTCCGAGCTGTTTACGGATGCTGAGAGCGGGCTGGAATATGAGTTTTTAGTGTATAACCGTTCCTAAAGGACTATGTCTGCAAAACGCGAAAGTTTCGGCAGCCGTATGGCTGTCATCTTTGCTATGGCCGGCTCTGCCATCGGCCTTGGCAACATCTGGAGGTTCCCCTATATGGTCGGGGAGCACGGAGGGTCCGTATTCATTCTTGTGTATATCATCGCAACCCTGCTCATCTCTCTGCCGGTATTCGTGGCTGAGGTGGTGATAGGCAGGCGCAGCCGCACCAATGCAAACACCGCCTTCTCCCGCCTGTCCGGAGGGCGGCGCTTCTGGAAGGCTGTGGGCTTCCTTCCCATACTGATTCCTCTGGTGATAGCGTCTTACTACAGCGTCATCGGCGGCTGGTCTCTGGACTATCTCTTCAAGTCCTGCGCAATGACATTTTCCACCACTGCGCCCGAAGAAGTCAGCGCGATTTTCGATACTTTCGTCTCCAATGGAGCCGAACCTGTGCTGATGCATCTGCTGTTTCTGCTCGTGACGGTTGTCGTTGTTGCCGGAGGGGTGAAATCCGGCATAGAAAAGTTCAGCAAGATCACGCTTCCCGTGCTCTTCGTGCTCATAGTGGCCATAGCAATCTACTCCATCTGCCTCCCGGGAGCGGGGGAGGGTGTGAGGTATCTGGTGAGCCCTCAGCCGGGAGAACTGACTCCCCGCACCTTTGCCTACGCTATGGGCCAGAGTTTCTATTCCCTTTCGCTGGGTATGGGTGCCATCATCACCTATGGTTCCTATGTGAGCAAGAAGGAAAACATTCTGGTTTCCAGCGCCGGCACTGCGGTTTCCGACCTGCTTTTTGCCATACTTGCCGGCTTTGCCATAATGCCGGCCGTATTCGCATCCGGACTTGAACCCGGCGCCGGTCCGGGACTCATCTTCCGCAGCGTGCCTTATGTCTTTGCTTCTATTGCTGGCAGCGCTCCCGTGATGAGTACGATTGTGGCGGTGATTTTCTTCCTCGCCGTTGTGGTCGCTGCCATGACCTCCTGCATCTCCCTGGTGGAGGTGGGAGTGGCATATCTGGTGGAGAAGTTCGGTATGAAGCGCCCTCTTGCGAGCGCGTTGATTTTCGTGCTCTGTGGAGGCGCCGGAGTGCTCTGCGCCTTGAACTCCACCGTGTTCGACCGTTTCGACTGGATGTCTTCAAATATACTTCTGCTGCTGATGGCCCTGCTCGTGGTGATATTCGTCGGCTTCGTGATGAAGAAGGATGACGTCAGGGACGAGATAACCAACTCAGGCAGCCTGAAGTCTGCGGAGAAACTCTTCCCTGTGGTGTACTTCCTTATCAGGTGGGTGGCTCCGGTGGCAGTGGTTCTCATTTTCATCAGCAATTTCATACTTTAGGATATGGCGGCACAAAGAGAAAAATTCGGCAGCAATACAGTTGCAATCATGGCCCTTGCCGGGTCTGCCATCGGTCTCGGAAACATATGGCGCTTCCCTTATATGGTCGGCCAGTATGGAGGCGCTGCATTCATAATCATCTACTTGATTGCCAGTGTGTTGCTTTCTCTTCCCATAATGATGTCGGAGGCCTTGATAGGCAGGCGGTCCCATTCCAATACCTTCGGTGCCATGCGAACTCTGGCTCCAGGAAGCAAGTGGCACTGGCTGGGGCTGCTGACCGTGCTGTCGCCGCTAATCATATTGTCGTACTACAGCGTGGTGGGAGGATGGTCGATCGAGTATCTCTTCCGCTCGTTGTGCGGGTCTTTCCTGCACAAGGATGCCGCCATTCTGTCTTCTGAGTTTTCCTCTTTCATCAGTTCTCCTCTGCTGCCGCTTCTCTTCCACAGCATTTTCCTTCTGCTCTGTGCGCTGATCGTGATGGCAGGGGTGAAATCGGGTATAGAAAGATTCAACAAAATCACTATGCCTCTGCTCTTCGTGCTGGTGGTGGCAATTATGATTTATTCCCTCACGCTTGACGGTGCGGAAGATGGTGTGCGCTATATGGTGAAGCCGGACTTCAGCAAAATGACTCCTTCCGCTATCGCATTTGCGGTGGGCCAGAGCTTCTTCTCCCTTTCTCTCGGAGTGGGTACGGTGCTGACTTATTCTTCTTATATAGACAAGAAGGAAAACATCCTCGTCTCCGGTCTGGGAACCACCTTCTTTGACCTGCTCTTTGCCCTAATTGCCGGCTTCGCGGTGATGCCTGCCGTCTTCGCTGCCGGAATCGAGCCGGGCGCCGGTCCGGGACTCATATTCGAGACCCTGCCTTTCATCTTCTCCAAAATGGGTGAGGTGACACCTGTGCTGAGTTCGGCCGTGGCCATACTTTTCTTCGTGACAATCTGCTTTGCAGCCCTGACCTCCGCCATCTCGATGTATGAGGTTGGAGTTGCGTATCTCGTTGAAGAAAAAGGATTTGGGCGCAGGAAAGCGGTATGGCTCCTCTTTGCCGGACTTTGGACCCTGGGTGCACTGTGCTCGCTCTCCTTCGGAGTTTTGGGCGGGGTGAAGATTTTCGGCCGGACGATTTTCAACTTCTGCGACGCGCTCACTTCCAATTACCTGATGATGTTCGGAGGCCTGCTCTTCGTGGTATTCGCCGCCTGGGTGATGAAAAAGAGCGAAGTCAGGGACGAGTTCACGAACTCAGGAAGTTTCCGTTTCAACAACAAGGTCTTCCCGCTTTTCTACTTCCTCCTCCGCTACGTCGCCCCTATAGGCATAGTGGTGATTTTCATCACCAACTTCCTTGGCTGAGCCTTCGCCGGGTCTGAAATCACTTCAGACTGCCGGCGGTGTTAAATTGTTTCAGGCCCCGACCTCTGCCTTCATCTCCCGAAGGAGGTCAAAGGCCTGGAGGGGAGTCATATTGTTGAGGTCTGCTTTTTCCAGCTTGGCTTTCAGCGACGACAGAGTTGGGTCGTCGAGCTGAAATATGGACAGCTGCATGCTCCCGTCCTCTGAAATCTCAGCGTCGCGGCTACGCTTCTCCCTGAGTTCAAGATTGCGGAGGGTGCGCTCGGCGGAATCTATCACCTCGTGCGGCATACCGGCAAGGCGGGCGACGTGAATGCCGAAACTGTGGGCAACTCCGCCAGGTTCAAGCTTGCGCAGGAAGATGATGTTGTGCCCGTCTTCCTTGATGGCTATGTGGTAGTTCTTCACGCGCGGATACTGCTGCTCGAGATCGTTCAGCTCGTGGTAGTGAGTCGCGAACAGCGTCTTTGCTCCCTTTCCGGAATTGTGGATGTACTCTACCAGGGCGCGTGCAATGGACATTCCGTCGTAGGTGGAGGTTCCCCGGCCGATTTCGTCTAGCAGCACCAGCGAACGGGCGGAAAGGTTGTGCATGATCATGGAAGTCTCCAGCATTTCCACCATGAAGGTGGATTCGCCCCGGGAGATGTTGTCGGTGGCGCCGACCCTGGTGAAGATTTTGTCGAAGTAGCCGAAACGGGCTGAGCGTGCCGGGACGAAGGACCCTATCTGGGCGAGGAGTACAATCAGCGCAGTCTGGCGCAGAAGGGCGGATTTTCCTGCCATATTCGGGCCGGTGAGTATGATTATCTGCTCTCCCTTGCTGTCCAGGCGTATGTCGTTCGGCACGTATTCCTCCCCTGCTTCCATCAGGGTTTCGATCACGGGATGACGTCCGGCAATGATTTCCAGACTTGAGGACTTGTCCACCACCGGGCGGCAGTAGTTCCTGTCCTCCGCCTGCTGGGCGAAGCCCTGAAGCACGTCCAGCGTGGAGATGATGCCGCAGTTCTGCTGTATGTCGCGCACCGACTTCTGGATTGCGGCTATGAGTTCGGAGAATAGCCGGCTCTCGATTTCGTAAATCTTAGCCTCCGCTCCGAGTATCTGCTCCTCGTATTCCTTAAGCTCGGGGGTGATGTAGCGCTCCGCGCTGACAAGAGTCTGCTTGCGTATCCACTCCTGCGGCACCTTGTCCTTCGCGGCGTTGCGCACTTCTATGTAGTATCCGAAAATGTTGTTGTATCCTATTTTCAGGGAATTAATGCCTGTGCGCTCTATCTCCCTCTCCTGCATTCTGGCCAGGAAGTCCTTGCCGCCGCGCGAAATCTCCCTCAGCTCGTCCAGCTGCGCATCGACTCCGGCTGCAATCACGTCGCCCTTGCCTATCATCGATGCCGCATCCTCCGCCAGGGTGGACTTGATGAGCTCCTTGAGCTTCCCCGTGTCCTTCATGCCCGAGGCCATCTTGTCGAGAGCCTCCACTCCGGTGCCGCTGCACAGGCGGCTCACAGGCTCCATCTGCTCGAGAGAGCGTCCAAGCTGGCGCACTTCGCGCGGGAGTATCTTGCCTGTGGATGCTCTGGAAATGATGCGTTCCAGGTCGCCAACCCCGCGTATGCAGTCCTGCAGTTCGGCGCGCATCTCGGCATTGTCGAGCAGCAGCTGCACGACCTCGTACCTCTCCTCGAGGCGCGACGGTTCCATCAGAGGCATTGCCAGCCACTCGCGCAGCAATCGCGAACCCATAGGCGAGCAGCAGCGGTCAATCGTCTCCACCAGGCTGACTCCGTCCTTGCCGGCGTTGCTCTGGAAAATCTCCAGATTGCGGAAGGTGAACCTGTCCATCCAGACGAAACGGTTCTCGTCGATACGCGATATGGAGCATATGTTGCCGAGGCCGCTGTGCTGAGTCTGCTCCAGGTATGCCACAAGGGCCCCGGCAGCGCACACAGCAAGTGGATACCGGTCTATTGCAAATCCCTTGAGACTGCTGACTTTCAACTGGCTCCGCAACTTCTCCTCAGCCGAGCTCTGTACGAAGGCCCACTCGTCGAGCGGGGTCACATAGTAATCCGAAAACTTCTCTTTGGCCGTGCGGAATACCTCCCTTTCCACCACCAACTCCTTCGGGCTGAAAGAAGAGAGCAGGGTGGTGATGTACTCGATGCTGCCCTGGGCCACCTTGAAGGTGCCCGTGGACACGTCCAGAAAGGCTGCGCCGCACTGCTGCCCGTCGAAGTTGAGGCCGGCGAGATAGTTGTGTTCGCTGCTCTCCAACATCCCCTCCCCGAAGGCTATGCCCGGGGTGAGAATCTCCGTGACTCCACGCTTCACCAGCTTGGTTTTCACGAGGTTAGGGTCTTCGAGCTGGTCGCATATCGCCACCTTGTATCCGGCGCGCACTATTTTCTGGAGATAGGACTCGAGTGCGTGGTGGGGGAATCCGGCCATCTCCGTGCTGCCCTTGTCGCCGTTTGAGCGGCGGGTGAGCACGAGTCCGAGCACCTTGCTTGCGAGCAAAGCATCATCGGAATAGGTTTCATAAAAGTCGCCTACCCTGTACAGCAGCAACGCCTCCGGGTGCTGCGCCTTGATGCTGAAATATTGCTTCAGTAACGGTGTATCTTCTCCGCTCTTTGCCATAAGATTTTCGTTGAACAACAAAATTAGCAAAAATATCCTTAACTTTGGACTTGGTATGGAATATAAACGCAGACTTCTCATCATCAGCTATTACTGGCCGCCGACAGGCGGTTCGGGAGTGCAGCGCTGGGTCAAGTTCAGCAAATATCTGCCCGAATACGGATGGCAGCCGGTAATCTATACCCCGGAGAACCCGGAGCGCCTGGCCTGCGACGAGAGTCTGATTTCTGACATTCCTGAGTGTGCGGAAGTGATACGCCGCCGCATCGTGGAGCCCTACGGACTCTACCGCAAGCTCTTCGGGCGTTCCGGCGGGGAGGTCAACCCCCTCAACTCGGGCAGCAAGTCATTCAAATCCAAGTTTTCCCGTGCCCTCAGGGGCAATCTTTTCATCCCCGATCCCCGGGTAAGCTGGGTGCGGGGCTCAGTGCGTTTCCTGAAAGAATACCTCAGGGAGCATCCGGTCGATGCCGTCGTGAGCACAGGCCCGCCGCAGTCTATGCACCTGATAGGACGCGGGTTGAAGCGCAGCCTCGGCCTGCCCTGGATTGCGGACTTCCGCGACCCGTGGACCCGTATGTTCTACTATAAGCATCTGTGTCTGAGTAAGTTCGCTGACAGGAAGCACCACCGTCTCGAGCAGAGCGTGCTGGATGAAGCCGACCTGGTGCTGGCAGTGTCTCCGCCCGTGCGCGACGATTTCCAGGCCCAGACCGGCACTCCGGTGCATCTGATTACCAATGGTTTCGACGAGGACGACTTCCCAGCACGCGTCCGGGGAAGCAGGAATGACGGCAAGTTCCGTATCGTGCACACGGGGCTCTTTGCAGCCGACGGCAATCCGCTGAATCTGTGGAACGCGCTCGCACGCCGTTGCGGGGAGGACAAGGAATTCGCGCAGCGCCTGGAAATACGCCTGGCGGGGAAGACTGACGCCCCCGTACTCGAAGCCATACGATCCCGCGGGCTTGGGGAGCAGCTCGTGGACCTGGGTTACCTGCCACACAGCCGCGTGGTGCTGGAGCAGCAGGATGCGGACTTGCTCATACTTCCGCTGCGCCGCGAACCCGAGTACGCCAAGGTGCTGCCGGGAAAGATTTTCGAGTACCTTGCTTCCGGCCGTCCAGTGCTGGGCATAGGCCAGGAGGACGGTGCCGCAGCCGCGATTCTGCGCGATTCGGGAGCGGGCCGTATGTATGATTGGGACAAGGAGGACGAATTGTTGGAATTTATGGACACGGACCACGCTGCGGCACAGGGCGCGGAGCGCTACTCCCGCAGGGCTCTGACCGCCAGGCTTGTCGGGGAGCTGGAAAGCCTGGTCCAAAGCAATAAGGAAAAATGAAAAAGAAGCTTATCTACATCATAGGCAGCATCGTGCTGATGCTTGTGCTCGCCTACGGATTCGTGCCGCAGGTGCTGGGAGGAAAAATAGTGAACCAGAGCGACATCTCGGGATGGCAGGGTATGTCCCACGAGATGATGGAATGGAACGCGGCGCATCCTGACGACCAGACCGCGTGGACGGAATCCATGTTCGGAGGTATGCCGACCGCCACGATCCACGCTTCCACCAAGGGCGACTGGACCCAGTGGCTCTACGACCTGCTGCTTACCGGAAAGCGTCCGGCGACCTATTACTTCATTTCCCTCCTGGGCGCGTGCTTGCTCATGCTGGCCTTCGGCGTACATCCACTGCTCGCCCTGGGCGGCGCGGTAGCCGTGTCGTTCTGCTCCTACAATATGCAGATAATCCAGGTGGGCCACAATACCAAGATGCAGGCGATAGCCTTTATGCCGTGGGTGCTCGCAGCCCTCGCATATACCTGGAACAAAGCGCTTTCCAAGAAAAAATGGCTGCCATACACAGCCCTTGGTGCCGCCGGATTCGGGCTTTTCCTGAGCTTCCAGGTCAAGGCAAACCATCCGCAGATCACCTACTACCTGGCCATAGTCATATTCATATATGCAATCGCTATGCTGCTGTGGTACCTTTGCAGTAAGGAGCATCGCGCAGGCATCAAGCGCTTCCTTGTCAGCTGCGCAATGCTGCTGGTCCTCGGATGCGCCGGCATAGCCACCAACGCAATCAAGCTCCTTCCGACCTACGAATATACCCCGTACTCCATGCGCGGAGGCAATCCTGAGGCTGAGGGAGGAAGCGGGAGCAAGGGCCTGGACCTAGACTATGCCACCGCATGGTCGTATGGCTGGGAAGAACTTCCTAACCTGCTGGTGCCCAACTTCAACGGAGGTTCTTCCGCCGGAGCGGTAAATCCTTCCAAATCTGAGACTTATGCCCTCCTGAAACAAGCCGGTCAGCCGAATTTGAGGGAGGTGTCAAAGAACCTGCCTCTCTACTGGGGACCTCAGCCTTTTACCGCCGGACCGATGTATATGGGTGCAGTGACCATCTTCCTTTTCGTACTTGCCCTGCTGATGTACAAGGGCCGCGACAAGTGGTGGATCATCGTGGCTGTGGTATTGAGTGTGCTGCTAGCGCTGGGAAGCCATTTCCTCTGGTTCACCAGGCTCTTCTATGACTATGTGCCGCTGTACAACAAGTTCCGGACCGTATCTATGGCGCTGGTGGTGCTGCAGGTATGTCTGCCTCTGCTTGCCTTCCTCTGTCTCGACAGGCTCGTGAAGGATGGCGGCTTTGCGGAAAGCTTCCTCAAAAAGGGCTGGATTGCTCTCGCCGTCACCGGCGGGTTCTGCCTTGTTTGCTCCCTCTTCCCGGGTGTTGCCGGAGATTTCAGGGGTGCTGCCGACTCCCAGCTGCCTGAAGTGCTCTCGGATGCGCTTGCTTCCGACAGGGCCGGGCTTTTGCGTGCGGATGCCCTGCGTTCGCTCCTGCTCGTGGCGGCTGCATATCTGATTCTCTTCTGGGCTTGCAGCGTTCCTAAGAGTGCCGCAAAGACCTTTGCCACCAATCCCGATATGGGCAGCAGACGCCGCACCGTGGGTGCTCTGCTCGTGTGCCTGCTGGTAGTGCTTGATCTTTTCACCGTGGGAAAGAGATACCTCAGCGCGGATGACTTCATCACTCCTAGGAACTTCCAGAGCCAGTTCAACAAGCGTCCGGTGGACGAGATGATACTTGCCGACACGGATCTCTCGTATCGCGTGCTGGATCTCAGCGTGGATCCGTTCAACGACTCCCATCCTTCATACTGGCACAAGAACATTGGCGGTTATTCGCCCGCCAAACTGCGTATATATCAAAGCTTTATAGAAAATACCCTGAGCGCGGAAATCTCTGCCGTCACCAGGGCTGTAAACTCTGCCGGCACCATTCAGGAGGCCGAGGATGCGCTTCCATATCTGGAAGGACTGGCCTCGATGAACTGCCGCTACATCATTGTAGGCGATGAACTTCCGCCGCTGGAATACCGTTACGCCAAGGGCAATGCCTGGTTTGAGCAGGCCAAAGAGACGGACAAGGTGGAGCTTGTTTCATACGCCCCGAACGAACTCGCTTATGAGTACGAGTCTGCCGAGGGAGGAAAACTGGTCTTCAGTGAGGTTTACTATCCGGCAGGATGGAAGCTTACCCTGGATGGAGTCGAGGAACTTGAAATTGGGTGCGAAGCCTCACTGCTGCGCTGTGCTGAGGTGCCTGCAGGCAGGCACAGTCTCGTGATGCGCTTCGATCCTCCGTCCTACCGCATAGGCGAGGGCGTCTCCAGAGCTTCCTCGATTGCCCTCATTCTGGTTGTCCTGCTATCGCTCTGCGGAGTTGTCCTTCCGGGACTGCTCAAGCGGAAATGAGATTTGTCAGAGCGACAAAATCCTCGACGCTGAGGCGCTCGGCGCGCAGGTCGAAGACTGGGTCGCTGCTGTCTATTGACTCGTTGAGAAGGGGCTTCAAGGCGTTGCGGAGGGTCTTGCGGCGCTGGTTGAAGGCGGTCTTCACTACAGTCTTGAAGAGCTTTTCGTCGCATCCCAGGGAACTGCGTGAATTGCGCCTGAGGCGTATGACGGCAGACTGCACCTTGGGCGGCGGGCAGAATGCTCCTGACCCCACCGAAACAATGTAGTCTATGTCATACCACGCCTGAAGAAGCACGGACAAGATGCCGTAGGTCTTGCTGCCCGGCTTCTCGGCTATGCGTTCTGCCACCTCCTTCTGTATCATACACACGACTTCAGGCACCCTGTCCTTGTCCTCGAGTATCTTGAAGAAGATCTGGGAGGAGATATTGTAGGGGAAATTGCCTATTACTCTATACTGCCCCGAAAAGAGAGTGTGTATGTCAAGTTTCAGATAATCAGCCTGGTATAGCTTTCCCTGCATACCGGGGAAGTGGGTGAGCAGGTACTCCACCGACTCCCCGTCCAACTCCACGAGCTTCAGCTCGAGGTCGTCCCTCTTCAGAAGATACTGCGTGAGCACTCCCATACCTGGGCCGATTTCCAGCACATCCCTGATTTCGCTTTGGCTGAGGGAATCGACTATCTTCATCGCTATGCTCTGGTCGGTCAGGAAGTGCTGGCCGAGAGCCTTTTTTGCGCGTACTTCCATAGGCATCAGCCGAGCTTTTCCGCCAACTTTGCGGCGAGTTCAATGAATGCTGCTCCGTCAGGTCCGGTGCCGAGTGCGGCAGGTTCTCCCTGGTCTCCGCTTTCGCGTATGCTCTGCACCAGAGGAATTCTACCGAGCAGCTCCACTCCGAGTTCTTCCGCCATCTTAGCTCCGCCGTCCTTCCCGAAGATAAAATACTTTTCTTCCGGGTGCTCCGCCGGGGTGAACCAGGCCATATTTTCGACTATTCCGAACACAGGCCTCTGCACACCCGGATTGCGGAACATATTCACGCCTTTCTCGACATCCGCGAGGGCAACTGCCTGAGGGGTGGTCACGACCACGGCTCCCTCCACCGGAATCTCCTGCAGTAGACTGATATGGATGTCTCCCGTTCCGGGAGGCATATCAATCAGCAAGAAATCAAGTGCTCCCCACTTTACCTGCAAGATCATCTGTTTCAGGGCATTGCATGCCATAGGCCCACGCCAGATCAGAGCCTGTCCCTTTTCCGCGAAATAGCCTATGGACATCCATTTTACCCCATATTTTTCCAGAGGAAGAATGATCTCCTTGCCATCGATCTCCTCGGCCAGAGGGCTCTCGCCTTCTGTGGCAGTCATAGTAGGAACTGAAGGGCCATAGACATCGGCATCGGCCAGACCAACGCTGTATCCAAGTCTTGCAAGGGCGCAGGCGAGGTTCACGGCAACGGTGGACTTGCCTACTCCGCCCTTGCCTGAAGCGATTCCAACTATGTGCCTGACATTGCGGAGCTGCTCCATATCAAGTTCGTTGACATTGGTCTTTTTTTTCTCCTTCACTTCGTCCACCACCACGGTCTTCACCTCAGTCCCGAATCCGGACGGGAGGTGGCGGACAAGGCAAGCTCTGGTGCTCCCTATAATGTACTCGGCAAGCGGGTCACGCCTTTTGGAAAAGGCCAGGGTCACCACCGCCTTACCATCTGAAAGCTCCACGTCCTTCACCATCCCCAGCTCCACTATGTCCTTGTCACCCCGCCCCGGGTGGCGTACCTCCCGGAGGGCGACAAGCAATTCCTCTTTAGTCATAATAAATCGATTTATAAATGATTATCTTACAATGTCCATTTCGTCGAGCAGATAGCCTGCACCGCCAAACTTGTCCATCATCCAAAGCACGTACCTGATGTCCACGCAAATGCATCTCTGGAGCTCCGGCTCAAAGATGACGTCAGAGCTCATTGCCTCCCAGTTGCCGTCGAAGGCCAGACCGACCAGGCATCCGTCCGCGTCGAGAACCGGGCTGCCGGAGTTGCCGCCGGTGATGTCAAGGTTGGTCAGGAAGCAGGTGCGGAGTCTGCCGTCCGCGTCTGCGTACTGGCCGTAGTCGCTCTCGGCATAGAGGTCCTTCACTTTCTGAGGCACGCGGAACTCGTAGTTGCCCGGTTCTTCCTTCTCGATCACGCCTTTGAGGGTGGTGTAGTATTTGTAAACCACTCCGTCCTTCGGCTCGTAACCCTTCACGGTGCCGTAGGTGAGACGGCAGGTGGAGTTGGCATCCGGGTAGCTAGGCTTATCTTTTGTCCACTCGAGCAGCGCCGCCGCAAAGGTCTTGGAGTATGCGCTCAGCTCCTTGCCTGCTGCTGAGTATTCTTCCCTGAGGATGTGGCTGCGGTCGCTGATTGCTGCTGCAAGGAGCGCTGCAGGATCGTTGGAGAGATCTACACCCTCGGCTCGGGCTGCCTCCAGTCTTTCCTTCGAAGTGTACGCGCTGGTACGGAACATCTCTTCTATGGCTTCACGGCTGACTTCCACCTTATCCTTTTCGGCGACATTTGCAAGGTAGTGGTCTGTCAGTGCAAGCGCAATCTTGAGGTCCACTTCGGCATCATAGTTCTTGTAAGGGTCTCTCCTGCCCGCGCGGGTCATGCCCAGCAACTCTATATTGGAAAGGGTCTCGCTCAGCAGGGTCATTGCCTTATATGCTTCGCGACGTGCGCTTATGATTCCGCTTATGCCCTCGATGGCACCTGCGTAGCGCTCGACTCTGGCCGGGTCTGCCGCTATCCAGGCGTTCAGTTCGGCTTCCTTCTCCTCCTCGCGTCCGATGACGTCGAGCTTCGCGAAGGACTCTCTCATTCCCTGCCATTTCTTCCAGCCGTTGGATGAGCTTGCGTATTTGCTCGCATATTTCAGACTCACGAGCTCGTCAGCCCTCATCTCCTTCCACATCACTTCCTGCCTTACGGTGCGTGCATCGATGCGTATGTCATTGATTTCCAACATTTCTTCAAGCTGGGCTGCGGTCTGGAAGCGCTGCGTGCGTCCAGGATAACCCATAATCATCGCGAAGTCGCCTTCCTCCACGCCGCGAAGCGATACCTGAAGGTGCTGGGCCGGCTTGAACGGAACGTTGGAAGGGGAATACTCGGCAGGCTGGTTGTCTGCACCGGCATACACGCGGAACATCGAGAAGTCGCAGGTATGGCGAGGCCACATCCAGTTGTCAGTTTCACCGCCGAACTTTCCCATGGATGCAGGCGGAGCACCTACGAAACGTACGTCCCTATATATCTTGGACACAACGAGATACTCCACATTGTCGTTGAAGAAGCTGACAATGCGGATCTGGCATCCGGGGTTTTGCTTCTCAGCCTTCTTCAGCAATTTCTGGCGCTCTTTCTCGTTCTTGTAGCTGCCGGTGATATCTGTCATCGACTGGAGGAATGATACGCTCAGTCCCGGGACAGGGATTTCCTCTTCGAGGCTCATAGCCCAGAATCCGTCTTCGAGGTAGTTGTGCTCCTCGCTTGAGAGAGCCTGAATGTTGGAGTAGCCACAATGGTGGTTGGTAACCAGGAGGCCGCTGCCGGAGATGATTTCACCGGTGCATCCGCCACCGAACTGCACGATAGCGTCCTTGATGGAAGAGTGGTTGATGCTGTATATCTGGTCAGGGGTGAGTCTGGATCCTAGATTCGCGAGAGCCTCGCTGTTGATTTTCTCGAGGAGCGGAAGCATCCACATTCCCTCGTCTGCCTTGAGTTGAAATGCCATGCTCAGGGCGATTGCTGCGGCAATAATTGTTTTCTTCATATTCTGATGATTAAATGTTATTTTCGTAAACACAGGGCTCAGTCGAACAGGCTGGGCTCCAGCTCCTTAGGGTGGAAGGACCTGCGGTGCAGGGGAGTGTAGCCATATTTCTTGATGGCCGCAATGTGCTCAGGGGTGGGGTAGCCCATATTGTGCTCCCAACCATACTGGGGATATTGCTCTGCGAGTTGCTTCATCCTCTCGTCGCGCCAGGTTTTCGCAAGCACGGAAGCGGCGGCAATGCTCGCATAGGTAGCATCCCCGTGTACTACGCAGGCGTGTTCATAACCGGGCATCGCTTTGAACCTGTTTCCGTCTATGAGCAGAAACTCCGGTTTCACGCTGAGTCTGCGCACGGCGCGCTGCATCCCTTCCACCGAAGCCCAGAGTATGTTGAGCTTGTCAATCTCCTCCGGAGCAATCTCTTCCACTGCCCATGCGAGGGCGTCCCTCTCTATGATTGCACGCAGTTCCTCGCGGGCGGAGACGCTCATCTGTTTGGAGTCGTTCAGGCGCGGGTGGCTGAAGCCCTCCGGGAGTATTACGGCAGCGGCGAACAGAGGTCCGGCAAGGGGTCCCCGCCCGGCCTCATCGCAACCCGCTTCCAAAACTCCGGGGCGCATACAAGAGAGAAGATTTATACTCCGTGGCATAATGCCACAAATTTAGTCATTTTTGCTGAGTTGACTTATAAGATATGCGTTGGTTTCAGTCAAAGTTTTGATGATTTTTTCATTGTTCTCCAAACGTTTCCGGAGAGCGTCCCTTTCATCCATCAGGGCGGAAAGCTTGCGCTCGTAGTCATCTACCAGGGTGCGGCGTACTTTTTCGGCATCTCCGGAGGCCTGCTCCAGCAGCCCGTCTCCGTGTCCGGATCCCAGACTCTCGACAATGAGATCGCTTTCGCTCTTGCCGAAGAACCCTGCGAACAAGGATATGCAACGGCTGAAGGGCCTGGTCCTTCCCGTCTCAAAGTTTATGTAGGTTGTCCGGCCGATATCCAGCTCGTCTGCCATCGCTCCCTGAGACAAGCCTGCGCTTTCCCTCAATCTTCTTATATAGGTGTGTAAATTGTCTCCGTCCATCTGAATATCATTGACTTTTTTCAAAAATACTCGCAATAGATGAAAAGTAAGTGCCTCAATTTCTGTGCAGTGTTCATAAATTGTGGACATATTTTCATAAAAATCGGAAATATCGAGCTTAGGTGACCGAATTTCGGTATCAGGGCTGTTGCATCTTTCGGAACAGTGAATCATATTTGCCGACATGAAATGGACAGAAAAATACGAATCTCTTGGGAAGATTCTCGAAAACGGGAGCTTTGGCCTGGCACTCCCTGACATTTGCCGTGCTTTGGATATTGATGCGCCGGAACTGAATGAAATGGTATTCAGGGAGCTCGGTATGGGAATTGATGAATTATTATTGATTTATTGTTGTGAATGGCCTTAATTTTTATTAGATTTGTGAGCTACACGCGACAATTTTGAAATAATTTAATAATTAATAACTCAGAAATGAAAGAATACACAACCAAAGAGATCCGCAACGTGGTACTTCTCGGAGCTACAAAGTCCGGCAAGACCACGTTGGCTGAAGCTATGCTCTATGAGGGCAAGGTAATCGACAGAAGAGGCACAGTTGAAGACAAGAACACAGTCTCAGACTACAACGAGCTTGAGAAGATCAACCAGAGATCCATCAACGCAACTCCTCTTTACGCCGAATTCCAGAACACCAAGTTCAACTTCATCGACGCCCCGGGCGCTGACGACTTCATCGGCGGTGCGTACTCTGCATTCAAGGTTTGCGAGTGCGGCATACTCGTAGTGAACGCGCAGCAGGGCGTGGAAGTCGGAACCGAGAAGTTCCTCCGCCTCGCAGAGAAGCAGTCCCTTCCTCTTATCGTTGCAGTAAACCAGCTCGACGGCGAGAAGGCAGACTGGGATATGGTTCATAACAGCATCAAGGAATCATTTGGTAACAAGGCCGTGTACATCCAGTTCCCTGTGACTACGGGCCCTTCCTTCGACGGATTCGTGGATGTGCTTACAATGAAATACTATCACTTCAAGGATGCCAACGGCACCCGTGAGGATCTTGAAATTCCTGCCGACCTTATGGACAGGGCCGAGGAAGCCCGCCAGGAGCTCATTGAGAAGGCTGCCGAGTACGACGACACCCTTATGGAGAAGTTCTTCGAGGCCGGAAGCCTTACTGAGGACGAAATCCGTCAGGGACTCAGCCTGGGTATCAGAACTGGAGAGGCTTATCCTGTATTCTGCGTATCCGCAAAGAAGGATATCGGAGTCAAGAGGGTTCTCGAGTTCACCAGGAGGGTTGCACCGGCACCTTCCAACAAGGAAGAGGGCGCTCCTTCAATCTTCATTTACAAGAACGCCGTCGAGCAGCACCTCGGTGAAGTATCTTACTTCAAGGTAATGAGCGGCACCCTTACTTCAGGACTCGACCTTGAGGATCCAGTTTCCGGTGGCAAGGACCGTTTCTCCACCATCTATGCAGTTGCAGGCCAGAAGAGGGAAGCTGTGGACCAGATCCACGCAGGAGACTTCGGTTGCGCAGTGAAGCTCAAGAACAGCCGCGCCAACACCACCCTTTCCCTTCCTGGTTCAGGCATCAACTACGACAAGATCGAATTCCCTGCATCCAAGTACGAGTGCGC
>CAMEWE010000032.1:0-14333 GCA_945939695.1 uncultured Bacteroidales bacterium
CTCTGGGACCGCTTTCGGGCTTCGCCCGGCGCTTGCAAAGTCCCGTCGAAACGGGAAGCCGACACACATACGCAGCGAGGGTGCACGTATTCCTGAAATCTCCTTGGTGCCGTCCGGCGCTTGCAAAGTCCCGTCGAAGCGGGCAGCCGACACGCAGACGCAGCGAGGGGCACGGGGAGCCAGTCCGAAAGTACCTCATCAGCCAATTCGGCTACTTCCTGAGCTATACAGAAGGCCGATTTTGCCCAACAATGCTGATTTTCGGACAAGCTGGGGTTGAGTTAGACTGGGTTGGGCTGGCTTGGGTTGTTCTGGATTGGGACGGGTTGGGGCTAGGTCTGAACTGGACCGGGGATGGGACAGGAACCGGGTTGAACTGGACCGGGGATGGACCGGGGTGGGGGCTGCGACGGGACTGGACTGGGTTAGGTTAGGGCCAGGTTGGGTTGGGGCTAGACTAGGACGGGGATGGGGCTGAGGGAGGGTGCGGAACGAAAGGAAGAGGATGGCCTCGAGTCTGAGACTCTCGGTCATCCTCCTATGGTCCTCAGGACGGCTGACTATTAATAGCGGTCCTCTGAAGAAACAGTGAGTTTCTTGCGTCCGTGAGCACGGCGGGCTGCAAGAACCCTACGGCCGTTTGGTGTGCTCATACGCTCGCGAAAGCCATGCTTGTTGACTCTCTTGCGGTTGGAAGGTTGATATGTCCTTTTCATTATCTAATTTTTTTAATTATTCAGTTTCGGGAGGGCAAAGATAATCTTTTCCTATCTCAATTACAAATTTTTCAGCGAAATAATCGTTTTTCAGCCACTCATCTATCCTCCAGCTGCCTATTTGACCAGGCTTCAGCTTGAATTTTCGCAGCAGATCGGAGATTTCTTCATTGACATCTCCTCCCTTCAGATACAATATGCTCCTGTTGAAGCGCCCCTTCACCCAAGGATAAAACTCGCTCAACGTGGTGACTGCCCTGGATACCACCCAGTCGAAACTTCGCCCCAGACTTTCCGCCCGCGCATTGACACAGCTTACATTCTGCAAGCCCAATCCCTGCGCAACAGCCTCTGCCACGGTGATTTTCTTGCGTATGGAGTCGCAGAGCACAAAGTTCGTTTCCGGGAACTCCATCGCCAGAGGTATTCCCGGAAAACCGCCGCCGGTGCCTACATCCAGCACCGTGGCTCCTTTCCACACATCCTTCCCATAACGTCGCCTGAGGTACTCGGCTATGGCCAGGGAATGGAGAACGTGATGCTCATACACATTGTCAATATCCTTGCGGGAGATGACGTTTATCTTGGCATTCCACTCCCTGTAAAGCGCCACGAGGGCATCGTATTCTTCTCTATTCTTCATCTTCTGACTTGTCTCTCATCTTGTCCATCAACTGCTTTGCCCTTCGTATGCGCGTACGGACCGTGTTCAGGCTCATATCCAGGTGCTCGGATATCTCCTTGTAGGACTCTCCCTCAACCATACGCCTGCGCGCAACCTCCCGGTAGAGTTCCGGCAAGCCCTCGATATACGCAAGTATGCTGTCCTTGTCTTCCGTTTCTATTATCGTTTCCAGGGCACTGTCGGCACCGTCGCCTATGTTCTCTATTGCCACGTTCTGCGCCTTGCCGTCGTCTATGGATACCAGTTTGCTGCGGTTGCGGTTCTCGCTCTCCATAATGTCCAGCGCCGTGTTGTGCGCTATGACCGTGAGCCAGGTGGAGAATTTGCTCTTTGCGGGATCGTAGTTCCTTATCTGGCGGAAGGCTTTCTCGAAACTGCGCGAGCAGATGTCGTCAAGGTAGAAGTCGTCCAGCATCTTCATCTTGGAGGACAAATAGCTGCGCAGAGCTTCGATGTTGGTATCCCAAAGCTCGGTGAATGCGGTTCCGTCGCCAATGATAGCGCGGCGCACGAGTTCATCAGTGGGCGTCGAGCCAGTTTTTGCCATAATTGCATTCAATTGTTAGCGGGACGGATAAAGCAACCACGTTTTCCATCTCACTGGTGAGTATAGCTTTTACCTTATCTATTTCATCCACAGGCACTTCCAACAGAAGTTCATCGTGAATCTGAAGCACCATCGCAGCCTTGAGACCTTCCTGGCGCAGGCGGCGGTCAACGGCATTCATTGCAAGTTTTATGATGTCGGCAGCAGTTCCCTGGACTGGGGCATTGACCGCATTCCTTTCTCCCAGAGAGCGCACTGCCGCATTGGGCGATTTGAGTTCAGGGATGTAGCGGCGGCGGCCGAAAAGGGTCTCCACATAGCCAAGCTCCCGTGCCCTGGAGACGGTGCCGTCAATGAAGTCCCTTATGGAAGGGAAGGAATCGAAATAGTCGTCGATTATCTTCTTCGCCTCCTGGCGGCTGCACTTGAGTCTCTGGCTGAGGCCGAATGCCGAGATGCCGTACATTATTCCGAAGTTTGCCGTCTTGGCTATGCGCCTCATGGAATCGTCCACCAGACTTATATCCGTTCTGAATATTTTGGCAGCGGTGGCCTTGTGGATGTCTTCACCTGCCCTGAAAGCGGCTATCAGATGCTCGTCGCCGCTGAAATGGGCCATCAGGCGCAACTCAATCTGGGAGTAGTCTGCCGACATCATCACGCAGTCCGGACTTCCGGCCACGAAAGCCTTTCGTATTTCGCGCCCCTGGTCGCTGCGTATCGGGATATTCTGAAGGTTCGGATTCGATGACGAGAGGCGTCCCGTAGAAGTAAGTGCCTGATTGAAAGTCGTATGCACACGCCCATCCAGCCTGGAGACATAAGTTCCGAACGGCTCTATATATGTGGACAGCAGCTTACGAAGGCCACGATAGTCCAGAATGGCCCCGATTACCGGGCTGCGGTCCGAGAGTTCCTGGAGAGTCTGTTCGTCAGTCGGCCAGTTGCCCTTCTTCGGCTTGCGCGCCTTCGGGTCGAGGGCAAGTTTTTCAAACACGAGTTCCCCGACCTGCTTCGGCGAAGCCACATTGAAGCCTGGATCTCCGGCAATTTCCCTGACCTCACGCTCCCTTTCATACATCGACTCGCGAAGGCTGTCCGCAAAGTCGGAAAGGGACGCCAGGTCCACCTTCACGCCTTTGATTTCCATACGGGCGAGAACCCCGATAAGGGGCTCTTCAAGCTCATCGTACAATTTCATCAGCCGGGGCACTTCAGAAAGGGATTCCTTCAGTTTGTCCACCAGAGGGAGCAGCAAGGCGAGTCCCAGACAACTGTGTTCATCCGGGGATGCCTGGTCGAAGAGGTCCAGTTCCGTTGCCTTCTGAAGGGATTCCACATCCACGCCCAGGTATTCTTTCAGGAGGGATTCCGACTTATGGCTGCGTTCGGGATTTATCAGATAATGCATCAGTTCCGGATCTTCCAGCCTTCCTCGCAGTTCTATGCCCCTGGAATGAAGGGCCAGCATTATCCTTTTGATTCCGAAACCCGCCTTTACCACCGACTCATCCTCCAGGATGTTTCTGAAGGACTGGGGTGCGGCAGAGGCATAAGAGCTGCCATCCGTCACCGAGAGGAGGTCTCCATTCATTTCCAGACCTATGCGCTCAGCCTTGATTGATGCAGGGGACACTTCCTTGAGCGCCACGGTACCGTAGTCGAAAGCCGGGACCTGAGACACTTCCCCGGCACTCTCCCCGGCGATGGCGACAACCATTTTCTTCAAGGAAGGGAATTCATACCTGTCGAAGAGTTCGTTCACCTCCGGGCTGTAGCGTGTATCAATGGCCATAGCTTCCAGAGTGGTATCCACAGGCACGTCGGTCTTGATGGTGACCAGCTGACGTGAGAGTTGGATGTAGTCTTCAGCCTCACGGAACTTCTCCTGCTGCTTCGCAGTGAGTTCTCCGATATGGGCATAGATCCCATCGAGGCTACCGTACTTTGCAAGCAGCTTGGCAGCACCCACGGGACCGACGCCCTGCACTCCCGGCACGTTGTCGGAACTGTCGCCGCACAGGGCAAGCATATCAATCACCTGAGAGCAGGATGTTATGTTCCACTTTTCGCAAACCTCCTTCTCGCCCAGCAGTTCATTCTCCCCGCCGGATTTCCCGGGGCGGAACTGGTAGATATGAGGTCTGACCATCTGCCCGTAATCCTTGTCTGGCGTGACCATATATACGTCCACCTTATCGGATGCAAACTTCAGGGCGGCGGAGCATATCACGTCGTCAGCCTCGAAACCGGGTACCATAAGTACGGGTATGTTCAGGGACGCAACTATCTCAGTCAGAGGCTCAAGAGCATCTATCACAAGACGCGGAGTCTCGGTTCTGTTGGCCTTGTAGGCAGGATAGAGTTCATTTCTGAAGGTCCCTCCCGGCGGGTCGAAACTCACTGCAAGATGGGTAGGTTTCTCCTTATTGATGAGTTCAAGAAGGTATTTGGTGAAACCATATAGTATGGATGTGTCTTCACCTTTCGAGTTGACCATAGGCCTGCCCAGAAAAGCATAGTACATCTTGAAAATCAGAGCGTGTCCGTCTATAAGAAATAATCTCATATCCGGCAAAGTTAAGAAACTGTTTTTGATTTTTTGTATTTTTGTGGAAATATGAGGTAAAATTATGGAAACCCCCGAAAAATCAACAGTTTCCGCAAGTGCGGAGGACATAAGATATATGCAGGCGGCGCTCCGGGAAGCGGAAGAAGCGGCAGCGGAGGACGAGGTGCCTATAGGAGCAGTGGTGGTGTGCCGGGGACGCATCATCGCAAAAGGCCACAATATGAGCGAGAGGCTCAATGACCCCACCGCCCACGCGGAGATGATTTCCCTCACGGCAGCAACCGAGGCAATAGGTGGCAAGTATTTGAACGAGTGCAGCTTGTACGTCACCGTAGAGCCTTGTCCAATGTGCGCGGCAGCGCTGGCTTGGGCTCAGCTGGGACGGCTGGTTTACGGAGCTCCCGATCCCAAGCGTGGCTACAGTCTCTTCAGTCCTTGCCTGCTTCACCCGAAAACCCGTGTCAGCGCGGGGGTCGAGGAGGAAAAATGCGCTGCTCTTATGCGCGAGTACTTCAAAGCCAAACGTTGATGCAGCTTATATTTTCAGATTCCTGAAAAAATGCATATCTTTGCAGTCCGGAATTGAGGTATGGTGTAATGGTAGCACTACAGATTTTGGTTCTGTCTGCCCAAGTTCGAATCTTGGTACCTCAACCAAAAGAGGGTCGACTAAAAAAGTCACTAGGACTATTTAGGGATTGTCGTTTAATGTTTTCAATCTGAGCGAAGCAGCAGACAATCCTTTCAATTTCTGCGTACGACTCATCAAAATTTCAATTTTATATCTGTTTCCGGTCGTTTCGGCCGGATTTTTTGTCCGTTTTTCATGGCGAGGATACAGTTCCCCCACAAGAGCTCCGCATTGACCGCATATTTCAGTGTCAGGCAGCCGCCAAACTCGACCTCTGTTCTATCCTGTCCGCCAGCTGCACCACGTTTGCCGTGTGGATGCCGAAGAAGATGTAAAGGATTTCCGTCCGCTTCGTCCTGGCCTTGACCCTCCGGAGATTGTAGTGCTCTTTCTGTGTTCCGAACGAGCCTTCCATCGCAGTCGCCCTCACTCTGGCAAGCTCCTTTCGGACAAGGTCTTTCTCCTTTTTCTTCTCACCGAACGGACGGCCTCTTTTTACGAAAGATGTCTGTATCCCGTTCGCCTTGCAGTAGTCCCTGTTTTCAGTTCCCGCGTAGCCGGTGTCTCCTCCGACCTTTTTCGCTTCGACTCCAAACAGTCTCTTGTGCATCTTCAGGCAGTGCACCAGACGGGTCCCTTCATTGAACGCATTGAATGACAGCTTCTCAATGAACGATATCCCGTCGACCAATATGTTGTTGACCTTCGCTCCGAACTCGACGCTCTTCACTTCCTTGCCCCTCACTATCGGTCTCAAATGTGGCTTGCTGAGACTCACTATCCTGTTGGGGATGCTTTCCCTGCTGTCATTGTTCTGAAAGTGGTTCTTCTGCTGGCGGTACATCCTCGTGATGATTTCCAGATCACTTTTCTCTCTGACAGTCAACAAGTTCTCTGCATTATCATGGCCCCTCTCAATCTCACGTATCTCCTTCAGTATCTTGCCGAGCAGGTCAAGCAGCCTGCGTGTAATCTTCCTCGTCTGGCTCCTGCTGTGCTTGCGCTGTTTCCTGTATGTCAGGTTCGCCTTCTGCACGTCAAGGAATTTTGTCCGGGGACGGTGGATTCCCAGTCTGCTGCTCAACTCGCACATTGTCGCATAGCTCCTCTCAATTCCTTCCCACAGCAGCTTCGCGTCAGTCGGATACCGCATCTCGCTTTCATAGCACGTCGAATCCGTGTACATCGTGTCCAGATTCTCCATGTACGGTTTCCACTTGTCGGCGAGTATGCCCTGGATCTGTTGTATCTTCAACTTCCCTGCAAGTTCCATCATTATGTCGTCCAACAGCTTGTAGTTCGTCAATGGCCGTGTCGGATCTATTATCACGTCGCAGAATATCTGGTAGTGGATGTTGCCGTTCAGCTGTTCCAGCAGTTTCGGACAGCTGAGTCCCGTGTACATCTTCAGGAACATCAGGGCCACTTTCCCTTCAGGAGTGAAGAACGACCTGCGTCCCAACTTCGGCCTCATGCTTTTCCTTACCAGACCAAAGTTTTCTGCCATCTCGCGGAGAGGAAGCAACTTCTTTATCCTGCCCAATTCGCTCTTTTCGAAAGTTGAATAGTAGAGCTCGTAAAAATTGAACTCCGGAAACGCAATGTTTGGCGCTATTTCAGAAAAATTTCGTACTTTTGACATGCAGATTAATTTTGCGATTCCCCCAATTTCTCATTTTCGACGGTGGTTGGGGGAATTCTTTTCCCTTTTTCAAAGTTACGAAATTTCTATCACTTTATCAATCAATTCGTTGCGTAATTATTGGGCATTTCACGACAGTCCCTATTTAGTCACCCTCTTTTTCTTTTCCCACCAAATAATCAAAATCAGCGCATCGGTCTTTGATGGACTGAACGCAGAAATGGATGGGATCAGTCGGCTGCTTCGGTCAAATTGAAAACATTTGACGACAATCCCTAAATAGTTTCAGTGATTGTTTCACTTTAATGGCTCTACAAATATAACGTTTTATTCTTACAAAACTGATTATTCATATTACCATCTGGACGCTATCTCCGCCAATTGGTTAAAGATGTCAATGTTTGACTGGAAGGCACTGGGCTGGTAGGTTTGGGATAGCCATTGTTTGGAAAGGTTTTCCACAACGCTATCTGCCTGTCCTTTCACAATGTCTTGAAGCGGGACAAGCCTATCCAGAGAAGGCTGCCGCAGGGCATCCTTGATGGCTCTTCCAAGATGCCGTACATCCCTGTCAGACTCTATCAGGCGGAAGATTTCGCTGGTTCCGCCGGACTGGATGTCCTTCTCGGTGAACAGCATGGTTTCCGTATCGGCCAAGCTGTACTTGTTCCATAGACCCGGATGCTTCGCCAGGGTCCGGATGGAAGTGTAGATGACCAGTTCGGAGAAGAAATCGCTGTAAGCACTCCGGTAACGTTGGTGAATGCGTGCAGGATGCTGGTATCCTTGCAATCCCTTTATATCGTCCGGAATTCCGTCCATCCCCAGGACATAAAGGCTGTCATAATCGACGAGAACAAGGGAGCCATCGGGGCGGATTAGAATATTACCATGCTGAAGATCACCGTGCGAAATACCTTGTTCGTGCAGTTCCCGTGTCATTTCCAGGAATGCCCGGGCAAGGCTATCCAGTGCAGAAGGACGGAATAAGTTGTCGGCTATGTATTTCTTCATCGGCTTGGCATCCACCCAGTCCATCAGAATGACCGGCTGAAGTCCTTTTGCCGTAAGGATGGCATTCTCGCAGTACTTGTAATCCACGAAATACGGAAGGTCAAAGCCCTTAATCCGGTCAGCGATTGTTTTCTGGTATTGCTGAACCGTATCCACCGACGTATGCCAGCAGCGTACCGCGTATTTACGCCTTGCCGTCTCATAAGGATACACCACACAGAACCCGCCGGCATATCTGAGCAGCCTGCCGTTCTTCTGCACGGGATGTCCTCCCTGCAGTTCGGGTGCCTTCACCATCTGGGGTACTACGATGGCGGCGGAATAATCTTCAATGCCGGCTACCATACCCATTCCTCCTGTCGTTTAAAGCACTCACCAGGCTGAACGAATACATGGTCCTCGCTCAGCCACCAGTAATCATCCGTTACTACTACCATCGTGGTATCATCATTGTGCATTCCGTCCTTGCGCCAGTACTGGACCAGGATCTTGAACTCATCCGCGGACTCCACGCATAACAGTTCCCGGATACGGGCAGTCTCTTCCCGCTTCCCTTTAATCGAGGAAAGGAATGCGCCCAGCGCGTCTGTAACGAGCAGCAGGGTTTTTGGGGGCTCTTCCGGGAGATTCCAATTGCCAGTGATGGTTCTGACCTCGCCCTTACCCGGTTTTTCCGGGTTGGAGTCGAAGTAGTCAGGGTAGTTGTCAAACTGGTCCATCGAGGAGTAGATCTCCTTGATATGGTCGCCTTCCAGTTCCACCAGGCAACTGTCCCCAAGAATATCGCAGGACCACTTGCCTCCTACGCCTACTCGGAGTCCAACCAGCGTTGCTCCGGCAGAAGCGCCGGTTGCCAACATGCTCTCAGACCTCCACGGCTCCCTCCCAAGGGCGCGCCATTCTTCCAGCCTTTTCCGGACCTTTTCCATCCAGAACGGAGCCAGCGTCTGCACGTTCTCCCGAGTCGGGAACCAATCCCTCTCCGCCGTATACCGGTCGGCAAGGATCTCCGCCCAATACTTTGGGAAGAGGGATTGGCTCATTCCGTCACTCACCGCCACAGATCCCGTCGCAGGATTAATACTGAAACGGTCCTGGCAGTCAGCTACGGACTCGGCTTCCTTTTGAGTTATGAAGGCACGTGCTCTCATTACTTGATGTCTCCCAATCCTTTGCTCGAACCGAAATCAATCAAGGAAACAAGCTGGACACCATCCGCCTCGAAGATACAGCCGCGGGAACCGTCCTTCAACGGAAGGTCGTTCTTGGCAGCGGCAGCGGCGTATGCCTGAGGCACTTCACTGGAGATGTTGAAGATAAAGCGTGCTTCGTCGGAACTGCCTTCCTGCACTTCAGACGGGAACACCAGGTTGGCACCGGCTTTCTTGATGAGGGCGTTGAAAAGGAGCACGTTGCCGTCCTCACACTTGAGATCCATCAGCTGCTTGGCCACCTGGGTGGTCTCGTCCATGCAGCCTTCAACGGTCTTGGAGTCATAGTAAGGCGCTCCGTCAGAGATATTGATGACTACGGGCGCGGGGTGTCCGGGCTTGTCGGTCATCCACTTCTCGATGATGGCCTTGGCCATTTCAAAGGCGCCTTTCATGTTAGTGGCACCGTCCTTGGTGATGGGCTCCACCCACACGGGCATCTTATAGGGAATCTCAACCAGGCCGCCGGCACCGTCACTCTGTTTCTTCATTACCTCGTCAATTCGGATGGGCTTGGCGTCCAGGTCCTTGAGGTAGCCGGAGCACAGCTCGTGGACGTAATTGTCATAACCGATGACGGAGATGAATGCGCGGTTTTTGGGGCTTTCGCCGTCGAAGTTGCGCTGGATGAGGGTGTTGATGACGCGGTTCACGGCCTTGGAAGCGAACTCGCTTTTGGTCATATTGTCATCGTACTTATTGGTCATTGAACCGCTCTGGTCCAGGAGGATGATCAGCAGGCCGGGGGTGGCGCTGCTCCATTGCATTTCGTAAGGGTTCATATTATTATAATGATTTGGTAATTGTTTCAATGACGGTTTTCGCTGCTTCAATAACGTTGTCTTTGCTTTCAAAGAACGCTTTCTGAAGGATGTCGGTAATTGAATCAAGGGTTTGCTGGGAATAGAGATCGACTGCGAATTGGCCTTGATACTTTTGTTTGGGCTCGGGATAGGCCTCTGCTGCCTGCTCGATATAATGATAATCAAACTCAGGAGCAATTCGGCATCGTCCTTTCAGAAGATAGTTCGTGATAGAGCAGCTCACCGAATTGATGTAACTTTTCTTGAAAGGAATTTCGTCTCCGTATGCCTCTGTAAGGATCGGATGATTAAGAAAGATTTTGTTCAATGCAGTGGCTATTCTGCGGCGGATTCTGGCTTTTTCGATTTTCTCCATTTTATATGTGTTTAACTGTTTCTGGTGCAAATGTATAGGCCGCTTATGCAAAAAGACCGCACAAGCGCTACCTTTCTTGTTATTTTATTGATTACGTGACAGAATTATCATTGGTTCACCACCTGAAATATTGTAAACTGTGATTGTATCCGGACAGAAGTGGTAGTATCCCTTTGCAGGAATATCAATCAAGTAGTGCTCTTTAATGGAATATCGATAGAGGGAGTCTTTGTCAACAAACTCGCCTTGAATCATAACTGTTACGCAGTTGGTATCCACACTTACATTTCAAACCGGAATGTCGTTTTTGAAATCCGGGGCATTGAATCCCTGGATTTCTCCAATTAGGTCGTTGCGGTCTGTTTCAACCATATCTTGGGTTACCCTTTTGGCAAAACGCTCAGCTGGGGTTACACAAGACATGGTAAATATAGATAGTATCAGAAAGAAGGTTGCCTTATTCATTTTCGTTGAGATTATTGTACCTCTGCGTTGATGGTAATACTCACAAAACGGCCGATAGTGAATTGCTGAAATGCGGCCATCCTCTCTTTGAGTCGATTATCTATCCACTCCTTTTGTGCATCATTATGGACACATATCAAGATGGTGCCATGCCGTTCATCGGAAGATATTTTAGCCTCAGAAAGAAGTGTTCGCATCCGGGGCGTTTCAGCGTATGCTTCGGCAACGAACCTTGCCCACATCCTTTTTAGGATAAAAGTCTGCGTATTAGCAGTTCCGGGAAAATGATGGTCCCAGGCTTTGAGGAACCATTCTTCGGCCTTGTCCGGATCCTTCTCCACATTCCGTCCAGTGAGGTAATAGTTGCCGATAATCCACTGGGCATGGCCGGCGCTTCGGCCTTCTTCACGTAATCTTTTATACAGTTCATTAATCTCCATTTGCATTTTGTTTAGTCGTTCACACATTTATAATATCCATAGCCGATGGGCGTTTTGCTTACGCAAAAACAATCGGCACCAAAGTGGTCATTGAATACCTCCAGGATGTCATCCAGGTCACTTTTAGGAAGGTCTTCCAGGAGCCTGTAGTTTGCATAGCCGTCGGTAAAGTAATGAGTGTCATCCGGATCATATTCTTCCAAGGTAGCATCTCGGCCGATAGGAATGTCTATATTGTTGAAAGAATCGTGGATGGCAATCCCATTAGGGATAACGCGCCAATGTTCTTCCAGTCGAAGGAGATGAGGGTCATAGGCGCAGACAAAACGGAAGGCTGCCGCAAGCACGCTAGCCGTGCTCTGAAAAGGTTGATTAACAATGAGTTTGTAATGCATTAAAAATAATAGTTGTTGTTTATTCGGGTGCAAAGATATCGGTCACTTATGCAAAAAGGCCGCACAAGTGCGACCTTTCAATTTAATTTGTTTTAGAGAGATATATAACTACGTCAAGAGGGCTCATCAATAAGGCATGAGCGCCTTTCTCAAGTCGGATAATCTATCATAATCCCACACATAAGTAGCATGCTCCCCATCAAGTTCCACCTCACCGAGATAACGGAAATGTTGGGTGGGCAGATTCCCTCCCATTCCGACCCAGTCTACAGGGCCGCCCTGCATGTTTCGCAGCTTTTCCAACTCAAGGTGTACGAAAGCGAACACCACGGGCTCCGCCTGCATCTCTGCTATTTGAAGGACAGTGCCTGCATTTCTGTAGAACTCCTCCCCGCCCAGGCTCATCATGTCAAATCCAAGAATCTTAGCCCCTTCAAGTATAGAATGAGCCAATCGGCCAAGCTCACCTCCGTGAGCGGCAAGTTTTGCATATTCGATGGCCTGCCCCAAACTGACATCGAGGTAAAAATCACCGTATGCATACATCTGGTTGCCCGATTTATACATGTTAAGGGTAGTTAGGTCGCTCATTATTCGCCTATATGCTTCCTCTTCGGTTTCAGTTAAAGCAACACCAACAGGACGAGGCAAGCCTGTTGCAATTAATCTATCAATAATTGGTTCGAAAGAAGGCCAAAGCGTATCGATGACGTTACGAAATATCCTATATAATGAATCTCTATCTTCCTTACTGAGCCCAATCATTTTGGCGTCCGTACCGTGAAATAGCAAGAAAGGTAGGGTATGAGGATCCTTTTCCAAGAGTTGATTATAGTACTCTTCATTTTGCTTCTTTTGCTCCTCAATTCTGGCATCTGAAGCCTCCTTCATTCTTTTCGCATATTCCAACTGCTCCGGTGTCCTGGGTGTGTATGGGATAATTCTTTTTGCCATATAAAACTTGTGTTATCAGGGGAATCGTTCCCTTTCTGAAATATAAGCGTAGATTGCGGATTTACTATTAGTGATTATAGCATGTCAAGGAAATGATTCCACTCCTGCTGTGTGGGCAGACTTTTACTAAAATTATTCCTAGATAGGGCCGGGCAACGATTTGTGTTACGGAAAAGTAAATTCTTATATCCTTGAAGTTGTGGGACACGTTTATACCAATACTTTTCACATCGCATTAAGACTATGAATTTGTCTTTATTAATTGCGTCCAAAATCCAATCATTAGTAAACTGGTTTGAAGGAAGATTAGCGATACCTTCGAAATCTTTTGAATGAAGTGAATGATAAGGGAATGCTTCAATACAAAAGATGCTCAAACTCTTTTTTCCGTATCTAAGTGTTCTAGTCGCTTTCTTCCAATAAGCGTAAGCTGGATATGGATTGCCATTAATATCGACAATAGTTTCCTGCTCTCTGAGCCAGAGAAAGTCTTTGTTCAATAGGGCCATTTCATCAACCAATTCTTGTTCGTAAGCAGGAATATTTATGTAAGCGAGGTCATTTCCCCCGGAAAGAGGATTGCCGTGTAAAATATAGACGTTTGCGTCTGGGTCGCCATGAAAAGGTTCCGGAAGAGTTCGAAACTCAAATTTATCGAGTACTCGTTTGGGAAGGTTATTTAAGAAAGACTTATCACAATCGGCGATTGTGTCACTTATGGAAATATTTAACCAGGGATTTGTCATATCAGTTTTGCCTTGTGTTATAATATGCTATACAAATTTTTACAAATATAAGGAAAATTATCTAAGGGACCATATGAACTCCAATTCCTTCTGGGCCTCGGTATATCCCAGACTGGCAAAGACAGTGAGGATGTCAAGGTCGGCAGAGTCTTTGAAAACCCTCATATAGGTGTCGGTAAGGGGTTTGCTCATGGAACGGAGGCTTTGGATCAGTGCCGTCCGGACGATATTCAGTTCTTCTTCGGATTCGTCAAAAATTGCATGGTTGCAACCGGTTCCATGCAGGAGAACAGGAATAATACAATTGTCATCGTCTTCATCTATGTAATCTTCCATTCGGTATAGGCGGAAATTCGTGCTTAGGCCGATATAGGAGAGGACAAGGGCATCGGTATTGCCGCCATCGGCAAGCGATTTCAGGTCTTTGTAAGCTATTCCGCTTTCCTGCAATGCTTTGCAGACGTACCAGTAGTTATCGCGACAGGGTCCGCAAGCGCGAATAATATCGGTCAATGTTTCAGGTGTGCAAGGTTTGTTATGTACATTTTGCAGTTTCCAGACAGCTTCTTTTATTCTTAACGGTATATGATAGCCATTGTTTTCTGCCATCTTAAAGAAGCGCTCGGCCTCATCCAACTCATAAGATGGCCCCTTTGCCATTTTCAGGAAATAGTAACCCATGTTGTACTGTGCCAGGACGTGACCGTTGTAAGCGGCATCTTCAATCAGATCCCTTCCAATGAACTGGTCTTCCTCACGCTCATCACCGGGATGGACTTTGCCCTGAAGGTACATCTGACCAAGGTCAAACATCGCCCGTGCGTCACCTTCGTCTATCAGTTTTCTAAACATGTCAGCAGCCTTTTCAAAGTTTCCAAGGTAGAGTTCATTTTTAGCTTCGAGGTAATTCTTTTCGTTGGATTTTTTCATGTGCATATCGTCTTAAATTATGTGTTAAACTCAGAATTGATTATAGATTTATACAATGAATGTCGCAAAGTTGGCTGTCGCTTATGCAAAAACACCGCACAGGCGTATTTTTATTACAACAATTGGAACACAATTATTGAAATCAATTTGTTTATCAATATTTTAAAGAGCGTATCGGCTGAAAATGATTTTGTCAATCATTCTCT
>CAMEWE010000033.1:0-13468 GCA_945939695.1 uncultured Bacteroidales bacterium
TTCTGCTGATTATCCTGGTTCTGCTGGTCGTCCTGATTCTGCTGGTCGTCCTGATTCTGATCATTTCCGCCTCCTCCGCCCTGCTGATTCTCCATCATCTTCTTTGCGTAGATGTAGTTCTCCTTCGCATCCAGGTCTTCGGGGCGCAGAAGCAGGGACTGCCTGAACGCATCTACGGCAGTCGCGTAATCCTTTTGTGCAAGGGCCACGTCTCCCCTGTTGTACCAGAAATCCGCACTGGAGGCCTGTCCTGCTACTTCCTTCACGGTTTCCATAGCCTTGGAAGCACCCTCGTAATCCTCCTGACGGTAAAGCGAAGAGGCCAGATTGTACTGGCCGGCGAGAGAAAGCGAGTCCTTCAGCACGGCCTTGCGATAATCTATTTCACTTTTTCTGAATTCATCCTTCTTGAATGCCCTGTTCCCGGCGCGCACTTCCCTCTTGTCTACCTGCGCGTTCGCAGGCAAACTGAGCAGCAGCACAAAGGCGCATATCACCCAATTCTTTCTCATTTGAACAAACTCCTTTTTGAACGTCTGTCACCGATAAGCATCTCGATCACGAGCAGGAAGAGGGCAATGCCCAGAAAATACATATACTGCTCGTCGTATTCCTCGAAGACGACAGAATTGAACCTCTCGTCCTCGAACTTGCCTATTTCCTCCACTATAGGTTCAAGTCCGAACTCATCCTTGCCAGCATGGACATAGGCTCCCTTTCCGACCCTGGCTATTTCACGCAGGGTATTCTCGTCAAGGCGTGAGACGACTATCTCCCCGTTCTTGTCCTTCATCAGGCTGCCGCCATCCGGTATCGGCTGTCCCCTCAGCGAACCCACGCCTATGGTGTAGATTCTGATTCCGGTCTCCGCTATCTGCTTCGCCACTTCCACGGGATCATCCTCGTGGTTCTCGCCGTCGGTGATGACTATGATCGCGCGGCTGCGTTCGCTCTGGGCACTGAAGCTTCGTGCCGCCGTCATCATCGCCTCCCCTATTGCCGTGCCCTGCACCGGGACGCTGCGCGTGTCTATGGTATTCAGGAACATTTTTGCAGAAACGTAGTCGGTGGTGATCGGAAGCTGCACGAAGGAGGTGCCGGCAAAGACTACCAGACCTATCCTGTCGTCCTTAAGCTTGTCCACGAGCTTGGAAATGGCCAGTTTCGCGCGCGACAGCCTGTCCGGGGTGTAGTCCTGGGCAAGCATGGAGTTGGACACATCCAGACATATCATTATCTCAGCGCCCTTGGTCTCACGCTCGGCGAGCTTGGCTCCGATAAGCGGGCGGGAAAGACCGATGACAAAGAAGGCGAAGGCAAGGGTGAAGAGAACCGTCTTCCACCATCCTCTCGCGCCTGAACGCGAAGGCATCAGCGCTTCCACGAGTTCCTCGTCACCGAAAGCGCGCACTCGCCGTCTGCGCAGCGCCATCGCTATGGCATAAGCCACAGGAATCACAGGCACCAGCAGAAGCAGCCAAAGATATGCGGGATTGGCAAAATACAGCATTACGGCATCCTCCTGAGCAAAAGTTTCACTATCATTTCGGCTAGCAGGCAGATGAGCGCAGCCAAAGCATACTTGCCGAAAAGCTCCTCATATACAGGGAAACTGTCCACGGTGGTGCGGGACTTTTCCATCTTGTTGATTTCCGAATAGATTTCCGCCAACTTCGTATTGTCGGTGGCTCGGAAGTATTTTCCTCCTGTGGTCTGTGCGACCTGCCTGAGCAGATCTTCGTCGATTTCCACCTGCACGTTCTGGATTTCTACGCCCCACGGGGTCATCACCGGGTAAGGAGCCACTCCGTTAGCCCCCACTCCGATAGTGTAAACCCTTATACCATAGGTCTTTGCTATTTCAGCAGCAGTCAATGGAGACACCTCGCCGCAGTTGTTCACACCGTCGGTGAGAAGTATCACAACCCTGCTCACGGCATCCGAATCCATAATCCTGGCGACAGCGGTGGCAAGGCCGTTTCCTATGGCTGTACCATCCTCGATGATGTCTGTCTGCACCTCCTTCATCATATTGATCAAGGTAGCGCGGTCCGTAGTCAAAGGGCACTGAGTATAGCTCTCCCCGGCGAACACGACTATTCCCATCCTGTCCGAAGGTCTCTGGGCTATGAACTCTATGGCGATATCCTTGGCGGCACTGATGCGGTCCGGCTTGAAATCACGGGCCAGCATACTGGTGGAGACATCCATTGCAAGGACTATGTCTATGCCTTCAGTATTGATTTTCTGCAACTCTCCCGACGAGCGGGGACGGGCAATGGCGACAATCATAAGCGAGAGCGCCACCAGACGCAGCAGATAAGGCAGATGGATGAAGATGGAGGCGGCACTCTTTCCTGACGAAGTCCAGGCGGCGAGAGAAGGCACCCTGAGATGGGCGCGCTTCCCGGCGAGCTCCCTATAGACATAGAGTGCCAGAAGCAGCAGCGGAATCACCAGCAGCCAAAGTAGTGCGGGATACTCAAAGAACATCTTTCTCCGGCTCCTCCCCAAGCCCGGTATTATAGGTGGACATCACGAAACGTATGGCGAGAGGCAGTGCGGCCGCATTCTCCTCAGTGGAAGCGGAATGCTTTGCAAACTTCACGAAATCAGCAAGTTCAAAGAGCTCACGAGTGCTTGAAAGCAAGTCGGCATCAATCTCCTTGCACGGTTTCAGGGCATCGAAAAGTTCGGCTGTGGTCATTTCTGGAGCATCCACGGCAAAGCGGTCCTCAATGTAGTATTTCAGGGCATCGGTGATGCCGGAATAATATTGCTTTTGCTTGTCAGGGGCCCAATACCTGTCGCCGCGGAACTTGTCCAGGCGCCTCAGGGCGACAATGTAGGCGGATTCATTTTCCTCAGCCTCCATTCCGGCCTTGCGGGAACGGTGGCGCTTCACGAGCCACACGATCAGCACGACAATCGCTGCAAGCAGCAGGACGCCACCCAGATAAGGGAGCGTTTCCACGAAGGTCACAGGATAGCGCATCTGCCCCTTGATATCGTGGTACACAAAAGTTGCCGTGTCCACAGGCATAGTCCTGGCTTCGAAGCCGGCAGGCTCAAAAACGAGCGTATCCACCTGACCGTCAGCGAGCCGCCTGAGCACATATATTTCCGGGAGCTCGTAACTGCCCTCCTCGAACGGAGCCAGGGTGACACAGGCGCGTATGTCCATGCTTCCCGTTTTCCTGTTTAGACTGAGGGTATCCACGCGCCAGCCCTTTACCAGCGCAAGCGTATCCTGAGGCAGGGCGGAGAAGTCCGGGAAGGCCAGACTCGTGCCGCTATCCACGTTCTCCAGTTCGAAACCGTATTCGAGCTGGTCCGCAATCAGGATCGAGTCCCTCTGCTGAAGGGGTTTCAGGAAAGCTTTGCCCTGAGGCACTATGGCCGACAGGACAAGCATGAATGTCAGCAACAGTCTCATCTCTTTTTGAACAAGGCCATCAAACCCTTCACGTAGTCGGAGTCCGTGGCTATATCTACATTGTCTATTCTGTATCTGTTGAACAGGCGGGTCTGGGCGGAAGCCATTTCGTCGTACCACCTGGCGTATGCGTCACGCACCTTGCGGCTGTCCGTATTCACCCACGCGCACTCGCCGCTCTCGCTGTCCTTCACGTGCACCAGCCCCACGGGGACGAGTCGCTGCTCGCGCGGGTCGTGAACCTTGATCACGCTCAGGTCGTGCCTGCCGGCGGCAATCTTCAGCGCGTCCTCGTACCTCGGCTGCCCCTGTGCATCCACGTCCACCAGGTCGCTCAGGAGGAAGGCGGTGCACTTCTTCTTTATCGCGTTGGTAAGGTAGCGCAGCGCGGCGCCTATGTCGGTGCCATCAGAACTCGGCTGGAGTTCCAGCATCTCGCGTATGATGTGAAGGAGATGGGAGCGGCCTTTTGCCGGCGGGATGAACTTCTCCACCTTGTCGGAGAAGAAGAGCACACCCACCTTGTCGTTGTTGAGTATGGCGCTGTATGTGAGTACGGCAGCGATTTCGGCTATGCGCTCGCGCTTGTTCTGCACCCTGGTACCGAACAGGCCGGAGCGGCTCACGTCCACGAGCAGCACCACGGTGAGTTCCCTTTCCTCCTCGAACACCTTCACATAAGGGGAACGCAAACGGGCAGTGACGTTCCAGTCCATAGAGCGCACGTCGTCTCCCCACTGGTACTCGCGCACCTCGCTGAATGCCATACCACGCCCCTTGAAGGCCGAATGGTACTCACCCGCAAAGATCTGGTGGGAGAGAGCTTTCGTCCTTATTTCGATCTTCCTGACCTTTTTTAGCAGGTCCGAAGTCTTGCTATGGGACAACGACGGCATTGATAATCTGCTCTATAATCTGCTCAGGCACGACATTTTCGGCCTCCGCCTCGTAGCTGAGCCCTATCCTGTGGCGAAGCACCTGAGGGCATACCGCACGCACGTCCTCCGGAATCACATAGCCCCTGCGCTTGATGAAGGCGTATGCCTTTGCGGCCATCGAGAGGCTGATGCTGGCACGCGGGGATGCGCCGTAGGATATGAAATCCTTGATGGATGCGAGTCCGCAGTCCTCCGGGGTACGGGTCGCGTAGACTATGTCCACGATGTATCTTTCGATCTTCTCGTCCATATAAACGTCCCTGACCACTTCACGGGCGCGTATGATTTCCTCGGGGCTCACAACAGGCTGCGCCTTCGGGAAGACGCCGGAATTGTTCATGCGTATAATGAGCTTTTCCTCATCCTTTTTCGGGTAATCCACAAGCACCTTGAGCATAAAACGGTCCACCTGAGCCTCAGGCAGAGGATAGGTGCCTTCCTGTTCTATCGGGTTCTGGGTAGCCATTACCAGGAACGGCTCGGGCAGGGCGTAAGTCTGGTCGCCGAGAGTGACCTGATGCTCCTGCATTGCTTCGAGCAGGGCGGACTGCACCTTCGCCGGGGCACGGTTGATCTCATCAGCGAGCACGAAGTTCGCGAATACAGGGCCCTTGTGCACCTCGAACTGCTCCTTCTTCTGGGAGTATATGAGAGTACCGGTGACATCCGCAGGCAGGAGGTCCGGGGTGAACTGGATTCGGCTGAACTTGGCATTCACCGCTTTGGCCAGGGTGCTGATTGCCAGGGTCTTTGCAAGTCCCGGGACACCTTCGAGCAATATGTGTCCGCCGGCGAGCATAGCTATCATCAGATTCTCGACCAGATGCTTCTGTCCGACTATGACCTTGCCCATCTCAAGCGAAAGAAGATCGACGAACGCACTTTCCTTCTGAATGCGCTCATTGAGTTCCTTTATGTTTACACTTTCCATATATTTTGATATTTTTGCATTCGTATGCGTTATTCCATCATTTTGTCTTACTGCGGAGCCGCATTTCACGGCTGGCAGATTCAAGCTGACGCTGTCAGCGTGCAGGAAGTCCTCGAGAAAGCCCTTTCGGTGCTTCTCAAGGAAAAAATCAGCGTGACCGGTGCGGGGCGCACTGATACTGGCGTAAACGCCATCGGCTATACCGCCCACTTTGACTGCAGCACCGAGGCGGACACCCGCACTTTAACCTGCAAATTAAATGCCATCCTGCCTCGCGAACTTGCCGTCCTGTCAGTCAAGCGGGTCAGGGATGATTTCCACGCCCGTTTCGATGCAACCAAACGCGAATATACATATTATCTTCATAGGGTCAAAGACCCTTTCGTGGAAAGTTTTTCATATTTTTGTGCATATCCCGGGCTTGATTTCGACAAAATGAACAGGGTGGCGGCAAAACTTGTGGGGCGCAGGGATTTCCGCTGTTTCGAGAAGTCGGGCGCGGACAGCAAGACCTCTATATGCACGGTCTTCGAGGCCGTTTGGGTGCCATATGAGCCTACAGTACACGCAGCCAGGCGCCTGGACCAGGACGGAAAGCCCTTTGCAGACTACTGGTATTTCCGCATCAGCGCGGACCGTTTCCTGAGGAATATGGTCAGGGCCGTAGTAGGCACGCTCATCGAGGTCGGCAGGGGCAAGCGCAGCGAGGAGAGTTTCTCAGAGCTGCTTCTGGATGCGGTTCCGGAAAGGGAGAAGAGCGTAATGCGGAGCTGCGCGGGGGAAAGTGTCCCTGGCCACGCCCTCTTTCTCTCCGATATAGAGTACGATTCAGACAAATATCAAAAATAATTCGTATATTTGCGTGATTGGGTAGTAGTGCCCGGAATTCGATACTCAGAAAACAAAATCAGCAGCGCGTATGCTATTCACATTACTTCAGACAGAAATGTCCTACTCACTCTTCGAGATGGCCGCAAAAGGAGGTCCTCTGATGTGGGTGCTTTTGCTTCTTTCAATAGTCGCAATCTACATCTTCGGCAAGAAATGGTGGGCAATCCGCCAGGCCGGCAAGATTGACAAGGACTTTATGATGGACATCAGGGATTATATCCACGAGGGCAAGATCAAGTCGGCTATGACCCTCTGCACCAAATATGACACTCCGGTGGCCAGAATGGTGGAGGCCGGCCTTGCCAGGACAGGCAAGCCTCTCTCCGACGTGCAGACTGCCGTGGAAAACGTGGGCAACGTTGAAGTGGCCAGGCTTGAGAAGGGTCTGCCTTATCTCGCCACCATAGCCGGCGGCGCTCCGATGATAGGCTTCCTTGGCACGGTAATCGGTATGGTGCAGGCTTTCTTCAATATGTCCAACGCCGGCAACAACATCGACATCACCCTGCTTTCCGGCGGCATCTACACCGCGATGATTACCACCGTAGGCGGCCTCATCGTGGGTATTCTTGCATATTTCGGCTACAACTTCCTCTCCGCCAGGGTATCCTCCCTGGTTTACAGTATGGAAAGCGCAACCATCAAGCTCATAGACGCCATGAGCGAGCCGGTTGATGCGACGGCAAAAGGAGTAGCGTCCGAAGAAAACAAAGCGGAATAGAGATGGCACTCAGGAGAATAACCAAGGCAGACCCGAACATCTCGATGTCCTCCATGACGGACATCGTGTTCCTGCTGCTCATCTTCTTCCTGGTGACTTCCACCCTGGTCAATCCCAACGCCCTCAAGCTCCTTCTTCCGAAGAGCACCGGGCAGGTTGGCGCAAAGGCCACGGTGAGCGTTTCCATCAAGGATTGGGGAGATGACAAATACACCTATCACATCAACGGCGAGCAGCAGCCCGTTCCGTTCTCCGAGGTGGAGGATGAACTCGTGGACCTGCTCCAGAGCGAGGAGGACCCCACCTTCTCCATCTACTCCGACGAGAGTGTTCCCATCGGCGAGATCGTGCAGGTGATGAACATCGCCAAACGCAACCATTACAAGGTAATACTTGCAACCCAGGCCGAATAACGGCATCAATTGGACTAATAAATGAGAGAATCCCAAAGGACAGAAAGCAACAATGAGCGGCGTTCCACTCTGACCGGAATCATAATGACCCTGGCAGTGCACGTGGCGGCGTTCGTGCTGGTTTCGTTCACGGGACTCAAATACATCTACCCTCCGCCTGAGGAGCAGTCGATGCTGATCGACTTCAGCGTGGATATGGAAACGGTGGAGCAGAGCCGGGGCGTGGAGCCCAAAGCTGAGGAAGTGGACCTCAGCAGGCCGGTGGAACTTGCTCAGAGAAGCGAATCCCCCGTCGTCAGCGACACACCGAACCTTACTCCTGAGACCGCAGCGGACAATTTCGGGGACGTGGATGTTCCGGCACCGGAACCCCAGAAGCCGGCACTCGACCCGAGAGCGGCATTCCCGGGCATGGCAAAAAAGGACACAAGCCTCACCGCAGCCCACAGCGCCACCGAAAGTTCGGAGAATTTCAGGGCCGGCCAGCCGGAAGGGAATTCCGAGCGCAGCAGGACCGACGGCAAGCCGAACGCTCACATTCTTGGGCGCAACACCGTAGGCAACGTGCCCAGACCGGTTTACAACGAGCAGGAGAGCGGCACGGTCGTTGTAGATATTTGGGTGGACAATTATGGAAATGTAGTCAAGGCCGTCCCGGGAGGCGACGGCACCACGGTTATGAACAAAGCACTTCTTGCAGCAGCAAGGAAAGCGGCGCTTGAAACCCATTTCAATATGAGCAAAGACGCGCCTGCGATGCAGGAAGGCACAATTACGTATTATTTTAATCTCAAGTAAAATGGACCAGTTTACTAAAGAAGGTCGCAAACTTAGACCAAGAAAAACGGCACAGTCAACGGTAAGCGCCGAGAGGGTGGAATATCGTTCGGAGAACCACGGCTACGGCGAAAGACGCCCGCGCACCGAAGGGAAGCCTTATGGTGAGAGACGTCCGTATGGCGAAGGCCGTTCTCAGGGTGAGCGCCGTCAGTACGGCGAGCACAGACAGTTCAACAACAACGGCGAACACCGATCCTACACCAGTAACGGTGAGCACAAGCAATATGGCGGCAATGGCGAGAATCGCCAGTACGACAAGCGCGAGCGCAGACCGGGCACAGGATACGGAAAACCGTTCCAGAAGCAGGATGAGCACTCTCAGCGTCCGGGGAAGAACTTCGGGCCTAAGAGGAAGGCTGCTCCGAAGGCAAACGTCAAGAAGAAGGCCAAATTCAGCAAGGAGTCATACGAAGGCATAAAGAAGATGATTGATCGCCGTCCTGTTGTGAACGGCAACGCCAGCGAGGAACAGTTCATATCCGAAATCAAGGATGTAGTACGCCTCAACAAGTTCATCGCCAACTCCGGCGTATGCTCAAGGCGTGAAGCCGACACCCTCATCCAGGCTGGTGTAGTCACCGTCAACGGCGAGGTTGTCACAGAACTCGGCACCAAGGTAAACATTTACACCGACGACATCCGCTTCAACGGCGAGAGGCTGCGCGGCGAGGAGAAGGTTTACCTCATTATGAACAAGCCTAAGGGATACGTCACCACCGCAAGCGATCCACACGCCGACAAGACAGTCATCGACCTCGTGAAGGGCTGTCCTTCACGCGTATATCCGGTAGGAAGGCTGGACAAGAATACGACAGGCGTGCTCCTTCTCACCAATGACGGAGAGATTGCCGAGCGCCTTACCCACCCTTCTTACGATAAGAAGAAGATTTATCAGGTGTCCCTTGACAAGGAACTCAGCGAGGACCACTACAAGCAGATACTTGAAGGAGTCACTCTGACTGACGGTGAGGTCAAGGCCGACGAACTCGAATACATCGATCCTAAGGACAAGCGCAAGATAGGCATTGAGATCCACTCCGGAAAGAACAGGATCGTAAGACGCATCTTCGATTCCCTTGGCTACAATGTGAAGGCTCTGGACCGCGTTTACTTCGCAGGCCTGACCAAGAAAGGTCTGAAGAAGGGCGAGTGGAGGTATCTCACTGAGGGTGAAGTAAACATCTTGAAGATAGGAGCTTACGTATAATGGCGCATCGTTCGGGATTCGTAAACATCATAGGCAACCCTAATGTCGGCAAGTCCACGCTGATGAACGCGCTGGTGGGCGAAAAGCTCTCCATCGTGACAGCCAAAGCTCAGACCACCCGCCATAGGATAATGGGCATCGTAAACGGGGAAGACTGGCAGATAGTCTACTCCGACACTCCCGGCATACTCAAGCCTAACTACAGGCTGCAGGAGAATATGATGAAATTCGTCGACGGAGCCATAGGCGATGCCGACATCATACTCTATGTAACCGACACGGTGGAGACCCCCGACAAGAACGGCGAATACGTCAGCAAGCTCAAGGATCTGGAGTGCCCGGTCATAGTCGTCATCAACAAGATAGACATCAGCGACCAGGCAAAGGTAAAGGAACTTATGGCCTGGTGGCAGGAGCAGATTCCTGCCGCCGTTGTCATTCCGGCTTCAGCCAGCGAGAAGTTCAATCTCGAAAGCATACTGAACGCCGTCGTCGAGAGGCTTCCGGAATGTCCGCCTTGGTACGACAAGGATGCCTTCACGGACAAGACTCTACGCTTCTTCGCATCCGAAATAATAAGGGAGAAAATCCTCCTCAACTATAAGGAGGAGATTCCCTATTGCTGCGAAGTGGGCATAGAGAGCTTCAAGGAAGGAGAGCAGCGCTACGAGATTGGGGCTGTCATATACGTGATGCGTGAGTCCCAGAAAGGAATCATCATAGGCAGACAGGGATCGGCGCTCAAGAAGGTCGGAACCCAGGCCCGCATGGAAATGGAGGATTTCTTCCAGAAGAAGGTCTTTCTGAGCATATACGTGAAGACAGACCCTGACTGGAGGGAGAGCCGCAAGGAGCTCAGAAAATTCGGATACGAAGAGTAAAAGGAAAAAGCAGTTAACGAGTAAAGGTATGGAAGAAGAGAATATCATCACCGTAGAACCCATCGAAGAGGAGGAAGCTCCCGTTGCCGAAGGACCGGAAAGCGACAAATTCAATAAGTTGCTGACCGGCGACAGCCGGAAATACAAGCTCTCCGGTATGTTCAAGGACTGGTATCTGGATTACGCGTCATACGTAATCCTGCATCGCGCCGTACCTCATATCATCGACGGACTCAAGCCTGTGCAGCGCAGGGTGCTACACGCCATGTACAAGATGGACGACGGCAAATATACCAAGGTCGCGAACATCGTGGGTCAGGCCATGCAATACCACCCTCACGGCGACCAGTCCATACTCGGTGCCCTGGTCCAGCTCGGCCAGAAAGGCTTCACCGTAGATTGCCAGGGTAACTGGGGAAACATACTCACCGGAGATTCGAACGCCGCTCCTCGATACATCGAAGCCAGACTGAGCAAGTTCGCGAAAGAGGTCGTGTTCGACCCTAAGGTCACGAACTGGATGACATCCTATGACGGACGCAACCAGGAGCCGACCGAGCTCCCGCTGCGCTTCCCTCTCCTGCTTGCGCAGGGTACCGAGGGCATAGGTGTAGGTCTCGCATCCAAGATACTGCCCCACAATTTCAACGAGTTGCTCGATGCATCCATCGCAATTATGGAGGGCCGCGAGTACCAGATATTCCCCGACTTCCCTACCGGCGGATTCGCCGACTGCAGCAACTACCGTGAAGGTCGCAGAGGCGGCAGCGTAAAGGTGCGCGCACGCATCGAGAAAATCGACAAGAGCAGCATCGCAATCACAGAAACCCCTTACGGGAAATATACCCGCGACCTGATCGAATCCATACTCAAGGCAAAGGAGAAGGGAAAAATCAAGATCAAGAAAATAGAGGATATGACCACGGACAAGGTGAACATTCTCATCCACCTTCCAGGCGACGTATCCCCGGACAAGACCATCGATGCCCTCTACGCCTTCACCGACTGCGAGTACACCATCAATCCGAACGCCTGCGTCATCAAGGACAACAAGCCTGCATTCCTTTCGGTCAACGACATACTCGAATACAGCACTTTCCACACCCGCGACCTGCTGCTTCAAGAGCTCAACATAAAGTTGGACGAACTTGAGGCAGAATGGCACAGCTGTTCCCTGGAGCGCATCTTCTTCGAAAACCGTATCTATAAGGTTCTGGAACAGAACCAGATGAGCTGGGAAGAGCAGGTAGACGACGTATTCGCCAAGATGAAGGAATACCAGGATCTGTTCCACCGCGAGATCGTTATGGACGACATTCTCAACCTTGTTGAAAAACCTGTAAGGAAGATATCCAAGTTCGACACCAAGGCGATGGACGAGAAGATACTCGGCATCGAGGACAAGATGAAGGATGTCAAGTCCGACATAGACAACATAGACGTATATACCGTCAACTGGTTCAAGAATCTCAAGAGCAAGTACGGAGCAGCTTTCCCTCGCCGCACCGAGCTCACCGGATTCGAGACCATCGCTGCCACCAAGGTTGTCAACAACAACGCCAAGCTCTACGCCAACCTTGCAGAAGGTTTCGTCGGCATAGGCTTGAAGAAAGACGACAACGGCAGTTACATCTGCGACTGCTCCGACCTCTCGGAGATCATCGTCATACGCAAGGACGGCAAGTACAAGATCACAAAGGTCAAGGACAAGGACTTCCTGGGCAAGGACCTGCTCTACGTGAACGTGTTCAACAGAGGCGATTCCCGCACCATCTACAATGTGATTTACAGGGAAGGAAAAACTTCCCTCTACTACGCCAAGCGCTTCAACATCACATCCGTGACCAGGGACAAGGATTACGACATAACCTCCGGCACCGAAGGTTCGCGCATAGAGTGGTTTACCGCCAACCACAACGGTGAGGCGGAGACCGTGAAGGTGCAGCTGCGCGCCAAGGCGAAACTCAAGAAGACCGTACTCGACTATGACTTCTCCACCCTTGCAATCAAGGGAAAGGCATCCAGAGGCAATCTTGTCACCAAGAATGTCATTCAACGCATCAGCCTGAAAAGCAAGGGCATAAGCACCATTGAAGGCAAGGATATCTGGTATGACGCCGACATACAGAAGCTCAACGATGAAGCCCACGGACTATATCTGGGCAAGTTCGAAGACGGGGATAAGGTTCTCGCAGTTTTCAGGAACGGAAGTTTCTATACCACCTCCTTCGAAGTTGTCAACCGCTACCAGGGAGATGTGCTGCTGATAGAGAAGTTCGACCCTGACAAGACCTTCACTGCACTGTATTACGACGGAGCTTCGAAGAGTTTTTACGTAAAGCGTTTCAGTTTCACAGTCAGCGACAATACCCCTCTGAGTTTCATTTCAGACCACCAGAAGTCATACCTTGTGGAACTCTCCTCCGACAGGCACCCGCAATATGAAGTCGTTTGGAAGCTTGAGGACAAGCCTGCAGAAGCCGTTGATGCAGAGGAATGGATTGCCAAGAAAGGTATTGCCGCGAAAGGCAAAAAGTGCTCCGTCAAGCCTGATGTAAAAACCGTCCGTTTCATCGAGCCTCTGGTAAAGGAAGGCGACGACGTTGCTCAGGATGAAACTCTTGAGGCCGAGGAGACTGAGGCGAATGCCTCCCCTGCTGAAATCGTCCCTGACTTCCAGGTCGAGGAGCCTCAGGTCGAGGAGCCTACATTATTCTGATTCCGCAGAGTCCCTCCGCAGGCATTCGCAGGATTGACAGCGCCATTCTCAACCCCGAATGCATCTCCGCGGGCCTCTAGGATTGTCCCGTGCAAATCACATGGCAAGCCCTTAATTTGTAACCATCTGATTATCAGCATCATAGCAAAAAGCCACTTGCCCGGTGAAGCCAAATCGGTGTCACCTGGCAAGCATCTCCGCGTTTATGTATTGACACCCTTTGATGATCATCTATCTTTGCGGAAAAGGGTTTGACTTCGGGATCAGACCTATTCCCAATCACGGATGCACATCCGCAGGCAGCTCTGTGTGCCCTCCCAAGATTAGAACTGACATTTTTCCAATCCCGGAAGCCCTTCCATGAAACTATTTGCTGCAGCGCATGCTCGGGGAAGGCTCAAAACCTGCACTTTGTGTCCACAAAACCTGCCCTATTTGTCTTTCCCTAAAAAATGTTGACTCGCAAAACGCGAGTAAAAATGTTTATAAAC
>CAMEWE010000034.1:0-12768 GCA_945939695.1 uncultured Bacteroidales bacterium
CTTCTCCCAGACTGAATGCATCATACCAAGATTGTGGCTGAAAATTCATCGTGAAGGTCTGCTCAGCTTCCGCCGTAAAAGTGATATAAGGAACCAGCACTGCCTCTTCTCCGTTGGCGATGGGCGTTGAAGTAGTCCCCCATTCTGAGATACTTACTTCTGTCACGCTGGCCACATTCTTTCCCACCGTGAGGCTGACAGTATAACTGTTCCCTGCCTCGGTAGCAGGGATGCCTTTGGCTTGGAGAGTTTCGCTAACACCGTCTTTCGTAACGGTAACATCGATGAAAACCGCATTGGCATTTTCAGTGGTCGGCGGGAGAAGAGCATAGAATTTGCCGTTGAGCTTGTAAGCCTTGACGGCTACATCTCCATTTACCAGATTGCCACCGGAATATCCCTTCCTGTTGCCGTAGACAGTTATATCTGTCACTTCATATCCGTCAAACTGGTTTAAGATTGTAGTAGGCACCACCACTATTCTCACCATTTTGCGAGTCATAGCAAGGGTGACGCCGTTGTTGCTCCCGCGGGTTACCTCATCGGAAAAGGTCATATAGTCGGCAGCGGCAATCTTGTCCGCATCCGATTGGTCGGCTGGGACGGTAAAGTGTGTTGCGCTCACGCCGTCCGCCGCCGGATAGCAAGCGGAAAAGGTCATCGTGGGGGAGGTCCACTTAAGGTACTTGCCCGCCTCCGGATTCCAGGCTGTGCCGTCATAGGTATAAACTACCTTCTTCTGGCCGTTTGCAGTGACGCAAACCTTGTCCCCGCTTTTGAATGCCTTTTGCTCCTCGGCGTCCTCGCTCACAGGATTGCTGCGGGTGGTCACGAAGCCTCCACTCAGGCCGTCGCCCACCTGCGCCGTGATACGCACGGCGTCGGGGTCGCTGCGGAAAGCGGCTCCGGGATCCTCCTTCGTGCAGGCTGCGACCAACAGGAGAGCCGCCGCTGTAAGGAATAATTTACCGTCCATAATTAGAAATCAATTAGTTGAGAGCCTCACCGTCGCTGATGGTCTGTCCGGCCGTCCAGTCCTGGATGGTCACGTCGCCGAGGTCAATCTGGTTGCGGCCCACGATAAGGCGTATGGTGGTAATCTTGCCGGACTCGAAGCTAATGTCGCTGGCGTGGGTGTAGATATAGTCGCTGCCGTCGATGGTGATGGCTATGGTTCTGATGCCTGCCTGAGGCACAAGCACGGTGCCGTATGCCTTGTTCTCCTCGAGCTCGGGGATGGCTGTGTCAGCCTTAGGGCTTGCGTCTGCCGTAACGGTCTTGGTGACAAGGTCAAGCGAGCCGCCGGACACCAGGTCCTTGATTTTCACTGCGCTTACCTCAGGTGCGCCGCCGCCCCACTGGTTGCGGTAGCTCAGCTCTATTGCGACCTTCGCCATCACGTGGGAGAATGACAGGAGCACAGGGTTGTTCTCGGCAATCTTGCCGCTGAGCTCAGTGGCTACGAGCACATCGCTATTCAGCTGGTCTGCAGGGTCAACGCTCACCTTCACTGCGCTGAGGTCAGCCTCGGATGCAGTGTGGGCAGGATATACTCCTATAAAATAGTGCTTATCGGTGAGGTTCTTCCAGAGCATCTGGGGAGCTGCGGTCCACACGCCGTCGGTGCCCAGGGTGTTGATGGAGTTGTCCACAACCCTTACTGCAGGAACGTTTGCAGGGTCGCCGGTCCACGCGTAAACACTGATCTGGTCGCCTGCGGTGAAGATCTGGCTTCCGTCCGCGTTGGTGCTGACCTTGCTCAGGATGTCGGTAGATACGGTGATGAACTCTGGTGCTGCGACTTTTTCAGTCTTGTTGCAGCCGATCATTGCCACTGCGGCAAGGGCTGAAATGATGTACTTTGCTTTCATTTGTATTTGATTTTTGAATTATTCGTTTATTGTTGTGGGATCGGTGATGACTCCGTTATATACCCAGCCCTGCGTCCAGTCTTCGATGGTGCAAGGGGAGAGGTGCATAAATGACTGGATTTCAGTGTATTCCAGGCTTATGAGATATTTGCCTCCCGGGTTCATCCGAGGGGCTTCGATGTAGCTTTCCAGGATCTTTCCCTCCGGGGTTTTCATGACGATGCGCCAGAAGGACCATTCCCTTCCCCGGGCCGTAGGCATAAGGATGAAGGTCTGCGAGCGCGTTGCGGCGGAACTGAGGCTGAAAGTCGGGATGGAGCACTGCTTCGGGCTCGCGGACGGAAGGCCGCAGCTGCCGTCGTCGCCCTTCAGGGCAGGGTAGAAGGCTTCGGCTCCGTTGACCGCTTCGATGCTCAGTTCGAGCCCGTCAGGCGCTCCGTCCATCTCCACTGCAAGTTCGCAGAGGAAACGCTTCATCTCAACGACGACTTCCGTTATCCTGGACGGATCTTCGATGGAATAATCGCCGCAGGAACTGAAGGACATCTTCTTGGCTGTGCCCTCAAGGCTGTAACTCAGAGACTCTGGAGAGCCCTCGCCTTCAATGCTGAGGGGCGAGGAAAGGTTTGCGCCGAGAACTACCGTATATTTTCCTTTCGGAACGGCGATGAGTTTGTCCGAGAGCTCGGTGGAAGTCCCGAAAGAATGGTGGAGGACGGCTTCGCCGCTGCCGGCTTTATAGAACCAGAGCTCCAGGTCCGAAACGGCAGTTGAGCTGTCGTCGCTGTCGGAGAATACGGCAGAAATGACGACTCCCTGGATGTTTTCCTGGGTCGACTTGTTGCAGGCGCAAAGTCCTGATGCCAGCAGAAGGACAGAAAAGATATGACGTGCGGATAATCTCATATTCTTCGTTATTTAAGGACGCGCTGCAGCTGCACTTCCACGCGGCGTGCATTTGCGCAGTTGCTTTCAAGAGTGTCTTTTCCCTTGCCCGTGGCCTCAATTCTTGCAGGGTCTATGCCCCTGGAAGTGAACCACTTCTTCACAGACTCGGCGCGCAGGCGGGAAATGGTAAGGTTGACCTGGTCGCTGCCGTAGCGGTCGCACCAGCCTTCGAGGCTGAGCTTCAGCGTGCTGTCGGCGCGGAGGGCATCGAGAATTTCAAGGAGTTTGCGGCTTTCCGTGGCGCTGAGGTCCCATTTGTCGAAGGCGAAATGCACGCTCCGGCTCTCCGGGAGCGGGGCCCTCGGGGCGAATCCCTCGAGGGATACGGCCTTAGGAAGGGCCGGAAGCACTATCTCGCAGCAGCTCTCAGGACGTATGGCCCTGGACGAGCCTGCAAGAGAACCGGCTGCCGCAACCATAGGCTGCAGGAGTTCCAAAGTGCCGTATATGCTGTCTGCGGAGCCTTTCCTTCCTTTCCGGGCACCGGGAACGATGTCATAGCTAAGGTTAAGGCTGTTCTCCCAGATGAGCTTGGACTTGTGTCCGTGGCCGGGAATGCCGTCAAAATCCTTGCCGGTGAGGGAGGTGAGGGTGGAACTCAATCCCAGGCGGAAGTTGTCGCTGAGCCTGTATGCCGCTTTCAGGGACCCGCCGTATCCGAAGTGAAGGCTGCTTTCGCTGCCGACCGGGAGGGCTTCGCCTCCTGCAAGGGGAACCAGGGATGATTTCGTGCCGTATGCCGCGATGCGCGGACCTGCCTCAAGGCTCCAGCGGCTGCCTGAGGTCTTCGGGCTGAGGGCAAGAAGGTTGAAGTATGCGTTCAGTCCGAGGCGGCCATAGGACACGGACGACTTGAAGTCCTTCACGCTCCAGGACAGCATTCCGAGCACCGAGGCGTAGTAGAGCCTGCCGTCGGAAGCGAGGTAGTAATTGCTCTCGAGACATCCCTGCTGGGCGGCCAGACCGGTCAGTCCCAGTCCCAGATCGGCCTCAAGTCCGAACAGGGAGTTGAAGCTATAGGCTGCAGAGAGTCCGGCAGTCCACCCCCCCTTAACGCCTGACGGGCCGAAGGAGGAGAAAGAATTCAGGCTGAAGGGCACTCCTGCCCCTACGCCCACCCGCCAGCCTTTGGCGGAACTGGCGCTATAGTTTGATGCGCTTTGCTGAACCTTTGCCAGGCAAGGCGACAAAGGCAGACAGACAAACAGTGCGAATGCGAATAGATTTTGTTTCACTACTTTCATAACAAGTTGCAAATATAAATACTACTCCCAAAATTTCCGCTTCCGTTTTTTCTTTTAACGGGTGGTTGGGGGTGGAAAATTTCTTTTAAAGCCTAGTCCAGCTGTATTCTTGAGGCAATCTCCGGATCAATGTCCCTGATGCTTTTCTTGGCTTTGCTGTAGCTCGATCCGGATGCGAATCCGGCTTCCAGGGCGACGATGGAGAGCTTGATCATAGGGTTGGCTTCGGAGTAGCGGCGGGCGTATTCCAGCCTGAAGCTGTTGATGAGATTGTAGTAGCCCACAGAAGTGATGTACCGGTTGGCCGCAGCAATCTTCCCCTTGCTTACTTCGGAGAGCACCTCGCTCTTCTGGAGGTGAGGCTCCCTGAAGCGGCGCTGTATTATCCCGAGCACCTGGTCTTTCGCTTCCCGGTCGATGGCTTCCGTCTGCTTTGTGTCGATGGGGTGCTCCAGCTCTTCGCGGCTGTCTTCGAGTATGTCGGCGTTGCTCTTCTCTCCCTTCATCCTCTGCGGGTGCAGTATCAGACAGAGGAAGGCTACCATAAAGACTGAAAGCACCAGGTCGCTGACGGCTTTGACTGACAGGCTGCCCGTAAGGAAAATGACCCACATAAAGGCTATCCAGATAAGCGGCAGCCAGAATACCTTCTCGGCAAAGGCCAGGGGAAAGTCTTCCTCGTCGGACCAGTTCTGGTGGTGGTAGTTGTCGATGATACGCTTGAGATGCAGTATTATGCTGAGGAAGATGACCGTAAGGCACAGGCTGAAAGCGGCCCCGAGACCCGAAAAGAGAGCGGCATTGCGCTCCAGAAGGCTGTCGGCTCCGGACAGTTCGAGGATGAACAGGAAGAGCAGAAGCAGTGCGGTGAGACAATAGACGCCGGTGTATATCTTGTTGTTGAAGCTCCTGAGATTGAAATAGACCTTCAGGACGACGGTAAAGCAGACGGGGTAGTAAATGATGCCCAGCAGGAGGGTGTAGGTGGCGGCTCCGGGGTCGGAGGGGTGGAGAAAGTACGGAATCTGGAGCAGTCCTATCGCAAGATATGAGAGCGCGACCTGCTTGCGGGCGGGGTAGTAGAAATCCTTTTCCCTGTCGAAGGGGCGGCACATATGAAACCACCGCACTGCCGCACACACGAGGCAGCAGACGATGAACACAAGGCTGGCATAGGCACAGAACAAGGCTTTGGGTTCCATATACATGTCGGGGCAAATGTATAAAAAAACCTCGTTTTGAGCAAATTATTCGTATATTTGCAATTTATGGAATCAGCCGGTATTTGAGTATGGCAATCAGTTTCTTTCAGAGGCTCACCAGAGCTGTAGTTGGCAAGTCCAGAGTGGATGACGACACCCTGGACGCAATAGAGGAGGCCCTGGTCGAATCGGACATGGGGGTTGACACCACCCTGAAAATCATTGACAATCTTGAAGAAAGGGTGTCAAAGGACAAGTATATGTCCTTCGACGAGCTGGTCTGTCAGCTCAGGGATGAAATCAGCAAGCTTATCGATGAGCCCGACCTGCTTTTCGATTTCAGCAGGAAGCCTTACGTGATTCTCGTCGTGGGCGTCAACGGAGTAGGCAAGACCACCACCATAGGCAAGATGGCTGCCCTGTTCAAGTCCCAGGGCAAAAAGGTCATTCTTGGAGCTGCCGATACCTTCAGGGCTGCCGCTGTCGATCAGCTGACCATCTGGGCGGAAAGAGCCGGAGTAGACCTCGTGAAGCAGTCTATGGGCTCCGACCCCGCATCCGTGGCTTTCGACACCGTGAAGGCGGCGGTTGCCAGAGGGGCTGATGTCGCCATCATCGACACGGCCGGGCGTCTGCACAACCGCATCGACCTTATGAACGAGCTCACCAAAATCCGCAACGTGGTACGCAAGGTCATCCCTGACGGACCGCACGACGTGATGCTGGTGCTCGATGCCTCCACGGGCCAGAATGCCTTCCAGCAGGCGAAGGAGTTCTCCAGGGCCACGGACATCACTTCCCTTGTCGTCACCAAGCTCGACGGCACGGCCAAGGGAGGAGTTGTAGTGGGCGTTTCCGACCAGTTCCATATCCCGGTCAAGTTCATAGGGACGGGCGAGAAAATCGGAGACCTGAAGCAGTTCGACAAGAAGGAATTCGTGGACAAGCTCTTCACTCCGGACGATTTGAAACAGTAAAAAAGAACAAAGCATATATATGAAACTCAGTTACAATTGGCTCAAGGATTACTTGAAATGCGATCTCTCCGCTCAGCAGATTGCTGACGCGATGACATCCATAGGCATTGAAGTGGACGGCGTGGAGCAGGAGGAGCAGATCCCCGGCGGCCTTGCCGGCGTAGTGGTGGCTCAGGTGCTCGAATGTGAGAACCACCCTGATTCCGACCACCTCCACATCACGAAGGTGTCCACGGGGGAGGGAGAACCCCTTACCGTAGTTTGCGGCGCTCCGAACGTGGCGGCCGGCCAGAAGGTGCTCTTCGCCCAGATTGGGACCGTGCTCCCGGGGGATTTCAAGATCAAGAAGTCAAAGATCAGGGGAGTGGAGTCCTTCGGTATGATTTGCGCCGAGGATGAGCTCGGAATCGGAAGCAGCCACGAGGGCATTATGGTGCTCCCGGAAGATGCGGTGGTCGGCACCCCGGCGAAGGAATACCTCAAACTGGAGACCAGCGCCGTCATCGAATATGAAATCACGGCCAACAGGGTTGACGCCGCCTCCCACTGGGGTGTGGCCCGCGACCTGTATGCGTACCTCCGCCACAATGGCATCCCTTGCGAACTCGTGCGCCCGAGCGTGGATGCGTTCCGCGAAGGCGAGGGAAGCGGCCTGGACATCCGGGTCGACGACCCTAGCGGTGCCCCGAGGTACAGCGGACTCACCATACGCGGCGTGAAGGTAGCCCAGTCCCCGCAGTGGCTCCGGGACAAGCTCCAGAGCATAGGACTCAACCCTATCAACAACATTGTCGACATCTCCAACTTCGTGCTCTTCGAGCTCGGACAGCCGCTGCACACCTTTGACGCGTCCCGCATACGCGGAGGCAAGGTCATCGTGCGCAGGGCGGCACAGAACGAGCCTATTCGCACCCTGGACGGCGTGGAGCGCAAGCTCAGCTCCAGCGATATGGTGATTGCTGACGAACAGGGCCCTATGTGCATAGCCGGCGTATTCGGCGGCGAATTCAGCGGCGTATCCGAGGATACTGTGGACGTGTTCGTGGAGAGTGCATACTTCGATCCGGCATCAGTGCGCAAGACGGCGAAAAGCCAGACCCTTCAGACAGATGCATCCTTCCGTTACGAAAGGGGTGCTGACCCGCAGGTGACCCTTTACGCCCTAAAGAGAGCTGCGATGCTCATACTTGAGTGCGCCGGCGGCCACATAGAAGGCAGCATACGCGAATCCTATCCGCAGCCTATAGAGCGCAAGCGCATTGAGTTGGACTACGGGCGCATCGAGCGTTTCGCGGGCTGCAGCCTTGGCCGCGAGGTGATGGAGAACATACTCGAGTGCCTGGGTTACAATTTCATCAGCCGCAGCGAGGAAGGCGCTCTCGTGGAAGCTCCGTCCTATATGGTGGACGTATATAGGGAGTGCGATGTGGTGGAGGAGATACTCCGAATCTATGGTTATGACAATATCCCGCTCCCGCACCATATGAAGATGTCCGTGAATGCTACCCCGAAGCCGGAACCGGAAGCAATACGCAACGGCATATCCAACTTCCTTGCAGCCAACGGATTCGTGGAGACGATGAACAACTCCCTCACGAAGGGGGATTACTATACGGAACTCACCACCTACCCGGCCGAATGCTGTGCGAGGATCGTAAATCCGCTCAGCCAGGACCTCAACGTGATGCGCCAGAGCCTGATTCCGGGAGGACTGGAAGTCGTGGCATACAACATCAACAGGCAGCTTTCCTCCCTGAAGATATTTGAGTACGGAAGTGTTTACAGAAGACTTCCGGAGAAGAATCCAGAGACCCTTGAAGGCTATGAGGAGCATCAGAACTTCCTTTTGATGATTACCGGCACTCCGGAGAAATCCTGGAGGAATGAGCCTGCCAAGAGCAACTTCTTCCAGTTGAAGGCATATTTTGACCTTCTTCTCAGGCGTTTCGGAGCAGATATCTACCAGCTCTGGACTGAAGCTGCACCTGCGGACATCTTCTCCGAAGGTATGAACTTCAAACTCCCGGGCAGTGGGGCTTTGCTTGCCAGCATCGGAACTGTCAACCCTGCCCTTGCCCGCAGATTCGGCATCAAACAGCCTGTTTTTGCAGCAGAAATCAACTGGCAGGTGCTCTTCAGCCTCATCAAGCGCAACAAGGTAGGATTCAGCGAGTTGCCTAAGTTCCCCGCCGTTCGTAGAGACCTCGCCCTGCTCCTGGACGAGAGCGTAAGTTATGCTGATCTTCGTGCCGCAGCATTCAAGCAGGCAAAGAAACTTCTCAAGCAGGTAGGACTCTTCGATGTCTATAGAGGCGACAAGATACCTGCAGGCAAGAAGCAATATGCTCTCAGCTTCGTTATCCAGGATCCGGACAAGACTCTTACTGACCAGGATACTGAAAGGGTAATGGAAAGACTACTCGCAACCTTCCAGAAGGATTTCGGAGCGCAATTGAGATAGATTATGCCGAAGAGGGGAACAACTGTCGCACTGATGCTGCTTTCCTTTGCGCTCGCTTTTTCTTCCTGCTCGAAAGGCGGGAGGGTCTTGTCCGAGCACAAGATGGAAATGCTGTATACCGATATGTTCCTCGCCGACCAATGGCTGCGCGACCATCCCAAATATAGGGCTATGGCCGACACTACGTTGTTTTTTGATCCTATCTTTGAGAAGCATAACATCACGTTCGAAGACTACGATGCCAGCTTGAAGTACTATGTGTCAAAGCCTGAGCTGCTTGCCGAGATAACGCAGAAAGCTTCGGCACGCCTCTCCAAGATGGCTGACATAATGAGCAAGGAGGTGGAGAGACTGGCAGAAATCGACAGGACCAACAAGGCCAATCGCATTTCTCACGAGTTCGTTGATTTCGAGTCGCTTGAACCCCGCTCCGAGTACTTCAGTTTCACGGACAGCGTTTCCGTACATTCGGATTCCCTTGCCTTTGCTCGTGATTCCCTCACCTTTGCCCCGGATTCACTGACCTATACTCGGGATTCCCTTGCCTTTGCTCCGGACCCCTTGGCTGCCAAAGAAGTCTCCCATGGTCAAAGGGTGGGTACTCTTTTGCGTGGTTTCGACTCGGTCAAGGTGGCACCCAGGCCGTTCTCGCGTCCGGACAGTGCCTCGATCAGGAAGCGCCTGGAAAGAATAACTGACAAACATCATAAAGAATAGTATATGGAATTGATAAACAAATACGGGTATGCGCTTTCCGGAGAGGAAATCGCTTCCAGAATAAAGTCCGTGGAGGAGAATCTTCCTGAAACAGCTTCCCCGGAAGTGTTGAAGAAGTGCTTCTCCATAATGGACCTGACTACGCTGAAGTCAAATGACACCAAGGCCAGCGTAAAGGCTCTTGTAGAAAAAGCCAACGGGGTAAGGGAAGCCTTCCCGGGATATCCGCTTCCTGCATCCATCTGTGTGTATCCCAACTTCGCATCTGTGGTCAGGGACTGCCGTTGCTGCCCGGAACTCCACGTTACGACTGTAGCCGCCTGTTTCCCTTCATCTCAGAGCTTCCTGGATGTCAAGGTGCAGGAATGCCGTCTTGCGGTAAGGGATGGGGCTGATGAAATCGATATCGTTCTTGCTCTCAATCATTTCCTTGCCGGGGATTACGCTGCAGCCTCTGAGGAGATTGTCGCTGTCAGGAAAGCTCTCGACGAAGAGGGCGGGAAGACTGGCAGGAGAATAACCCTCAAGGTGATTCTTGAGACCGGTCTCCTTGTGGATCCGGAACTGATTGCCGAAGCATCCTTCCTTGCTATGGAGGCGGGCGCAGACTTCATCAAGACATCTACAGGCAAGGTTGACGTGAACGCCACCCCGACTGCCGCATTGGTAATGTGCGAGTGCATACGTCTTTTCAATCTCAAGGCAGGACGTAAGGTGGGCTTCAAGGCTGCAGGAGGAATCTCCAATGCCAAGGATGCCCTCGGGTATTACTACATCGTAGAATCGGTGCTTGGAGAAGAGTGGCTGAACAAGGACCTCTTCCGTTTCGGAGTCAGCCGTCTGGGCAATAGTCTAGTGACTGCAATTGAAGGAAAAACGGTGAAATATTTCTGATTTTATCGGACATTCACCATCTTTTATACGAGGGAAACCCCATTCCAGGGGCTTCCCTTTGTGTTTTTGGAAATATTTTGAAAGTAAACGATTAATATGATGATAATTCGGATAAGTCTTCCGAACTTTGCATCGTTCCCGAATGGGGACAATTGAATTAAGTTAAACTGTTAATCTGCTTGAATTATGAAAAACTTTCTTTTCATTATTGCATCATTGCTTTTGATCTCCTGCCAGAGCTTCGATTTCAGGCGCTCTTCTGAACATGTGGACATTGTAGGTGAGGCTGACGGTCACGGTATGATCGTTCTTGGGGATAAGCTGGAGGACCCCTATTCTGTGGAAAATGTCACTAAGGCATTGAATACTCTATATGCCTCCAAGGCGGACAGAGTCCCGATAGAAGCTACGGACTACTATGTGCGTTTCCTGCCTCAGGATGAGTATGAATATGAGCGCTTATGCTCTTTGGGACTGACTCTTCTGGACCATCCTGTTGATTATGAAATACTGAAGGAGGGTGATTACTACCAAGACCCTGAAATAGGGGATGACAGGATCACATGGCAATACACGGTAGTACCGGTGGACTTCGACTTTCCCGAGGATATACATTACGAGGTTCTGGACGAATGTTTCATCCACGAGAATAAGCCCACAAAGGCAGATTGGGTGGATTGGAATGCCGTCGAGAGGGAGGCTTACCGTATAAGCGGCAACGAGGCAATGCTAAGCCCAGCATCCAAGGCAAAAGAGGGTGGGGAAGTACCCAAAGGCAGAATTGTCATCAAAGACCCTGATTTCAGCAGTGAAGCCATCGGGGTCAAAGGCGTCAAGGTGTCCTGCAACACTTTCGTAAAGTTTGACAATGCCTTTACCGATGATGAAGGCCAGTACGTAATGAACCGCAGTTTCAATTCCAAGCTCCGTTATCGTCTGGTTTTCAAGAACCGGAACGGCTTCGCAATAGGCTTCAATCTGATTGTCTCTCCTGCCTCCTCCTCTTCCTTGGGGAAGCATCCCGCCTCAGGTGTGGACTATACCATAGATTCTTCTTCCGAGACCAAGCTTTTTACCCGTTGCGCAGTCAACAATGCCGCGGACGATTATTATTCCAAATGCAAAAGCGATATTGGTACAATGCGCACTCCTCCAGCCAATCTTCGTATATGGCTGTTTCAAAAGATGGCTACCAGCAGTGCCGTGATGATGCAGCAGGGGGCTATGGTTGACAACAGCAAAATCGCCGAATACCTCAAAGAATACAGCTTCATCCTGAAGCTTTTCCTGCCGGACGTGACCATAGGTCTGTCAGAGTGCCGCAGCTATGCTGACATCTATGGTGTTACCGTCCACGAAATGGCTCACGCCAGTCATTATATGATTGTCGGCAACAAATACTGGGACAAGTATATAGAATACATCATAAGTTCCTTCATATCTTCAGGCTTTGTGACTTATGGCTCCGGGACAGGAGACAATGCGGGTTACTGTGAAGTAGGGGAGATGTGGGCTTACTATATGCAGAGCAAGCTCTACAGCGAGCGCTATACCTCAAATCCGAGAAACTTCGGATTGGACTATTGGTTCCATCCACAGATCTTCCTCCAGCTGGATGAAAAGGGCCTGGACAAGTACCGCATTTATGGAGTTCTCGGTACGGACATAATCGACAGGGAAATCCTCAAAAAGAAGATGCTGAGTATGTACCCACAGTATAAGACGGCTATTAACCAGGCATTTTCAAGGTATAACTGATATGAAAAGACTTCTAACTCTACTGATTCCGCTGTTGCTGGCAGTAGCGGAACCTATGGCATCGGGGCAGGAATTCGCCCTCTCCACCAATCTGGCTGATTATGCCGAGCTTGGTACCCTTAACTTCTCTGCGTCTTATGGCGTTTCCCGTCATTGGAGCCTGAATGCTGACTTGAAATACAATCCTTTTACCTACAAGAAAGAAGAGAGCCTGCTCCAGCACCGTCAGCGCAGCATCAGCGCCGGTGCACGATATTGGCCTTGGCATATCTTTTCGGGCTGGTGGCTGTCCGCTGCCGTGAAATATCAGGAGTACAACAGTGGAGGATTGGTATCTGCCGTTACCACCGAGGGCGACCGTTTCGGAGGTAGTTTCGGAGGCGGGTACACATTTATGCTCGCTCCTTTTCTGAATTTTGATTTCGGTCTGGAACTATGGACAGGCTATGACAGCTATACTAGCTATGCTTGCCCTTCCTGTGGGAAGAAGGTGGGAGAAGGTGGTAAAATATTCCTTCTGCCTGCGGATATATTGCTGGGTTTATCGTTTATTTTTTAGAATATCAAGAAATTTTGTATATTTGCAATCCATTTCATCAGAATGACCGGGCGCGGGTGGCGAAATGGTAGACGCGCTAGTTTCAGGAGCTAGTGTCAATTGCGACGTGTGAGTTCGACTCTCATCCCGCGCACAAA
>CAMEWE010000035.1:0-12510 GCA_945939695.1 uncultured Bacteroidales bacterium
TAGTAAGTCCCTTCCCCGGGGGAAGGGATTTAGGGATGGGTCCTCGTTAACAGGGTAATGTGCGTGGGGAAGAAGTTTCGCAAGCGGCACAACCTTCAGGACCATAATAAGTTATCACTTGCGAAACTTGAGTTATGAATAGAATATGCTGCCTGAAAAAGATAGAAAGGCCATAGTGGCCCTGATCAAGCGGGAGGTCGTTCCCGCCATAGGATGCACTGAACCGGTTGCAGTTGCCCTTTGCACCTCCAGGGCGTCCGAACTACTGGATGGCGAGCCGGAGACAGTGAACGTACTTCTGAGCGCAAACATACTCAAGAATGCTATGGGAGTAGGCATCCCCGGCACGGGAATGACCGGCCTTCCCATAGCCGTTGCTCTTGGAGCCCTTGCGGGAAATTCCGGATACGGGCTCGAAGTCCTGAAAGACATTACACGGGAGGATGTGGAGCGGGCAAAGGCTTTCATTGAAGACAGGCGCGTGAAGATAAGCCTTAAGGAGGGCATAAGCGAAAAGCTCTACGTGGAGGTGGAAGTCCGCACCCGGGACAAGAGTGCTTGCGCAATAATAGCCGGAGGACATACGAACTTCATCTTCCTGAGAAGGGGAGACGAACTCCTCCTGGACAGGCGTGGCGAGAAGAGCGGGAGCGAGGATGGGGATGAACTCTGTCCCGAGCTGAATCTGAGTACTGTATGGGAATTTGCGACTACAACTCCCCTCGAGGAGATCGAGTTCATACTCGAAGCCCGCAGGCTCAACAAGGCTGCTGCAGAAGCCTCATTCCAGGGGGAATACGGCCACAAACTGGGCAAGATACTGAAGCGCGAGCTGGAGCAGCAGACTATGGGCGACAGCATTTTCTCCCGTATGCTTTCATATACATCCGCAGCCTGCGATGCCCGTATGGCGGGGGCTATGATACCGGTAATGAGCAATTCCGGCTCGGGAAACCAGGGTATAGCCGCCACTCTGCCGGTGGTCGTATATGCGGAGGAAAACGGGGCCGGACTGGAGCAGATGACCCGCGCACTTGTTCTCAGCCACCTCACTGCAATCTATATCAAGCAGAGCCTTGGACGCCTTTCGGCCCTCTGTGGCTGCGTCGTGGCGTCAACTGGATCCAGTTGCGGCATCACCTACCTTATGGGAGGCGGATACCGGGAGATTACCTATGCCGTGAAGAATATGATAGCCAATCTTACCGGAATGATTTGCGACGGAGCCAAACCGAGTTGCGCAATGAAACTGACCAGCGGCGTGTCTACGGCAGTGCTCTCGGCAATGATGGCAATGGAACACGAGTGCGTCAGCAGCGTGGAAGGCATCATTGACGATGATGTGGACAAGTCCATACACAATCTCACGAGGATAGGCCGAGACGGTATGAACGAGACGGACAGGCTTGTTCTTGAAATAATGACCTGCAAGTAATGGAATCAGTGAAGGAAAGAACGGAGGCTCAGAGAAGATATTTCTCAAGCGGAGCCACGATGGATCCGAAGTCCAGGAAACAGAGCCTGAAGGCCCTGCTTTCCGCTTTGGACAAGTGGTCTGATGCCCTTTACGATGCCCTTTGGAAAGACCTCCACAAATCCAGGGAGGAGGCATATATGACCGAACTCAGCATAGTCATAGCCGAAACACGCCACCAGCTCCGGCATATTGACCGCTGGGCGGCTGAACGCAGAGTCGCCACTCCTCTTAAACTCTTCAATTCCTGCTCCCGCATCCTGCCTGAGCCGCTTGGCTGCGTGCTGGTGATTGCTCCCTGGAACTATCCCGTGCAGTTGCTTCTCAATCCGCTTGCTGCTGCACTTGCAGCCGGATGCACCGTATGTCTGAAGCCCTCACCTTATGTTCCGAATGTCAGCAGGGCTTTGAGCGATATGATCCGGGACAGCTTCCCGGAGGAACTTGTGACAATTTTCGAAGGTGACAGGAAGGTGAACACTGCTCTTCTCGAGCAGCGCTGGGATTGCATTTTCTTTACAGGCAGTCCGGCTCTTGGGAAGGTGGTGATGCAGGCAGCCTCGAAGAATCTCACCCCGGTGGTGCTGGAACTCGGTGGCAAGAGCCCCTGCATTGTGGACAGGGATGCCCGTCTGGAAACTGCCGCGCGCCGCATTGCCTGGGGGAAGCTGCTGAACGCAGGCCAGACTTGCGTAGCCCCAGACTATCTTCTGGTACACAAGGATATATGCGAAGAATTCGTCAGCGAACTCAAGGCTGCCTTCGAAACCCTGCTGGGGGATGATCCCAAGTCTTCGCCCCACTATGTGCGTATGGTGAGTGAAAAGGCATACTCACGTGTGTGTTCCTATATAGACGACAGCCGTATCATTTTCGGTGGGGAGAGGGATGCTGACGAGAGGTTCATAGCTCCGACCCTGGTGCGTCCTTCAGGTCCTGATGCTCCCATAATGCGGGAAGAGATCTTCGGACCTGTGCTGCCCCTGCTGGAGTTCGGCAGCCTGGAGGAGGCTCTGGACCTCGTCAATGCCGGGGAAAAGCCGCTCGCCCTCTACTATTTCGGCCGCTCAGGAAAGACGGTGATGCGCAGGACAAGTTCCGGTGGAGCCTGCATCAACGACACCATACTGCACTTCGTGGGCAAGAACCTGCCATTCGGAGGCGTAGGCAATTCCGGTATGGGCTCATATCATGGGAAGAAGAGCTTCGATGCCTTTACCCACTACAAATCCATACTCAAGTCAAGTCCACGAATAGACAATCCTTTCAGGTATATGCCATACTCCTGGACCCGCGTGCCTCTGTTGGGCACTCTGGTGAGCAAACTGCTCGAACACTAGGCTTTGAATTCCTCACCTTTGAGGAACACCTTTCCGATCAAGGGACTGGTGTATGCGTAAGGAATGTATTCGAGCGATGGTATTGGCCTGGTTATAAAGAAGTTGGCTACTTTTCCCCTGGCTATTGACCCGTATTCCGAACTCAAGCCCATAGCATAGGCTGCATTTATTGTAGCAGCATTCAGAGCCTCTTGAGGAAGCATTCTGAGTTTTATGCAGGCGAGGGAAATCACGAACTTCATATCACCCGAAGGGGTAGAACCGGGGTTGTAGTCGCTGGCAAGCGCCACGCCAAGTCCGGCGTCTATCATCTTCCTGGCAGGAGCGAAAGGCATATTGAGGAAGAATGAGGTGCCTGGGAGCAGCGTAGGCATGGTTCTGCTTCCGCGAAGGGTTTCGATTTGGGCATCCGCCATGCTCTCAAGGTGGTCAACAGAGAGGGCTTCGTGCTCCACACCCACAATCACTCCGCCGGAGGAGTCAAGTTCGTCTGCGTGTATTTTTGGCCTCATACCCCATTTCGCCCCTGCTTCCAATATGCGGGCAGTGTCTTCAGGGGTGAAGAAACCGGTGTCGCAGAACACGTCTATATAATCAGCAAGTCCTTGTCTGCCGACTTCAGGAATCATCTCGTCTATCAGCAGGCGTACATAACTTTCCCTGCTGTGCCCGCGTCCGACTGCGTGCGCTCCGAGGAAGGTGGATACAACCCTCGCAGGTATGGTGTCCCGCAAGCGGCGTATGACTCTGAGCATCTTGAGCTCGTCTTCCGTGTTCAGACCGTAACCGCTCTTGATTTCAATGCACCCGCTGCCTTTGAGTATCATCTCCCTCGCTCGCGAAGCTGCCTGGGTGTAGATCTCATCCTCGCTCTGCGTATGCAGAAGGTCGGCGGAGTTGAGTATGCCTCCTCCGCGCTTTGCAATCTCGGCGTAGCTCAGACCACGAATCTTGTCGACGAACTCGCCCTCCCGGCTCCCGGCATAGACTATATGGGTATGGGGGTCGCACCAGCAGGGGAGTACGCTGCCTCCACCGGCATCAATCCTCCGTTCGGCGGCAATCTGCACGCTGGATTCCGACATTCGGCCGAAGTCGGCGATGCGACCGTCCTCAACCAGCAGCCACGCGTCCTCAATGCACTCGAAACGCGACATTTCTCCGCCCTGCAGCCTGTCCTTGAAATCGTGGTCCACGCCTGCGAGGAAACGTATTCCGGTAATCAGAGTGCGCATCAGCGGTTCAGGAATTCGATTGATTTCTTGATATAAGGGTACATTACCTCATCATTGATGATGAAAGGCACGCTCTTGCGGTATTCGTTGAAGATCTCCTCTATGGCCGGAGAGGACTTCAGCGGACGGCGGAATTCCAGCGCCTGGGCAGCGTTGAACAGCTCTATTGCGAGCACGCGTTCGGTGTTGAGCACAACCTTGTAGAGCTTGATTGCAGCATTTGCACCCATGCTCACGTGGTCTTCCTGACCCTGGCAGGAAGGTATGCTGTCCACGGATGCGGGATTGCAAAGGCTCTTGTTGAGGCTTACCACGGATGCGGCGGTGTACTGGGTAATCATGAAGCCGCTGTTTACGCCAGGGTTCGCAACCAGGAAGCTTGGAAGTCCGCGGGTGCCGGAAACCAGCTTGTAGATGCGCCTTTCGGAAATGTTCGCCAATTCGCTGAGCGCAATTGCGAGGAAGTCCATCGGCAATGCAATAGGCTCCCCGTGGAAGTTGCCGGCAGAGATGATGATGTCATCGTCCGGGCATACTGTAGGATTGTCCGTGGCCGAGTTGATTTCAGTGTCAATCACGGATTCCACATATGAGAGAGTGTCCTTGACCGCACCGTGGACCTGAGGCACGCAGCGGAAGGAATAAGGATCCTGCACGTATGATTTGGGCTTCTGGACTATTTCGCTGCCTTCGAGAAGCTGCCGCATATGGGCGGCGGTGTCTATCTGACCCTTGTGGGGACGTACCTGATGTACGGCGTCCGTGAATGGTTCCACGAGTCCATAATAGGCGTCGAGGGACATTGCAGCGATTTTGTCAGCCCAGTCGTTGAGCCTGCGGCTCCGGATGATAGCCCAGACTGCGAAAGCGCTCATGTTCTGGGTGCCGTTCAGCAAAGCGAGACCTTCCTTGGATGCAAGCTGTATTGGCTTCCAACCCATCTTTCTGAGCATATCCTTGCCGCTTAGGAGATTGCCTTTGTATTCAACTTCTCCCAGGCCTATGAGAGGAAGGGAAAGGTGGGCAAGTGGAACCAGGTCGCCGGAAGCACCTAGTGAACCCTGCATATATACCACAGGGTAGATGTCGTTGTTGAAAAAGTCAAGCAGCCTCTCAACAGTGTCAAGCTTGCAGCCGGAGTAGCCATAGCTGAGGCTCTGGATTTTGAGCAGCAACATGATCTTCACTATTTCGTTCGGAACCCTGTCACCTGTGCCGCAGGCGTGGGACATTATGAGGTTGACCTGAAGCTGGGCAAGGTTGTCTTTTCCTATGGAGACGTTGCAGAGAGAACCGAAACCGGTGGTCACTCCATAGACGGGTTTAGTGTCGGTTGAGATCTTGTTGTCGAGATATTCGCGGCAATGCCGTATGCGTTCGCGGGCCTCCTCGCTGAGTTCGAGCCTGTAATTTCCCTTGATGATCTCGCTTATTTGAGAGATGGAGAGGTGCTCGGATGATATTTTGTGTATTTTCATAATATTCAAGTGCTTGAACTAAAAATTGATGCTGTCTAAAATCTCTTCGTCAACAAAATTCGGGAGTGTTACTTTCAGACCCGGAGACCTTTTCATCTCCCTTTCTATGCTTCGCACAGAGCCCTCGTTGCGGGCCCAGCTGCGGCGGGCAATTCCGTTGTTGACATCCCAGAAGAGCATCTCCCGAATATGGCGGTCGCTATCTTCTCCTCCGTCAATCACCATACCGAAACCTCCGTTGATGACCTCACCCCAGCCTACACCTCCTCCGTTGTGTATGGATACCCAGGTGGCACCGCGGAAGGAGTCTCCGATTACGTTCTGAATTGCCATGTCGGCGCAGAATTGTGATCCGTCGTATATGTTGCTGGTCTCACGGAAAGGGGAGTCTGTGCCGGACACGTCGTGGTGGTCGCGTCCCAGCACTATCGGGGCGGTGATTTCGCCCTTCCTGATCGCTTCGTTGAACGCAAGGGCGATTTTACTCCTGCCCTCCGCGTCGGCGTACAGTATCCTGGCCTGGGATCCCACGACAAGCCTGTTTTTGCCGGCTTCCCTGATCCAGTGTATGTTGTCCGCCATCTGGCCTTTTATCTCCTCGGGAGCCTCTGCCATGATTCCTTCCATCACCTCCGCCGCAATGCGGTCAGTTGCAGCAAGGTCCTCAGGCTTGCCGGAAGTGCAAACCCAGCGGAAAGGGCCGAAGCCATAGTCAAAAAACATAGGCCCCATAATGTCCTGCACATAGGAAGGATAGCGGAAAGAACCGTCCGCCTTGCATACATCCGCTCCTGCCCGCTTGGACTGGAGAAGGAAGGCATTGCCATAGTCGAAGAAGTACATTCCCTTGTCAGTCAAGCGATTAATCGCTGCCACCTGACGCCGGAGCGACTCCTGGACCTTCTCCCTGAAGAGCTCAGGCTTTTCAGCCATCATAGCCTTTGATTCTTCCAGACTCATTCCAGCAGGGTAATAGCCTCCTGCCCAAGGATTGTGCAGGGAGGTCTGGTCGCTTCCCAGATCCACCCTTATGTCTTCGTCTGCAAGCCTTTCCCACAGATCTACCACATTGCCTACATAGGCCATGGATACCGTCTTCTTCTGCTCCACGGCGCTGCGGATTGCTGGAATGAGTTCATCCAGATTGCAGTGCAGTTCGTCCACCCAACCCTGGTCATAGCGTTTCTGTGCTGCCTTGGGGTTGATTTCAGCCACCACGCTCACCACTCCCGCTATGTTGCCTGCCTTAGGCTGGGCACCGGACATTCCGCCCAGACCGGAAGATACGAAGAGCATTCCGCCCAGATCCTTGCTTCCCGAGCCGGAATTGAGTCTCTTGCGTGCGGCGTTGAGTACCGTGATGGTGGTGCCGTGGACTATGCCCTGAGGACCTATGTACATATAGGAGCCCGCGGTCATCTGCCCGTACTGGCTGACTCCCAGGGAATTGAGTCTTTCCCAATCATCCGGTTTGGAGTAGTTTGGAATCACCATTCCGTTGGTGACTACCACCCTTGGAGCGTTCCTGTGGGACGGGAAAAGCCCGAGCGGGTGTCCGGAGTACATCACCAGGGTCTGCTCGTCGCTCATCTCGCTGAGGTACTTCATCGCAAGGCGGTATTGCGCCCAGTTCTGGAACACTGCTCCGTTGCCGCCGTAGGTGATGAGTTCGTGAGGGTGCTGGGCGACTGCCGGGTCGAGGTTGTTCTGTATCATCAACATGATTGCAGCCGCCTGACGCGATTTGTGCGGGTATTCGTCGATTGGGCGGGCATACATGTCATAGTCGGGACGGAAGCGGTACATATAAATGCGGCCGTAGTCCTTTAACTCCTGTGCGAACTCGGGCGCCAGCGTGGCGTGGAACTTTTTGGGGAAGTATCTGAGCGCGTTGCGCAGTGCGAGCTTCTTTTCCTCCCCGCTGAGTATGTCCTTGCGCTTCGGGGCGTGGTTGATTTCCTTGTCGTATGGTTTCGGGGCAGGCAACACGTCGGGAATTCCGGCGCGTATCTCTGCGGCAAACTGTTCCTTGCTTATCATTCTATGTCTATTTTGCGATTACCTTTTCTACCATTTCGAGTATTGCCGCCTCTTCCTTGACGGCCAGAGCCATTAGCTGCTCAGCTTCATTTATGAGCGAGGCAGCCTGCTCCTTGTCCTTGAGGGAGGAGGCGTTGATCTTTACGTTCAGACCGGCACCCAAAATTGCCGCCCTTGCTGCAAGAGCACCTACACCAGCATCGGATACGCTGTTGGGATTGCCTTTCTCCACCATCTCGCGGCACAGAGGAAAGATCATTCCGGCCGTCTTCATAGTGCGCAGAGGCACCTGTGCAGCGAAGAGAGTTGCTTCCTGAATGGCCTTGGAACGCAGTTTCCTGTCTTCCTCACTTGCCTTGGGAAGGCCGAAGGCGGCCATGATTCTGTTGAAGGCTTCGGTGTCCTCATCCACCAGTGCGAGGAGTTCCCGTTCGATTTCCATTCCTTTCTCCGCCCAGTCACTGAATTCCTCCCAGCGCTCGTCCCAGCCTGCTTTGTGGGAGGAGAGGTTGGCGACCATAGTGCCCAAAGCTGCACCCATCGCTCCCATATATGCGGACACAGATCCGCCGCCCGGGGCAGGGGATTCGCGTGCCGTCTCGTCGGCGAAACCCTTTACGCTCAGAGAGGTGAGCTTTGTACTGCATTCGGAGTCAATCATATACTCAATTACCTTCTCCTTCGGATCGAAAGCTTTGAGATCGTCGAGTCCCATTGACTTGATTGCAACTTTCAGTATATCCTCCTTTGGAATGCCGCAGGATCTCTGCTGCTTGCGCAGGAAATACTTCCCCGCTTCGATGAGGGTGCGTTCAGGGACCAGGCCCACAATCTCGGTGCCGGTGACGCGTATGCCGCGATTCTGCGCGCAGCGACACACTTCGTCAAATGCTGCGTGCAGCGGGGTGAGATTGATGTCGGTGATGTTCATCGAAACCTGGGCAATGCCGTATTCTTCTATGTACCAGCCTATTGCCTTGGTTCCCTTGAGCGTGCCAGGAATCATCAGCGGCTTGCCTTCGGCATCGAGTACCGGCTTCCCGACCACGCTCCCGCCCTCGCGCTGAGGACGTCCTTTTTCGCGCACGTCGAAGGCTATCGCATTGGCTCTTCGGGTGGAAGTGGTATTGAGGTTGAAATTCACCGCAATGAGGAAATCCCTGGCACCAACTGCCGTACAGCCGCTGCGTGCAAGATCTTCATCCAGGGCGCGTGCACCGAAATCAGGCTCTTTGCCCGGGGTGGAAAGTTTCTCTGCAAGTGCCTCATATTCACCTTCTCGGCATACGGCGAGGTTCTTGCGCTCGGGAGTGAATGCGGCAGCTTCGTAGCAGTAGCATGGTATTGCCAGTTCGTCTGCGATTCGCTTTGCGAGCTGGCGTGCGAGCTTCGCGCATTCCTCCAGACTTATGCCGCTTACGGGGATAAGCGGAAGCACATCGGTTGCACCCATACGGGGATGAGCTCCGTGGTGCTTGCGCATATCGATGAGTTCCGCTGCTTTCTTGACTGATCTGAATGCCGCTTCGAGCACGGCTTGCGGTTCTCCCACGAAAGTGACTACGGTGCGGTTGGTTGCCTCGCCCGGATCCACGTCCAGCAATTTGACGCCTCCGCTTTGTTCTATTGTATCCGTAATCTGGCGAATCACGCCCTTGTCGCGTCCCTCGCTGAAATTGGGAACGCACTCGATTAACTGTCTTATTTCGGCCATATCGCTATGTTATTGTTTGTAGTCATTTGTTTATGTGTTATTGCCTGATGCATTTTTGCTGATGTGTTCTTGCCTGATGTAATCTTTCCCGTCAAACCTGATTTATTGCTTTTGGACGCGCAGGAGCGCATTGTCGTGGATTTCTCGGGCATAGAACATAAGGTCCCAGTGGTGACGGTTGGCGGGGTTAAGGAAGGAAAATACCGGGCTCTCGCGCATCCATCTTTCATATTTCCCGGGATTGATGTCCACCATCAGCACGTTGAGCTCCGGGTCCACCCTGACCGTGCCCGTGTCGCCGTCGTAGCTGAACTGCGCGGGCGTGGAATCAGTCCTCCAGTTGAGCGGATTGATGCAGCAGGCAGCTTCTCCGCTGACGAGTTCCCACAGCCCTTCCGCTGACGCCACGGAATTGAAGGAAATCACCACCTGCCTGTCGTCAGCGCAACTGGCCGCATTGACCTGCGGATGCCTCAGGTCATCTTCGCTGAGACGGTAGCCTATCATATATGCGGCCGCCATTCTGGAAAAGGCTTCGCTGTCCATGTGTCTAAGCAGTTCCAGTACCAGCATTGCACCTTGGCTGAAGCCTGCGAGAACGAACTTGCGGCCCCCGTTGCAGGAACTGACATACCAGTCGAAGAACTCGCATACTTCTTGCGTAACCTGCTTATACACAGGCTTGAAGTCTTCCTCGTCAAGCTGTATGCTCTCGAAGGTATATTGGTGGTAATATGGGGCAATGAGGTTGAAGTCTCCCCGGGAGATGTTTGCGTTCACGTAGTCGAACTCCTTCTTGAAGTACATCCTGTCCGTGTCGTTGAGGGCGGCAATGTATTGAGGTCTGCCTTCGGAATCGGTGGCGGAAAGGACGTTGGTTGAGACTAGGTATATGAGGTCCGGCTTGTCCTGGGAGATTTCGCTGCCGCTGTCGTACAGGTCCAGTTTCAGCGCCACGCGGTCCGCTTCCCGGCTCCCTGTCTTGCAGCCGCAGAGCAGCAAGAACGCATAAATGAATATGAAGATTGCTCTTTTCATCGTTATTTCTCCCTCTTTCGGGAAATCACGCTAATTTAAAAAATGTCCGGCTCATACGCAAGAGAGCTTTCACTATTGTGCAAAAAATAACAAATATGTATTTTTGCAGTCTATGTTGAAGGATTATATTGAGAGTGAAATCCTGCCGCGCTACGATGCTTTCGATGCGGCACATCGCAGGGACCACGTGGACTATGTGATCAGCTGCAGCCTTGAGCTTGCAAAGCATTACGGCCTGGATATGGATATGGTCTATGTCATTGCCGCATACCACGACATTGGACTTGCCGAGGACAGGAAAACCCACCATTTCGTGTCGGGTCGCCTGCTTCGTTCCGACAGGCGACTGCGGGAGTGGTTTGACGAGGCGCAGATAGAGATCATGGCTCAGGCAGTGGAGGATCACAGGGCTTCAGGCGGGCGAGAGCCGCGCAGCATTTACGGTCGCATTGTGGCTGAGGCAGACCGCCAGATCGATGCCGAGACCATAATACGGCGCACCGTGCAGTTCGGGATGGCGCATTATCCGGAACTCGACCGCGAAGGGCATTGGCAGCGCCTGCTCGCACATATGGCTGAGAAGTACGCCGAAGGCGGGTACCTGAAGCTTTGGATACCGGAATCTCCCAACGCGGCCAGACTCGCAGAGTTTCGCCTCATCCTTAATGACAGACCGCGTCTGCGCAAGCTCTTCGACAAGTATTATGATGCGGAAAGGGACGGGATTGAGCAGTAGTGTGCAAATGGAGAGTGGTGCGGTAGCTGAAGTTTCGCAAGCCTGCACAACTCTCTTGTTTATGAACAATTTATTGCTTGCGAAACTTGAGTTGTATGTACAATGCCTTATTGTTTGATTTTGACGGAGTAGTGGTCGATTCAGAGCACGATTATTCGATTTTCTGGGATCGCATGGGTTTGGAATTTCTCGGAGTGGAACATTTCGGAGACAGTATAAAAGGAAGCACCCTGACATCAATACTTGCGACACATTTCGCTGACAGCAAGGAGATGCAGGATGAACTGGTCGCGAAACTTGATGAGTATGAGGCAAATATGCAATATCCGTATATCCCTGGAGTGATGAAGTTCGTCAGCAAGGCTCGTGCCGCAGGTTTCAGGACGGCAATCGTTACGAGTTCCAACCTGCCCAAGATGAACAGTGTATACAAAATCCATCCGGAGTTGAAGGAATGCTTTGATTACATCCTTACCAGCGAGGATTTTGCAGCATCGAAGCCTGACCCGGACTGCTTCCTCAAGGCTATGGAGCGCTGCGGCAGCGATGCGGCGCACAGTGTCGTGTTCGAGGACAGCATCAACGGACTCAAGGCGGGGAAAGCCAGCGGCTCTATGGTGATTGGTCTCACCACCACCGTGGAACGTGAAGTCGTGGCGCAGTACAGCGATTTGCAGATAGACGACTTTACCCGCGAGGACGCAATTCTGAACTACATCCTGGCACGTTTATGACAGTTGCTTGCGAAAACATACTTATACGCGAAATGCTCACCCTTGCAGATCCCGGCCAGGTTGAAGGCCTGTCCCGTTTCTTCAAGACCGGCAAGGGGCAGTACGGAGAAGGGGACCGCTTCCTGGGAATCAAGGTACCTTTCACCAGGGGAGTGGTCAAGACCGTGTGGAAGCAGCTTGATTTCAGGGAATTGGAAGAAGCCATAAGATCCGAATACCACGAAATCCGCTTGTCGGCGTTGCTATGCCTTGTGGAAATTTTCTCACATTCCAAGAAAGATCCCGCTTTGCAGAAGCAATGCGTGGATTTCTATCTTTCGCATACGGAGCATATCAACAACTGGGACCTTGTCGATTTGAGTTGTTCCCCCTTGCTAGGAGTATGGCTCCTCGATAAAGACAGGACCCTGCTATACGAGATGGCTGCAAACGGGAAAAGCATATGGGAGCAAAGGATAGGGATGGTGAGCACGATGACATTCGTGCGCAATGGTCAGATTGAAGACACCTTTGCCATTGCAGACATACTTCTCCACCACCCTCATGACCTAATTCATAAGGCGGTAGGCTGGCTTCTGCGCGAAGCAGGCAAAAGGAACCTCGAGGCCCTTGTTGCATTTCTTGAACCTCGCCACAGCAGCATGCCCCGTACTATGCTCCGTTACGCAATTGAAAAATTCCCCGAAGAACTCAGGAAAAAATATCTTCATTAGTTTTGCTG
>CAMEWE010000036.1:0-10992 GCA_945939695.1 uncultured Bacteroidales bacterium
CGTCCTGTATGTGTGAGAATAAGTTCCATGGTCTCGATGAAGAAAGATTGAAAAGATTTGCTTAAATTTGTCTGGCCGGAGAGGGCTTTCGAAATCATCTCTCTGAGCTGGATAAGGGGCTTGATTTTCATGTCTTGTAACCTAAAGTGTGGTAACTCTAAGTTACTGAAAATCAAGCACTTATCCAAATTTTTCAAGCGTTATTTTCATCTTTTTTAACACTTTTTTCGGCTTTGTTCTATGCCGTCTGCGAGGTGCTGTAAAGCTACCCGAAAACGGGCTATTGTATGCGTAAGTAATTGAAAATTATATAATTGTTAAATATTTAACGAATCATTGTTATATGAAATAACTAATGATTAAAAAGCGGGTTCCCTCGAAAGGAAGAACACTTCTATCATAAGTCTCGATATGAGTTGCTTAAGAAATGGCATAGAGTCGAGCGCCTTGTATTCCCTGTGCCTTCTGTCGCCTTCGATGGAGAGGACGGCGGCCTTCAGCTCCGCGGAAGTATTCAGCGAAAAGTCGTCAAGGAGCTTTTCCCTGTGGACGGTATTCAGATAAGTGTATGCCTCGAGGACGCTGTGAAGGAGCGAGTCGTTCTCGTTATCGGAAACCTTCAGCTCCAGGATCCATGCAGTGTTCCTGACCTTGTCATATGAAAGCAGGTCGAATGCCTTGAATCCGACCTTGTCCCTACCGTTTGCCTTGAGTGGTATCTGATAGTCCAGGACTTCTCCATAGTCGGGTGAAACTGTCTTCTGGTTGAACAGAATCATTCCAACGATCTCTTCCTTCCTGTTACTGGAGGCGTCAAAGATTCCGTCATGTCCTTGTGTCCTGTATTGGAGACTCCTCCTTATACACGGAATCGATTCTAGAATCTCAAGGTTGTCGAGCAGGATCCTGGATATCACTTCAACATACGGCACATCCGTGTCAATGGTTGTGCCTGCCCAGTTTATGACGCTGCTCTTGAACAGGCGGGATGGATTCTTCAGAGCCGCCATCACTTTGTCTGCGGTCTCTTTCTCTGTATGTCTTATCGGCATATTCTGATCTTTGATGACAAGATACAGTTTTTATTCTATATACTGTCCGCGTCCACGTCCACGGAGGTGTGGACGATTTGGAGAGCGTGAACAGAAAGAAAAATTAGGATTTCAGAATGATTTTTACTATATTCGCATAGAAAATGAGTGAGGGTTCTCCTCCTCAGAATAATTTCCATTTTATTAACATACCGGCAGCGGGGCCATAACCCGAAAAGCTGCCAAGCGCGCAGGCAGCAAATTTGGTTTTGAGACCGCCAAGGTAGCAAAACAAAAAAACGTATGATGTACGATTTATTTGCGGATTTCTACGTGAAGTCCAGCGATAGCCAGCCCAAGTACAAGGTGCTGCTCGGCTCTATTCACCCCTCAAGAATTGGCGAGATGGAAGAGTATGGTTTCAAGGAAGATAAGAATGCTACTCCTGGATTCCTGGACTATGTAATGGATGCAACAAAGGAAAGCGTTCAGGACTGGGTGCAGCAAGGTTATATCGGCGAGCTGATGGATGTGCTTGACTGCGACATCTACTTCGAGAAGATTACTATTAAGGCAGTAGAGGTTGAAGCCATCGACGATGAAGGTCACTATCCGCCCAGGGGCTTGATGATCTGCGAGACCTTTGTCTCTTTTGATGGTTCGGATCTGAATCTGCCTGTATTCTTTGTGGACAGAACTCCCGGCCCGGAAGGTGGTAGCGGGTTGTGGTTCCAGGTGCCTATGAAAAACTTGAAGAGATATTTCAAATGCCTGACAATTATGGAAGTGATGGAAGGCCTCCAACATTTCGGCGAGGGACAGCATTGGTCATTCGACCAGCTGCGCCGGTACTTTGTCTCCGGCATTGATGAGGCGGTAGAGATTGCCACGCAAGTCTTCGCCGGTGAGCGGGATCTGGACGGCAAGCCTGCTCTCCTCCACGCCCTGGCCGTAGGTATGGCCGGAAAGACGAATGATGAGAAGATAGTCGGTTTTCTCCACGATGTCGTTGAAGACAGCAAATGGGAGGTGGAGGACCTGATGAGGGAAGGATTCTCTGAGGAAGTCACCCGGGCCATTGCCATACTTACGCACGAGAAGTATCACGAAAACTACAACGCGTACATAAGCCGGATTATCCACTCCGGCTGCCGCCTGGCCATCAATGTCAAGATCAATGACCTGAAGCATAACATTGAGCGCGGCAAGAAAGGCCAGCATACAGAACTGGTGAAGAAACACCAGGAAGCGCTGGAAAGAATTGTGGCCCAAGTGAATGAACCCAAGAAATGAAATGCTTTGTCATTATAAGCCAAAATCTTAACTTTCGTATTGAAAAATCGAAAAGTAAACTGAGGTTGTTTCAGCGATTGTCAGAATTTTTTTTCGGTCACGAAAAGCTACCTCTTATGGCGAAGGATTTGCTTTCAATTTCTTTGTTGTCTAGATATAGTTTCACATCAACATAATCACGCTGTACGAGTGGTGGTCTATAATTCTGTCCAAGCAGCCTGCTGATACGTATTCCAGGTGATCCGAAGCACATTATATCGTCTGGCTCAAGTTGGGCAAGCATACCTTTCGGAGGATTATTGACATTTACATACTTCATGAAACCGCTTCTTTTATGGGATATTTCAAACCTTAACTTTCCTTCAAAATCCCGTGTGAATTTGGCGGTGATAATGACGTGAAAGTATTTGCCTGGCTCAGTGTCCACATATTCCTGAGCGTTCTCCATTGTGCCAAAAGCTTCCTCTTGTAGGTCTGCTCGGACTTTTATGTTGATGTCTGTTATCATATCTTTGGGTTGTGGCTTTGTAAAATGTCATAGAACGTTTCGGGCAGATATATGTTGGATATTTGCAAGGCTTTATGGAATAATGGTGCGATTTCTTCGTCCCTGAAGCCGGCTATGCCGCAGCCGATTCGGGTGACAAGAAATTTCAATTCAGGATTTGCCTGTGCGAACCGGATGAATTCATCGACATACGGCTTGATGGTTTCAACTCCTCCCTGCATAGTTGGAATGGCATAGGATCGACCTGTCAGTCCGACACCGACACCCCATTCCGCGCCGAATTTTATGTTTGCTGCCCTTGCCGCACCGCCACCATGATGGCCTGCGAGATTGCTTCCGAACACGAAAATCTCTTTATTCTCAAGTATGTCAATCCTGTCTGATGCGATGTTGGGGTTTTCAGTTCTGTTTCTGCTCATATTTCTTCAGTATAGTTATTAGTTTATCATATCCGTTATCCTTCTTTATATTGCCCCGCGTGATGTGCTGTGACATTCCCTTGTGTCCTTTGGTGATGATGCGTCCATTGGCGTCAAGCTGCCCCCACAAGTCTTCGCCTATTGTTTCTTTCCAGAGCTCTTCCGAACGTAATATAAGGAAAGTCTTGTCTGTCTTGGTGGCCAGATACTTGAACAGCAGTTTTGTGAATATTGTTGAAGGCAGATGCTTGATTTCGGCTGAATCCTTGAATTTGACAGAGTGGTAGCCTATCAGTTGGAAGAAAGCGATGTCGTCGTAGATGGGGTGGCACTTTTCGCTGGATGGACTGCCGTATGCATCTATGGCAAGATTAGCAAAGGCTTTTTCCCAATAGTGTGCTCCCTGATCTCTGGAACAGTCTGTGTGGTCGTATATGCCGTATCCGTTCAAAGTCAGAGCTTTCCTCATCAGATGAAGCAATTGTTCCTTCTTGTCTGCTTCCATTTTTAAGCACAGGTCTTTATTTATCTCTTCAACGTAACCGGGATTTAAAGTGAGTATGATCACCTTTGCCCTGAGCAGATTGCCGGAAAATGGCATCGGAGGCACTTCTGTCCTAAATTGGTACTCTGGCTTATTCTTTTCGTTGAATGCATGGAGAATAGTGGCATCGCCTGGGTATATTCTCTGGTCTTCCTTTTCCTCTGACCATAGGGCGTAACCATACATTTTGTTAGCAAGCAGTGCCCATCCGTTTTTCAGTCTGATACTGCTTTCATCCACATCAATGTTGCGAAGTGTTTCCTTCGATGTGGAAACATATTTGAAGAATTCGCGTTTCGCATTGGGGGCATCCTTAAATCGGGTTGCTATCTCATTGTAGTCATAGCGGACGTTATCGAAATGGCATTCGACCATTTCTGAGTCAATGTTCTGGTCATATACAGGCTGCTCCCAATAACGATATTGAATTTCTTCGGTCAGCAGCCGAAACAGTGCAGGGAACTTCATTCTATCTGCTAGATAACTTGTTGCCAGACTGCATTTCCTTCCGGAACGTAGAATATCTATATAACTGGCAATGCTGCTCTTGGCAATGTCTTCATAAGCTCCATAAGCAGGATGTCCCATATGCTGCCTAATGTCTTCAATGAAAATGGACAAAAGGTCTGCGCCACGCTTCAACCGATAAGCTATTTCGGCAATTTTGGTGTTGTCATCTGTATCATAAAACTCTGTTGCACAACTGTCAATATATGAACGTGCAGAACGAGGCAAACTCAAATCTTCTGTATGTTTTAATCTAACCATTTTGAAATGAATTATTTCGTTTAGAATTCCATTTGGAAGCCCTTCTTCTTGAAGAGCTCGTAGTTCTCCTTGTTGAATGAGTAGAGTAGGGCATCCCGTTTTGCGGTCGGTCTGACAGTCTCATCAAGCTGGTTCAGCAGTTCGTAGTGCATCATCTTCTTGGCAAAGTTGCGACGATCGAATTTGACACCCAGGATTGATTCGTACAGTATCTGAAGCTCTTTCATTGTGAACTTTTCAGGGAGAAGCTCAAATCCTATAGGCTCGAAATGGATTCTCTCTCTAAGTTTCCTCATTGCATCGCGAAGAATCTTGTCGTGGTCAAAGGCTAGCTGTGGGACTTTGTCAATAGGGAACCACTGGGCTTTTGCCGCATCATCGCCTCCTTTTACTTCCTGTATACGCACGAGAGCGTAATGAGCAATGGTGATGACTCTCTCCCTTGGATCACGCCACGGGTCCGAATAGGTGTTGAACTGTTCTATGTAGGCATTCTCAATACCTGTCTCTTCTTTCAACTCACGCAAAGCTCCTTCCCTGGCTGTTTCATCCATCTTCAGGAATCCGCCTGGAAATGCCCATTTCCCTTTGAATGGTTCAATGCCTCTTTCAATGAGCAGTACCTGTAGTTCTCTGCCGTCGAAACCGAATATCACGCAGTCTGTCGTGACAGCCGGGTGAGGGTATTTGTAGCAATATTTTTTCTCTTTCATTTTGAATCTGTGTTAAAAGTACACCGCAAAGGTAAACAGCATAATTCAACCCTGCAAACAAAATGTGTAAAATTTACACGAGCTATGAAATTAATCTTCAAAAATAGTAATTTATCAAAAGAATGTTTGCTGAATTAGTAATATATTACCATGTTTGCCGGCATTAAGAAAACTGCTATGAATCTAAGAATCGAAGAACTATGTAAACAACGTGGTATGCGAATGAGCGACCTCGCTGCCAAGACGGGGGTAAACTAGGCAAATCTTGCATATTCACTTAAAGGCAATCCGACTCTTTCCAGACTTGAAGCTGTTGCCGGCGTGCTGGGGGTAGGGATAGCAGAACTCTTTGCTAAACCTAGATCATACAGCAATGAAGTCCAAGGTTATCTGGAATATCAGGATGGTATTCATATAGTGTCGGGCATTGACGACATTATAGCTGCTGAGACCTCTATTCCAGGACTGCTGTCTGTCCCGGTTTATACGGACATCAAGACGCTTCGTAAACAGGTGAAAGATTTCATTCATAATTGCATTAAGAAGGAGACAGACGTTGCTTTCATCGCTGGAAGGATTGATCATAGAGAACTGTTCCATCTCTGTTGGGATGGAGACTCTGAAAGATTTCTTCTGACTCTTATGAGCAAGAATACTGTCTTTTCTTTTGACATACTGGAGTATGGTGATCCCGATGACGGATATGATATTGACGGACCTATGGGTCTAGTTCAGATGCTTATTAATGACCTTGAAGCATCTTTGGAATGCGTTGATTGTATTGATAACGACAACGTTTATATCGATAAATAACGTAGAAACATTAAATAACAGCAACATAAGAAAGTACACTGATAAGGAAAAGTTCTACATTAGACAATTATATAATAATTCGAATATAACTGTCTTACAGGATTGAACCCTGGATGGAAATGATAACAATAATAGTTAGTTAGCTGGATCATGGATTCTCTGTTCAAGAAAAATGTGCTATATTTGTTCTCTTTTATTTGTATAATCTGGACCTATAAATTATCTGAATGAACACAAGACAGATCATATCCCTGTATCAGACTTACTCGCTTGCGAAGATCAGCGAACTGAACAGACAGTCGCTGATTGCACAGTATGCGCAGTGTGAGCAGTTGGAAAGGCTGCGCAGTGAGGTGGCATCGAATACTGCTGCGACGAATCAGATACTCAAGAACCAGATAAAGGAACTGGAGAGGCAGGAGAAGGTCCGCTATTACAAGAACCTCGTGTTCAACCTCAGACAGGCCCTGGCAAAGATAAAGGAACCAGACAACACGAATGTCCGTCTGTTCCTGTCTTCATTGTTCATCGAACCTATCAAGGCTCTCGCCGAGGAATCAGTCCGTGGTCTAGAAGACATTCAGGATAAGGAATATGCGCAGTCGATCATAGACGAGGCATCCTCTCTTGCCGGCTCACTCAAGCCATTTGAGAAGGCATATGATGATTCCTGTTGGAAAAGGTATCTCGATGCGTACAAGACGGTCGACAACAGGACGATTAAGAGCAAGCAAAAAGACATAGCCCTCGTGAAGAAGGCTGCCGAAAAGAGCAGGGAGGAGGCCGACATGTCAGGCAAGAGACTTCTTGACATCGTCTTCAGTGCAGCCGGATGGATATCGTTGTCCATAGCGGTTCTTGCTATTCTGGCAGAGATATCAGCGGATACACATGAATGGCTGTCGACGTTCGTGGCATGCCTTATCTTCGGGACGATATTCGCCTTGTCATACAGACATCACAGGAGATACCGGTCCGAAAGAATAAGCCTGGCAAAACTCTTCGCAGACAAGATCGACAGACTGTATGATGATGTCGACAAGGTTACCCTGGAGAATGATGCTGCAGAGGAGAGGATGAAGGAACTGTACAATGAGCTTTGGGATGAATATCATGGATGGGATATCCTTGTGTCCCAGATTGCCGGGCTGCTTCCTCACGAAGATGTAAAGGAAAGCAGGAAGGCCATAACGGTTGACAGTATGTTCGAGGATGCGGCAAGACTGGTGGTCGTATCCAGAAGAGGGTCCACTTCGGACCTGCAGAGAAGACTGGGACTGGGGTATGCCAAGGCCGGAATGGTTATGGATAAGCTAGAGAATGCCGGTATCGTAGGTCCACAGGTCGGCCCCAGACAGCGTGAAGTTCTTGTCAGAGACATAGCTGAGCTGGAATTGCTCCTCGACAAGCTCAGGAAAGACCAGCGCTGATGATTAAATCATAAATACAGAATCCATGAAACATCTCTTTACAATATTTTCATTCATTTCGATACTGACGTTTTCCATTGCCTCTTGCCAGAAACCAGAGGAGGCAACAGCCCTCAATGTCAAGTCATCCGCACTTTCCTTCAACGAGGAAGGTGGAGAAAAGACATTGACATTCGTGGCCAACAAGAACTGGAAGATAAGTGTCGAAGACTCATGGTGCCATGTGTCATCGACAAGCGGCAATCTGACTGAAAGCGAGGCTGTCAGCCTGACGGTATCATGCGACAGGAATTTCACCTATGGAGAAAGGGAATGCACCATCACAATTATGTGTGCAGAATTGAGTGAATTCATCAGTGTTACTCAATCTGCAAACCTCGCGATAATTCTGTCAACGACAGAGAAAGTGGTCTCACAGGCCGGAGGTACGTTTGACATTGAAGCTCAGTTCAATGAAGACGGAAAGCTCCAGGTGACGTCATCAGACTGGATAAAGCTCATTGCGACGAAGGCATTGTCCACACAGACATATACTTTCTCCGTGCTTCCGAACAGCTCGAATGATGAAAGGATCGGTCAGATTGTATTCACAGATACAAAGAACAACCTTGTCCAGGAAGTCAAGGTGATTCAGAAACAGCAGAATGCAGTGGACATGGATGCCGATTCTTATGATGTCGATCCGGACGGGGAGACAGTCAAGGTCTGTCTTCATCACAATATTCCATTTGTTGTCGAGTCCAAAGCCACATGGCTGTCAGTAATCGAGACCAAGGCATATACCGAAGCCACTGTTCTTGTCTCAGCCGAACCGAACTATACCGATTCGGACAGGGAGGGTATCGTGACAATATCATCGAATGACGGCAGCATCTCTCATGACATATCATTCAGTCAGAAAAAGAAGATCTGGCCTGTGACCGACATAGCGCTCGACAAGACTTCAACTGATCTCAAAGTAGGGGATACATTCACATTGAATGCTACTGTAAAGCCAGACAATGCAACCGACAAGTCCATAACCTGGACGTCATCAAATGTCAACGTCGCCACTGTTGATGACCGGGGAGAAGTGACCGCGAGACAGATAGGTTCGTGCGATATCATCGCATCCGCAGGTGACAAGACCGCGACGTGCAAGGTAGCAGTGACAGGCTATTCATCAGCAGTTGATCTCAGCTCCAATGGAACTGCCAACAGCTATGTCATACCTTCCGGAGGTGTGTACAAGTTCAGGGCGGTGAAGGGAAACGGCAATGTTCCTGTAGCCGGGACTAAAGCTGTCATTCTCTGGAGAACATATAATGACAGCCGCACACCATTGACGCAGGACATCGTTGTAGGTCCTATGCTTGAAGATGGGTATGTCTATTTCTCAACGTCCAACACGTATCAGGAAGGCAATGCCGTCATAGCAGTCACCGACGCCAGTGGAAAGGTTCAGTGGTCATGGCACCTGTGGGTCACATCGGCAGATCTTGAGGGTCTCAAACAGACTTATGCCAACAATGCCGGTATCCTCATGGATAGAAATCTCGGTGCATTGTCTGCGACTCCTGGAGACCCGCTTACTTTCGGTCTCTTATACCAGTGGGGAAGGAAGGACCCGTTCGTCGGATGCGCATCGTATTCAAGTACCACGGCAGCATCGACTGACATTACATGGCCTAACCCGGTTACGACAAGCCTTGCGAGCGACGGACAATCCAATGCAATCAGCTTTTCAATAGAGCATCCTACAACATATATCTATAATTCGTATGGGTGCTATGAATGGCAGGCAATGTCAAAGGAAGACTGCGACACCGGTCTCTGGTCATCCAAGAAGACAATCTATGACCCATGCCCACCAGGATGGCGAGTTCCCGACGGTGGTGATAACGGTGTCTGGGTCAAGGCCGGAATACCTAATGCATCAACATACAGTGGAACCTTGAAGGGTGTCACCATCAACCAACCTTATTGCGACAAGAAGGCCTGGTATCCGTCAATTGGAGGAGGAAGGCAATGGAACGGTGGCGGTATCATGCACGTCGGAGAATGGGGTTACTACTGGTCATGCACATATTTCTACGAGAGCTGGATGGCGGAATACCCGCAATTCTATAATGCCTATTATTCGTTTGTATTCTATCCAGGCGAGACTCGTGCAAAGGATCACTCCTATAGCGGGCAAGGCCAAGCAGTAAGATGTTGCCGAGAATAACTACTCGCAAACGATATTGAATTAGAAGCGTCATTGATCATACTGAACAATGGCGCTTCTATAGTATTCAAGTATGACAAAAATCAAGACTTATTAAGAATAACGATATTATGAATGACCAGTACAGGATATGCAGGCACCTGACCCTGCTCTCACTTATGTCAAATGGTGGTGAATACACAGTCGATTATCTTGTCAAAGTGCCTCAAATGATGTCACGCATTGTCACAGTATGTCACACGGTGTATCACGGTGTCACACAATGTCCACAAATTCACCCTCGATGTAACATACGTCCAAAAAGGTGTACAACTGGTGACCAAGGTATGTTATTATCTGGAATTCTCGATATTTATAAGCAATTGATTATCAACAAAAAAGCCCTCTGCTTAATTACAGAAGGCTGTACATCTGGTGTACATATAACTAATTGATTATCAATAGGTTATGTGGTGCTATTTTCGTAAGTGAGTATCTACCAGCTGAAGATGGAGTAGGAGAGTCCCACGCCGATATACGGGGCAGTGAAAACCTGACCGTTGTGCAGCGAGACTCCATACCCTGCTTGAAGTCCTATTCCCCAGCGCTTGGGCTTGTTGACCATCTTGATTTCTTTGGTGATGTATTCCGTTCGCTGGTAGATCTGGATGCTGTCGAGCTGGGGCCGATAGCCGGAGACCCAGGCGGTGTAGCGAGGGTCTGAGTATTGGCGCTGTTCTATTGGGAGGTGGACAAAGACTGTGTCGTGCAGCATCAGTGTGTCGGTTATTGGCACGGACAGCCGGAGTGTGTCGATTATCTCAACTTTCTTGATTACGGGCTTTTCGACGAAGATGGTGTCATAAACGAACAAGGTGTCAACTTTGACCTTCATCTCGCTGGGATGGGCGTTTCTGTGCTCATTAACGAAGTATCCTATTGCGTTGACAATGTTGAAAAGCAGTAGGATTCCGAAAACGAGGGTTATGATTTTGAGAAAATATTGGATAGTGTCGTCTTTGATGTTCATAGCGTTCAGAGTTTAGGTCCGTAGTAGTCTTTACTGTAGAGTATCTGTTTGCGGTTCGCTCTCTCAAGGGTGTAGCTGAGGTGGATGAAGTTGGGGTACAGGATCATCTGGTCAAAGTCAAGTCCTTCGTCGATTACAATCCTGGCTAGGCGTATTGGCGCGTCGCTTGCGATGTCTGCTGCCTGGCCTTTTGTGTGCTGGCTTGTAAGCGGTAACTTTGCATCAGCGGAAATCGGAAGTTTTAGTTTCGGCAGAAAT
>CAMEWE010000037.1:0-10148 GCA_945939695.1 uncultured Bacteroidales bacterium
TCAGGAGCTAGTGTCAATTGCGACGTGTGAGTTCGACTCTCATCCCGCGCACAAAAGAGGATATCCCCCAGGGAATGTCCTCTTTTTTGTTCGCCCTGCACGAACGTACTTTAACGGGTGCAAGTCCCCAAACCGCCCTCCTATAGTGCCCTTTGGCCCTGCCCGAAAGAGCTCAACGGCTCTTCTTTGCAGTGCGCATTGCCCTCTGACAGGGCGCGCTGGATCAAAATCGCCATTCACAATCACAAATGCCCATCTTCAGTCGGCTCGGAGTGCCTTCCTTGGTTCCCTTCCGTGACCAAACTGCCGTTTTTCCTCCCGAACTGCCCTCTTCAAGCCTCTGGGGCTTGCTCGTGCAAACCTGGCAAGTCCTTAATTTATAACCATTTGATTATCATTATCATAGCAAATAGCGACTTGCTCGGAGACGCTTACACAAAATCAGACCTCTTAAAGCCACTTGTAGATATTTATGCATTAGCAGTGGCAGAGCTTTTTACCGGCCATTTTGCACACTCCGAAAGGTGTCTGTTTGCACAAGTGAAAAAGGCCGTTATAAGTAAGTCCAGGAGGACGAAGACAAAACGGATTCTCATTCTTACATATTTTGATATATCATATTTTGATATATCAAATATTGTTATTATTTTTGCGCAAACAATCGATGCCTTATGAAAACCCCATTCGTATTTGGCAGGCTTGCCAAGGAAGACAACTTCACGGACAGAATAGAAGAGACGGCTCATCTCGTGACCAACTTCAAGTCTCTTATCAATACTATCCTTATATCTCCCAGGCGATGGGGGAAGAGTTCCCTAGTTTTCAAGGCTGCCGCCATTGCCATGGAGGAGGACAAAAACTTGAGGGTGTGCCGGGTCGACCTCTTTAATGTGCGTTCGGAAGAGCAGTTCTACACGGCATTGGCTCAAAGCGTCATTAAATCCACCGCAACCAAATGGGAGGAAGCGATCGCGAATGCAACCCGCTTCCTTTCCCGGTTCGTCCCCAAAGTGTCCTTCGGAGGAGACCCGATGAGCGAACTCACGGTAGACCTCAATATGGAAGAGCTCAGGAGGAGTCCCGACGAGATCCTGGACCTTGCAGAGAAAATCGCTGGAGAGAAAAGACTGCGCATCGTCGTCTGTATTGATGAATTCCAGAACATAGCCACATTTGACGATTCGCTCGCGTTCCAGAAAAAACTTCGTTCTCATTTCCAGCAACACGAGAATGTGGCTTATTGCTTGTATGGCAGCAAGCGACACATGATGCTTGAAGTGTTCACGGACTATTCTATGCCTTTTTACAAGTTCGGCGACATCATGTTTCTGGAAAAAATCAAGACTCCGGACTGGATTAAATTCATCAAAGATACGTTTGAAAGGACTGGCAAATCCATCGCTGATAACGTTTGTGAGGAGATAGTCGTGCGCGTCCAGAATCATCCGTACTATGTCCAGCAGCTTGCCCAGCAAGTATGGCTGCGCACCGATAAGGTTGCTACACTTGATGCCGTTGATGAAGCCCATTCCACGATTACGGCACAGCTCAGCCTGATGTTTGACACGATGACCCAAACGCTTACCAATCAGCAGATGTGTCTTCTCCGAGCCATGTCCGCCGGTGAAAAGAAACTTACATCAAAGGCCGTCATGGACAAATATAAGCTCTCATCTCCTACGATGATTTCCCGCGCGAGAAAAGCGCTCGTTGAAAAGGACATCCTGGACAGCATTGCAGGCGTTTATTCTTTTCAGGACCCCGTGTATGCTTACTGGCTGAAGCATCATTACTTTTTGCTATAGTTCTCCCAATTGTTTTACCAGCTGCTCGGAAAGATGCATGAGCTACAGGATGATTTCCGGAATCGATAGCTTTATCTTCCATTTTGGGATATAAATCATATAACTGCTCAAGCTGATCCCGCAGCCCTTCCCGGCAGTCTCAGCAGCGTTTAGGTCGGAACTTTGTCCACAAAACACCCCCATTTTGTGGACAACTCGGCCAAAATCAGAACTTTATCCACAAAACACCACCTTTTTGTGGACAACTCGGCCGTTTTCCTCCCGGTTGGCTGTCTTCGGTCGATTCGGAGTGCCTTTATTGGTGCCCTTCCGGGACCAAACTGCCGTTTTCCTCCCGAACTGCCCTCTTCAAGCCACTAGGGCTTGCACGTGCAAATCACCTGGCAAGCCTCTAATTTGTAACCATCTGATTATCATTATCATAGCAAAAAGCGACTTGCCCGGTGAAGCCAAATTGGTGTCACCTGGCAGGCCCTGAATTTCTAACATATTGATATCGAAGAAGTTATGATTTTGTCCCGTGCCAGGTGAATTGCTGGAATGGGCTTCGGACTCAGGACCGGCGCTTGCAAAGTCCTGTCGAAGCGGGCACGCAGAGCTTGTGGGGCAGCTGCTGTTTCCCTCGCTGCTGCGGCGGCGACCCGTTTCTCTGGGACCGCTTTCGGGCTTCGCCCGGCGCTTGCAAAGTCCCGTCGAAACGGGCACGCCGACACGCAGACGCAGCGAGCGTGCACGCTTTTCTGAAACCTCCTTGGTGTTGTCCGGCGCATGCAATCCCGGATGCCCCTCTTCAGGAACTCCCGAGTGACCTCATGGATTCAGAACTGCCATTCCCATTCCTGCCCCAGAGCAAGCCTGCCCCAGTAAACATTACAGCTTATATGCTATGCTGAAGCATTCATCAATGTCAAGGAAGAGGTGGTAGTAGGCGTTGTCCCCAAGTTTGGAATATCTGCCTACCAGGGCCCTGACCTGGCTCATAAGATATTTTCTCTCATTTTTCCATTCGCCGGGATCCGGAGTCAGGCCGTCCTTTCTTTTGGCGAAATCCAGGAACTGGGCCTCCAGCCCGGCATTGTCAAGGTATGTGATGAGCTTGTTGAAGTCATCAATTTCTGACAATTCTTTCTTGTGGCTGTCGAAATAGGCCGAAGCAAAACGCATGGTAGTAGCCTTGCGGTTGCAGGAGATGTAGAACTGACCGGCCCTGGTAGTGTCAACCGGAACGAATACGTCCGGAAGTATGCCGCCCTTCTCTATCTTCATGCTGTCCGCTGATACCATCTCCCCTTCGTTGTATCGCTTCAGTACCTCGTAGTCGTAATCATCGCTGTACGGTTTCTGAATGCACCTTCCAGATGGGGTGTGGAACCTTGCCACCGTGATGCGCATACCGCTGCCGTCGCTGAAATAGTACGGCTCCTGCACCAGACCCTTGCCGTAGGAGCGGCGTCCGATTATCGTGGCCCTGCCGTTGTCCTGCATGGCGCCTGCAAAGATTTCGCTGGAGGATGCAGAACCTTCGTTTATGAGCACCTTAAGCCTTATGTCCTGGAGCGGACCTCGCCCGTCCGCATTGTAATCCTCGCGCTTGCGGTGAGCTCCTTCCATATAGACTATCCCCGCTCCCTTCGGAAGGAAGAGGTTGGACAGCACCAGCGCCTGGTCGAGAAAGCCGCCGCTGTTGTCGCGGATGTCCACAATCATCTCCTTCATCCCGGAATTCAGGAGCCCGGCACTTGCCTTGATGAACTCCTGGCCCGTGGTGCGGGAGAATTTGGACAGGCGAAGGTATGCCGTGGTGTCGTCGACCATAAATGCTGCGTCCACGGAATGTGTCGGAATCTTGCCGCGGGTGATTTCGAACGGGATTATTTCCTTGTCCCGCTTCACGGTAATCTTTACCTTGCTGCCGGCTTTGCCTTTCATCCGGCGTACCATCGAGTCCTGTGGAAACTTCACGCCTGCGATGGAGGTGGTATCCACGCTGATGATGCGGTCTCCGGCCTGGAGACCCACCTTCTCGGACGGACCTCCTGGGATGACTTCTATTACGATGGCCGTGTCGTTCGGCACATTGAACTGTATTCCTATGCCGTCGAAGTTGGCGGCCAGGTCCTCTTCGTGCTCTTCGAGTACGCGCGGGAGCATATATGAGGAATGTGGATCCAAGGCTGCGAGAGCGGCGCTTGCGACTGCATCAGTAACTTTGGCGCGGTCCACGGTGTCCACATAATTATCCTCTATGCTCTTGAGTATAAGGTTTACCTTCTGCCAGTCCCTAGTGCTCGTCCTGATTTTGCGCGCCCGGGTGGCGGCACTCTGCACGACCAGGGTTAGCAGTATGCCTATGACAACGCCCAGCAGGGCAGTTACAATGGAAGTCTTCTTCATCAGCAGTCAACTTTTTCAACCTCAATGCCTGCCCTTTTCAGCAGGTCGATTCCGTCGGTGAGTCTGTATTCGTCCTTGTAAACGACCCTCTTGATACCGGCCTGGATGATGAGCTTTGCACATTCGATGCAAGGGGAGGCCGTCACATAAAGTGTCGCTCCGTCGGAACTGTTGCCGGATTTGGCAACTTTGGATATGGCGTTGGCCTCAGCGTGAAGGACGTAAGGTTTGGTGACCCCGTTCTCATCTTCACAGATGTTTTCAAACCCCGACGGCGTACCGTTGTAGCCGTCGGAGATAATCATCCTGTCCTTGACGAGAAGGGCGCCGACCTGGCGTCTGCGGCAATAGGAATTGCCTGCCCAGACTTCGGCCATTGCCAGATATTTTTCGTCGAACTTATTCATTTGTCCTCTGGTAGAGATAACGTTTGATGCTCTTCTTTGGAGTGCGCTCAAAGTCCTCAGGCAAAAATTCGATCTTGCGGATTTGGGCGTAGTTCGGCAGGAGCTTGTTGATCTCAGGGAGTCCGCTGCTTATGCGCTCCTCAAGCTGCTCTCCGCTCATCCCGTCAATCTCGGCCTGGTGGTAGTCAGGGTAAACTAGGGCGGTGAGGCCTATCTTGTCCTCCACCACGAGAGAATCGACTACGTAGGTGACGTTGTTTATGACGGCTTCCAGCTCCTCAGGATATATGTTCTGGCCTGAAGGCCCGAGTATCATGCACTTGGAACGTCCCTTGAGGTAAAGATAACCGTCCTTGTCCACTATGCCGATGTCGCCTGTCTTGAACCATCCGTCCTTGGTGAATACGGATTTGGTAGCATCAGGGTTCTTGAAGTATCCGAGGAATACGTTGGATCCCTTTACCTGCACTTCTCCGGGAACATTGTAAGGATCATTGGAGTCGATGCGGATTTCGCAGCCCGGCACAGGCTTGCCGCAAGAGCCGTAGCGTGCCTTCCACCACTTTTCATATGTGATGATAGGTGCGCATTCGGTCATTCCGTAGCCGACGGTGAACGGGAAGTGAATCTTACGCATAAACTGCTCCACCTCCGGGTTGAAGGCCGCTCCACCGAGTATGACTTCCTCGAAACGGCCTCCGAACGCATCTATCATGGCATTGCGGATCTTCTTGAGAATGATCTGGTTGACGATAGGAATGCGCATAAATGACTTGTGTCTGTCAACCACCGGCTTCACCTGGTTCTTGTAAACCTTCTCTATGATGAGAGGCACTGCAATGATGATGTCCGGATGGATTTCACTGAAAGCCTTGAGTATTACTTTCGGGCTAGGGGTGCGGGTAAGGAAGTGGACGTGGGCTCCGATAATCATTTCGTAAAGGAATTCGAACATGAGCCCGTACATGTGGGCGGAAGGCAGCATGGCCACGACTTCGCTCTCACAGTTCATCTGAGGCTCAGCCACCTCTCCGGCAAACCTGACGTTGGTGTAGAGAGCCCTGTAAGGAATCATCACTCCCTTGGAGAAGCCTGAAGTGCCTGAGGTGTAGTTGATTACTGCCAGCTCTTCCGGCTTGTCCTCGTAGAAATCGATGTCACTTGGCTTGATTCCCTCGGGGTATATTTTCTTGAATGTTTCGGTAAGGGTATTCCTGACCTCCACCGCAGACTCGTTCTTGGCGTAGATGAAGTTCAGATTGTTCATCTGGACAATCACTTCCAAATCCGGCATTTCGCTTTCGGACAGTCCTTCCCAGATGATTTCATCCACGAACAGTACCCTCGCTTCGGAGTGGTTTACCAGGTAGTGGATGTTTTCCGCCTTGAATTCGTGGAGAATCGGCACCGGTACTGCACCGTAGGTCAGAGAGGCGAGGAAACATACGCCCCAGTTGGCCTGATTGCGGGAGCAGAGGGCCACTTTGTCGCCTTTTTTCAATCCGCAGCGCTCGAAGGCAATGTGCAGATACTTGATTCTTTGGGCAACATCCTTGTATTTGAGTGTCGCTCCTTGATAGTTGGACAGGGCATCGCGTTCCCAATTCTCGCGAATGCTCTTTTCCAGCATTTTGTTTACAGATTTGAATTCCATATTCTTATCCCTTTTTTAGTCCAGGCGAGAAATTCTCCCCTGTCGTAAATGATTATGCGGCAGCCGTTGCCCGGCCACCTTTTTGCGGTGTAATTGTCGAGTTCATCTTCCGGAGTAGTGAAGCTTGCAAGGTCCTTGTCGCTTCCTATCATCAGCCAGCCGTTCCTGACTGCGCATTTGCTCTCGTCGCGCAGGGAGAAAGCCGCCCCGTAGAGGGCTGCGCAGAAGCCCGGGTAAGCAAAGCTGTCCGCTTCCTTGTCTTCCACGGTCTTTCCCGGACGCAACATAACAATCTTGTATCCGGCTCTTTCCACCAGCGCTATTTCTTTGATGTCCAGTTCTTTTTCCCACTTCAACGGGTCCTTCCCGCACTTTGCCTTCAACTCGGCGAGCTGCCTGCGGTACTGGACAAGGTTTACGCCGGCATCCAGGTAGCTCTCGTACGCTTTCCTGAAATTGTCCCCGTCAATGGGCAGGTCCAGCACGAATCCGGTCCCGTAAGGAAGCACCTTGCCTATGCGGCTATCGCAGAAGTTCACGGAGGACAGCAGGTTGGCGTAGTGTGTGCGCGAGTCGTTCCTGCTCAGATGGACGCCTGTGCTGCCATCCGATTCGGGAATGAAGGCGGTCCATTCGCAGAGGCGGTCAATGAAGCGGCTTATGCCGGAAGGAGAGAATATGCCACCGAGGAAGTCTTTGCCGATAAAGCGCTTGGCTCCGGAATTGCGGAGCAGGAGCATCTCTGGCGGTGCTCCGGCATCCTTCACGGTGCGCGCGAGGCTTTCTATGTCCAGAATCGAACGCCCTTCGCGTATGTGGCGTTCACTGGCGCGCAACTGTACCTCGGAACGGCTCACGAGCAGCACTCCCTGACCCTGGGGCATAGTCGGTGCGTTGGAAATGAAACTGGTCTTCATTCCGGCCGCTGCCGCCCGGTCGAGCACATTTCTGAGGGAGGACGTGCTGTCGCTGATGAAGCTGTCGGGCACCGGGGCAAGGGAAAGAACCTGCACCACGGACCCGTTGTAGCACTCAGAGACCGCAAGACCCATACCCTTGAGGGACCTCAGTCCCAGACTGGAGAATATCGAGTTGGAGTCCACGGCAAAGCTGCTTTTCCTGCAATCCACAGCGTATCTGATGGTGAGAGCGTCCGAAGGAACCGTGGAAACAATCCTTGCGCAGCGCTCCCAATCGCCTTCGCTCCAGCCTTGTTTGGAACCGGAGCAGGAAGCGAGAAAGAGCATCGCTGGCAGCAGAATGAAGGACACAATTCTTCGCATAATTCGCAAAGGTAAGAAAAATGATTATAGTTTTTTATGTTTTTTCGCGGAATTCAGTAACTTTGCACGATTTATAAGAGTATGCAAGACATTAGGAACATAGCGATTATCGCCCACGTCGATCACGGCAAGACCACCCTCGTGGACAGGATGATTTATCAGGCAAACCTTGTTCGCCAGCCTGAAAATCTGGGACAGCTGATACTTGACAACAATGATCTTGAGCGCGAGAGAGGCATCACCATCCTCGCCAAGAATGTATCAGTCATTTATAAAGGCGTCAAAATTAACATTATAGATACTCCGGGACATAGCGACTTCGGAGGTGAGGTGGAGCGCGTGCTGAATATGGCGGACGGCGTGCTTCTGCTCGTGGATGCTTTCGAAGGCTGTATGCCTCAGACGAGGTTCGTGCTCCAGAAAGCTCTGCAGATGGGAAAGAAACCTATAGTTGTCATCAATAAGGTCGACAAGCCGAACTGCCGCCCGGATGAGGTGCAGGAAGAGGTTTTTGACCTTATGTGCAACCTGAATGCAACTGATGAGCAGCTGGATTTCACCACCGTTTACGGTTCTGCCAAGCAGGGATGGATGTCCCTGGACTGGAAGCAGCCGGGAAACGACATCACTCCTCTGCTCGATACCATACTGGAGGTTATCCCTGCTCCCGAATATGTGGAGGGCACACCTCAGCTGCTGATATCATCTTTGGAGTATTCTCCTTACGTGGGACGTATTGCTGTCGGAAAAATCACTCGCGGCTCGCTCAGAACCGGTCAGCAGGTCAGCCTGTGCAAGCGTTATGACGTGATCCAGAAACAGAAGATCAAGCAGCTTATGGTATTCGAAGGCCTGGGCAAAACCAATGTGGAGGAGGTAAGTTGCGGAGACATCTGTGCCGTGGTGGGACTGGACGGCTTCGAAATCGGGGACACCATTGCGGACTTCGAGAACCCGGAGGCCTTGGCCCCTATCGCCATAGATGAGCCTACGATGAGCATGCTCTTCACCATCAACAATTCTCCTTTCTTCGGCAAGGACGGAAAGTTCGTCACATCCCGCCACATAAAGGAAAGACTTGACAAGGAGCTTGAGAAGAACCTTGCTCTCAGGGTCAAGCCTGGCCTTACTGCGGACTCGTTCGTGGTTTACGGACGCGGTGTGCTGCATCTCTCGGTCCTCATTGAAACCATGCGCAGGGAAGGCTTTGAACTGCAGGTAGGCCAGCCTAAGGTGCTTGACAAGACCATTGGCGGACAGCGCTGCGAGCCTATTGAAGAACTTTCCATAGAGGTCCCGGAAGAGTTTGTGGGAGCTGCAATAGAGATTTCGACACGCCGCAAGGGAGCTCTCATTCATATGGAGCCGCGCGGAGACCGCACTCTGCTCGAGTTTGAGATTCCGACCAGAGGCCTTATGGGACTTCGTTCCAATCTTCTTACCGCGAGCCAGGGAGAGGCCATCGTAGCCCACCGCTTCAAGGAGTACCAGCCATACAAGGGCGATATCGAGAGACGCAACAACGGCTCTCTCGTGTCTCTCGAGACGGGTCAGGCAATAGCATATTCTATGAACAAGCTCCTTGACAGAGGCCGTTTCTTTGTGGATCCCGGCGAAGATATATACGCCGGACAGGTAGTGGGAGAGCATACCAGAGAAAGGGATTTGAATATCAATATATGCAAGACAAAGAAACTTACCAACGTGCGCGCCGCCGGATCCGATGAGAAGATCATACTCCCTCCGGCAATCAAGTTCTCTCTCGAAGAGGCCCTGGAGTATATCCAGGAGGACGAACTTGTGGAAGTTACCCCTCATCATATGCGTATACGCAAGATACTCCTCGACCCGCTTGCCAGAAAAAGAAACAGCGACAACGAGGATTAGCAAAAGTTTATTTGACAAAAGAAAAAAAATTGTTAACTTTGCAGCCCTTTGTAGTTGAACTTAAAGGATTGGCCAGAGGCTCAAGCCGTCAGGAATGGACCGCAGGCCGCGAGTTCTTTGAACAATTTGGCAATTCCGAAATCCTCAATGCCGACCTGGAGGTGAAGGCGGAGATACACAATCACGGCGTCACGCTTGACGTGAGCTGCGAGATTTGTGGCAGTGTCACCGTAGCCTGCGACAGGTGTCTTGAGGACCTGGTGCTGCCGGTGGAGACTTCCTTCGAGGAGAGTTATACTCCGGAGCTCGGAGAGTTGGACCTGAGCCAGGACATATATGATTATGTCTGCATCTCTCTCCCGCTCAGAAGAGTGCACCCGGACGGGGAATGCAATGGTGAGACTACGAAGTATTTGAGCAAATAATAATTAAAAAAAACAATAAAAATGGCAAATCCGAAACACAAACTTTCAAAGCAGCGCAGGGACAAGCGTCGTACCCACGATTTCGCTCCTGTTCCTACCCTTGCTACCTGCCCTAACTGCGGAGCTACCGTGATGTATCATCGCGTATGCCCTGAGTGCGGATACTACAGGGGACGTCAGATCATCGTTAAGAACGCTGAATAAGACTCTTTACAGACCGCTTGAGGTCTGATGGTCTCTTAGTTCAACGGATAGAACGAAGGTTTCCTAAACCTTAGATACAGGTTCGATTC
>CAMEWE010000038.1:0-9538 GCA_945939695.1 uncultured Bacteroidales bacterium
GAAGAGTCCTGACTGTGACCCTCTGGCCGTTGCGGACCTTTTCATCTTTTGTAAACATACACTTGACCGTCTGATTTTCGGAAATCGCAGCGGATCCATCCCCATCATAGAACTCGTCATCCAAAGAGGAGATTATGCTGCTTTTCCTGATCTCTGTCCTTATCGGTACTGCCCCGTTCTCTTCATTCGCTACCGGAACGCTTTCCGAACCGTTGATTGCCGCTGCAATCTTCTGGGCACGTTCCAGGTCCTGGATATACTTATCATCGGAAGACTGTTGGCTCTGCACTTCCTGACGCTTTCTTACTCCAGAAGAGACTTTCGCCGTGCTGCCTCCTGTGGATTGGGAACCGGTTCCCAATACCCGGTCCATCCTGTTCTCCGGAGGGGTGACAGGGTCGGGAGCAGATCCGCCACCGACCAGGCTCACATCTCCCGACGCATCCTCCTCCTCCGGAAGAAGTGACTCGAAGTATGCGTCCATCGGACTTTCCTTCTTTCCCCTGGACTTCCTGTATGCTTCAGACTTACTGGTCTCCACGTCTTCAGCTTCCCCTTCCGGAACTTCTACCATAACGCCGTCAGTGTTCTCTTCATTTGCTTTCGGCTGTATTAACAACAACATCAGGATACCTACGATAAACAACACTATAACAATGAATAATGCAATCCTTTTTCCTTTATTCATATCACTTGATCTTTACTATCAGACATATAATTCTAACCAACAGCAGCAGTACGATCACGCCGGCTGCAATCCAGGCTTTCAGCTTATCGCTTACGTGTTTCGATTTCATCGTTCTTTGTGACTTTGAACTGTTCGATGATGAGTCCGTGAGGATTGGATGAAGACCTCTTGGTGTCAATCACTCTGCAGGTGCTCTCGAAGGAATACACGGTAATCTTGCTTTCACGGACCACGTACTGCCGTGCGTGGGTCGTAACCTGGTATGGATATACAGATGTGTCCACATCAACCGAATCCACCATCATCTGCTGGCTGATGTTGGCCGAAACAAGCCGGGAATAATACCCCTTCTCGGCCAGATCTTCCGAATACTGCCAGACACTCTGGTCAGAAAGATTCAGTGCCTTGTCCAGATTCTCCCTTATCGACTCCGCATTCGGCGACATCGAAAAGAACAGTTCGTGGAAACGCGTGACATGATCCTGCACTTCCAACCCTTTGTTGGAAACCTCGTCTGTCTGGAGTGCTATCAGCGATTTGCCGTCATCAAGGATGTATATCTGATTGTCCTTGAGATTGGCATACCAAATGGCAGCACCGGCAGATACGGTTGCTACCAATGCACTGCAAATCATTGATGCAATGCTTATTTTGGACATTCTGTTGAAGTTTGAATTTATGTCCGAAAAATGCTTTATAAGATTGTTCATGCTATTTCGTTATTACTTTGGTTGCTACATAGGCAGCCTTCTGGGTAAGGCCGCGATAGACGTTCGACACTCCTGTCGAATGGATGATCCAATTCGCCATGGAAGGCACGGCGAATAGCATTCCCAGCATAATGATGTTGACAAGCAGCTGATGGAAAGGAAATGTCACCATCGTGGCTGCGTTGCAGTTGAAGAAGAAGTCAATCATACCCTCCCTGAATTTGCAGTTCACAAGGTCAACAAGTGAAATAAGCGGTATCCACAGCGAGACCTGTACGTACTTGGCCAGCCACTGGGTAAGGCTGTTCTCGAATGTCGGTATAAGAGAGATGGCCAGCACCAATGGGCCAATGATTCCCAATATTGTCAGGTAGACCCCGGAAGCACCTATCAGACAGTATCTGACACAGTTCATAAGGAACGACACGATAAAGGAGAATATGTTTCCGCTCATCGTGATTGCACCCTGCGCCATATTGCTCGCCCATCCCTTTAGTCTGTCCCACAATTTGCCGTACCAAGGCTTTTCGTCTGCCCTTTCAGCCGCAAGGTCGGCGGCAGCCTCCCCTGCTATGGTTCCGCTTCCGTTCACCCCTTCTATGCTTTCGTTGTTTGAGAATTCCGATTGTATGCTTTCAAGCCAGTTGTCACTGCCGGCGATGGATTCCACCTTGGCGACAAGCTGGTTGTATTTCGCATCATAGTTGTCGCTGTCATTTGAAACTCCTACCCATATCGCATCGGCAATGAGACCTGTGACTTTGTCAAGAGCAAGCACACAGGTGCCGAACATAGGCAGGACAATCAGAACGGCAAGCGGCTTTACAATCTTCCAGATGCTGATGTTCTCACCGCTTACCAGATCTTTGGTAATGACGATGACTGCGAAACAGGCGAAAATAGCGGCTGCAATCCCGGCTACGGACATCACGACACCGTTGTCCATGGCCAGAATACGGCTTTTCACCTCGCATATCATTCCATATACGGTGTATCCTTCCATAAGATCAGTGTTTTACAGCTTCTTCAAGACTCTTTGCGCAAGCGGTCATCATATTGATGTCCCTCAGGGCAGACAGTTCCTCCTGAACTTCCTTTGTCATCTGGACATTGATGGCCGACATCTTCCGGTTGCTCTCCTCGAGGACCTTGAGACGTTCGGCCTCGCTCATCTCGGATGACGAATCCAGAGCCTGCCTGACCTTCTTCACTTCCCTGCTGGAAAGCAGAAGATAGTACCAGGCTTCGTTTGCCGCATTCCGGACATCATAGTAAGAAGGCTTTTCCATTTCCCTCAATCGTTTGACGTACTCCTTGAAAAGGCGTATCGTATATTCGTAATTGTTGACGGTATAGATTGCCTGCTGACCCTTGGAAAGGTATGTCGACACCTTCCGATAGCGTTCGTTCCATTTCTTCATGTTATCCAGCTGTTCCTCTATAAGTCCGAGGTTCTGGAGGAACTGGTTCGCATTCTGCGCCATATTGTCCCCGTCCTGGATATAGGAAATGATGGACTGCAGGAAGTTCTGCTCGTCAAACGTAATCAACTGGGCATTGGCCCTGTGGCTGAACATAAGACCGAGAATGGCCATTGTCATTATTGCTGCTATCCTTTTCATTTCAACGTCTCCTTTATTGCTTTTACTGCGCTGCCATAACGCTCCACATTCTGCAGGAATACAGCCTTCGCCTCTTTTGCAGACTGGTATGCCACCTGTTCCTCCGGAGATGTTTCTATGCCGTATACGCCGCTCTTTCTTCCACCCAGGCTGATGAATGCCTCACGGTAACGGTATCTCGGATTGAGACCGTGCCTCCTGACGCTGAGTGCGAGAGCCGTCTCAATGGCGCTCAGGCCAAGAGTTTCCTGGACAACGCCGAAACTGTTCTGGCTATTGCTGTGGTCAAGCAGTATCTTGACAGCTGAGTTGTTCACAATCACGGTCTTGATCACGTCGTTGTCCCTGATGTCAGCCACATCCTGGGTGACCACTACAGCGGCTGCAGAGTGCTTTCTCGCCGTCCTCCAGAGTTCCATCAATTTCGGGCTCATAGTCTCATTTGAAATGGCCTTCCAAGCTTCATCTATGACAAGCATCTTGAAGCCCTTCTTACGGCGCATCATCCTCTCGAAGTCGTGCATGATCGTGCTTGTCACGACGGAAAGGATCAGTTCATCATTGCATACGCTGGAGAGCTCGTAAACGACGAAACGGCAGTCCGAATGGTCAACCGGTGCAGGATTGTTGAGAAGCAGAGGATAAGTCCCCTCACTTGAGAAAGGGAACATCGCCTTGGAGAAGTTCTCGCAGTCAAAATCGTCCTTTCCAACCGGCGAACCGCCGCATTTGAAACTTCCCTTGTCTATCGCCTTCTTGAGGTCGCCTCCGACATAGTTCCTGAACATGTCAAATGTCGGAATCTCCAGCTTATCCTTACGGCACTTCTCCATGAACGACGTCAGGACCGAGGTCAGAACTGAGCTGTTTGACTTGTTCCATCCTCTTTCCGGTACCCAAATGGTCTTGAACAAGCCCTCAAGATACTGCAGTGAGGCGTTCTTTCCATCCACCCTTTCCGTATATCCGACAAACGGATTCAGACTAAGCGGATGATTTCCGTCATACACGTTGTAAATACCGTCCTTGCCACGTGACTCTTCATTGATCACTTTGCACAGGCCCTCATAAGAATCACCGATATCAACCACGAAAATGCTGTTCCCCGCATCATAGCTCTGCCGGAGGAAGAAGTTCGTGAAATATGACTTTCCCGATCCGGAAGGGCCAAGGATGAAACCGTTGAAATTGTCTATCAGTCCGGCCTGCATTGCCACCTCGCCCATATCAAGGGCAATCGGAATATTCCGGAATCTGTCGCACACCTTGAACCGTCCGCCGTCCACGGGGCTTTCAAAACTGTCCCATATCCACGGACAGAGTGCAGATTCCAATTCAACGGTCATATAGTCGTCCCGGCTCAGTTCCGACTCAGCTCCGGGGATGCCTGCAAAGTACAGGACCGGAGTATTGAAATTGTTGTATACTCCGTTGATACCCATATCAGAGAGTGCTGAACCTATGATGCCTTTCAGTTCATCGGTATCACTGTCATCGGTCCAGGCCATCACATTGATGTGAGACTTGACAAAGCGTACAGAGCCGCCGTTGGCGGCCTCAAGGACCTCTGTCATCTCATCAGAATTGCGCCTGTTGTCAACCGACTGTATCCCTCCGGATTTCATTTTCTTCCGTTTGCTGTCGATGGACCTAAGAATGCTTGCCTGAGGGAGAACCGCTATGTACTGGTTGACAACATGCTCACAGTTCAGCCTCAATCCGAACACAGACCCCAGGCCAGTCTCCACCCTTGTATTTGCGCTTGCAAGCTGTCTGTCCTCAAGAACCGACGGTATGGACGAAGGCATCTGGTCAGCATCGCTGACGCTGTAGCAGATCATCTTCCTGTCGAAAACCTTCACGGAATCCGGCTCCAGCATAATGCCTGAAAGTTGGTTGTCATCTCTTCCAAGCATCATATATCTCTGAATAAGACCGGGATGCGATTCGTCTCCCGTCAACTCATCTTCAGCAATCGGAGTCACAGACAATCCCGGGCACTGGCTCAGAAATGTCTGGAACTCCCTTGCCTTGCTGAAGAGACCGCCAATTGCGGTTTTGTCCTTGACAAAAGGCTTGATTCCGAATAGGGACGACGACAAGGGCGAATGCCACATCGCATCCTTTGACGAGAACGTCAGGAAGATGCGGCACTCGTGGCAAAGATACGGCCTGCCGTCAAAATGCCTCTCATATGAATCCGCAAGGAAGCCCGAAGGGGTTCCTGCCTGATATTTTCTGTAGTTGAAGGAATCCTGCTTATGCACTATCGTGTATGGAGGCAGGTTCCTGATGGCCGCTGAAAGACGGCCTATCATTGCGTCATATGCTGACTCGCCCTGAGTCGTGATTGCCGGCAGACCAAGTTTCCAGGCGAATGTCACGTCTCCTTTTTTGGAAACAATGGCTCCGTCAATTACCCCGTTCAGAGGGAACACTTCAGTCAGGTATGACTTCGTGAAATTCATTTCCATTGTCCTGTGAAAGTTTTGGGTTTGACTTCTATAAAATTCCGGACCCTCCTTGAGGAGACGAACTTCAATATATCCCTCTCAGACCAGAATGTCTGGAGCATTGTTGCGGCAAAATAGACCAGCACCGCGATTGCAATGAACAGGATTGAAGCTGCCATCGTACCCACGATTGCGGCTGAAATGAATGACAGTACTGCTCCGGCCCCCAAAGCAGCGAGGAACAGGAATACATACCTGCCCTGCAGTCCGAACAGCGAGAATGGCCTGTCCAGGACCCTGTAGACCTTGCGTACCATATTTCACACCGTCAGACGGACCAGACTCAGAAGCACAACTCCCAAAATGAAGCCGGAGCCCCATTTGAGCAATGCATCCTTTGCCTCATGTTCCGATATGATCCACTTGCCTATGGTCACACAAAGACCGACTGCGCATATGATGGTAATCACCACCGAAACCATGTCGATAATGCCTATCACCATACTTTTCAGTGACGATGTCGCCGAGTTGATGATTGCATTTCCGTCAGGAGCGGCCAAAGTGACAAGCGGAAGCAGCAAGGCCGCCAATGCCGCTGCGTTTCTCTTCCGTCTCATAGCCGTCTCCTTGTCATTTCCACCTTGAAGCCCTCTTCCTTGATTCTTTCGGCAAGAGCCAGCCTCTCCTTTTTCGGCCTCTGCGGGTCGAACAGTCCTTCAGCATCCTCAAGCGGCAACATATCGCCACATTCGCTTTCTTCGTCAGGGTCCTCCTCATAAGGCTTCCGCTTGGGCACGAACTGGGTTTCTATGAGGGATATGTCATCCCCGTCTGTTTCATTGGAGCCTGCTTTCTTTGACTTCCTTCCTCTGATGGCCATCAAGACCAGCCAGATGACTACGGCAACGAGAGTACCGCAAATTGCAATTGTCCTGTACATAATTCTTCAGCATTAATGATTCAGGACGCTAAAGTATACGAATATTTTCGTAAAATGAAAATCGCTTTTAATTTCCAGCGAATTGAGTGCTGCTTTCCTATCGTCTGCCCTGTAGGTGAAGACACTTGTATCACTCTGCAAATCTACGGCGGCACGCAACCCGACAAGGTCCGCCTTGCTCTCCACCTTGTCTTGAGTTGCTCCGGAGCCGCCGTATCGATTGCGACGTAATACTTAATGTTTCACCCTAATCATTTCAGACAATGAAAATGCAAGCATCACAGAAACGATTCGCCTCTCAGATCAGCGATTCTGATTCCGCCGCAAACCTTCTTCGCGAAGACCTTCACGACCTTGACCATGAAGAAAGCTGGGTATTGTACCTGAACAATTGCAACCGTCCGCTCGACAAGCTCATGATCACTGTCGGCTCAATCTCATCGACCATCGTCGACATCAGAAGGATAGTCAAGCAGGCTCTCCTCTGCAACGCGACGAGGATTATCCTCTTCCACAACCACCCCAGCGGCAACCCTCTCCCAAGCAAGGCAGACATCGCGGAGACCGAAAAACTCAAGAAGGCCTGCGACCTGTTCGACATCTCCCTCATCGACCACATAATCATCGGCGATGACTGTTTCTACTCCTTTGCAGATGAATCCGAAAAATCCTTCAGACAATGAAAACATACAACTACAATGGACTCAATGTCTATCTCAAGGCTACCTCTTACGCCAACAACGGCAGTCTCGCCGTTCAGATGCTCTCCGGAGACGACAATGAATTCTACGATGTCATCACCGTCAACCTTGGCAGCTTCCTCCAGACCGAGCAACTTGCCTTCGTGGATGACAACAACCTTCCCGGCATCGGCCAGTGGCTCGAATCAAACGGGATTGCAACTCCGACAGGATACTCACAGACAAGCGGCTTCTGCAACTATCCACTCTATGAGTTCCATCTATAGACATATACTCACACTCGGTGACTACTCCCTGCAAAGGGAGTTATGTCATCGCGTGAAGACTTCAAGCCTCCCAAGCCTCAGGGAGGCAGCGAGCAAACTGGCAGAAGGTATCTGCTTTCCCGCTGACGGACTCCTCATTCCGGTACCTTCACATCTTGGCATTGCCACAGACACTCTTCTCCTCTGCAACGAACTTTCATCACTCACAGGACTCCCCGTCTGCGATGCTCTCATCAGCAACGGACACGACTCCCTCTACCTTCTAAAGAAGGCCAGCTCTCCCCTTCCGCCATATCTTTCTTTGAACTTCCGCCTCAAGTCAGGACTGCCAAGCGGTCTCAAGCCTATCCTTGTCGACAACGTCATAAGCACGGGTACGACTATGAAAGCCGCCCTATCTGCTGTTCCTGACGGTATTCCATGTTCCATTGCCATCGACTATCCACGGCTGATACTGTAGATGTCCTTATGTATTCTGCCGGATTACTGCCCCATTTATTGATGCAAAGGTATTTCCGGACTTCCGCAGCCGGTAAAGGGTAAATGGCACATTCCGGAAAATCTCCACACCTGCGGGTAGTATTTTCCTCCATGCCCTTGACAGGCTGCACGTCCGGCGCTATGGCGGCATCAAAAATTGATTCAGTAACCCTTTAAACAGAACACATTATGGAACATCTCAATTCAGTCACCCTCAGAGGCTACGTCGGAAATGTCAGAATCATGGACGTGCAGGACCGCAAGGTCGCCAACTTCTCAGTCGCTACCAACTTCGCCTTCAAGAACTCCAATGGAGAGGCTGTCATCGAGACCACTTGGCATAACGTCACTGCCTGGAGCGGGTGCAAGTCCGCAGACATCACCGCCATCAAGAAGGGAATCGCCGTCGAAGTAGAAGGTCGCATCCGAGCCAATCGCTACACCGCCTCGGACGGAGAGTCCAGAGTTATCTACGAGGTTCTTGCCCGCGATGTGAAGATCATCGATGTGCAACTCGCCTGTGAAAACTACCAATAAGGCTTCGGGCCGGTCCATCAGCGGCCGGCCACCTTCTTGGCTTCTGTTTGCTTGCTTTGCCTCCCGGTCTTGGGAGGCTTTTTCATTTTTGGGCGAGGTAATCGACCTTTATTGACCATCAATAGACATTAAGTATAACGCACAAATATGCAAAGGCGTTTGCAATTTGTACGACGCTACTTTCAGTTTATTAGATTCCAATGAGGGTAATAAATGTTGGGCATATTGATAATCAACTTGTTCAAGGGATTTAAGATATCGATGGTAAAGTCAAGATAGTTAATATGTTGAAATCATTTTGGCTTCAGATGTCAAATTAGTCAAAAATTTGCCTAAATTTGTCAACTATAACAGAGCATTTCAGTATTCAATGTTATTTTCAAATAAAATCCGGTCCCTTCGCGAGGCTAAAAACATTACGCAGAGTACTATCGCCAAATCTTTGGGCATCGGGATCCCAATGTATAGTCGCATCGAGAGAGGCGAAAGATCTGTAAGAAAAGAACAGATTCCAATAATTGCAGAAGCATTGAATGCCGATTCTGAAGAGCTGCTGAAATTATGGTTGGCTGACCAAATGTCCACTCTTATGGATGGTGAGAGCAATGTGTTTAATGAGGTTGTTGATATAGTAAAGAAAGGTAGTCAAGAAATGTATAGAAAGACAAAAAAGTATACGTTTATCGATTTATTTGCAGGATGCGGTGGCCTTTCTGAAGGCTTCCTTCAAACAGGCAAATATGAAGGATTAGCCCACGTAGAGTGGGAGTCACCTATGGTAAACACACTTCGCCATAGGCTTGTTGACAAGTGGGGGCATAGCGAAATAGATGCTATGAATCGGGTAATTAAGTTTGATGTTCAAAAAACCGAAGAACTCTTCCATGGCAATTGGAGCGAGGAATCAAGGAAACTATACTCGAAAGAGAATTCTGACCTTATAGTCAACAATGGTTTGGACGCACTTGTTGCGGGAAAAAAGGTAGACCTCATAATTGGTGGACCGCCGTGCCAGGCATATTCTATTGCAGGACGAGCACAAGATCCTAACTCAATGAAAGATGATTATCGAAATTATCTCTTCGAAAGCTTTGTAAAGATAGTGGATCACTATAAGCCGGATGTTTTTGTCTTCGAGAAT
>CAMEWE010000039.1:0-8584 GCA_945939695.1 uncultured Bacteroidales bacterium
AATGTTGAACGCTGCCGCCGATGCGATGTTGGCCACGCAGCAACCCTTCTCAATTTCCGGGAAATTGTTCTTCAGGTGCTTGTCCAGCCAGTAACCCATCGTTACGTTATCTTCATTGGCAATCACATAGATTCTGTCCGCATTCTTCTGGAACGAATCTGTTGACAGCTGCCGCTGGACATAAGCTGCCAGCAGGAGCACGAATGCCATTGACACTGTGAGGCCAACAAGGTTGATATCCCCGTATAACTTATTCTTCTTTAAGAAGTTCCAAAAACTCTTCATTGCTTAAAAAACCAATACATCACTATCACCATAAGTGTCATACCCGGAGGTAATGACCTTCTCACCGGGCTCCAGACCCTCAAGGACTTCGTAGTACTGAGGATTCTGCCTGCCGATGCGGATCTCTCTTTTTACGGCCTTGTTGCCGTCCTTGATTTCGAATGATACACCATTGAGAGCAGTTGTCTCGATTTCTTCGGTCCTGAAGACCTTGCTGAGGTTTGATACTTTGATCATGGTTGTATTTTTTTATTTATTATTCAGATTTGATTGATTCCACTGGATTTGCGCTCGCAGTCTTCAGTGTCTGGCTAAGAATGCAGAGTCCATTGATAAGCAAGGAAACAACAGCAGTTACAAGAAGCACCCACCAAGGGAAGTCTATTCTGTTGTAGAATCCTTCAAGATAATGTCTCATAAATATCACGCTGACTGGAGTTGCAACCGCAATCGCAACAAGTGAAGCCATAATGAAAGGACGTGACAGATGAAGCACGGCCTGGCCGGTCTCTGCACCGAACACCTTATGAAGGGATATGCTTTTCTTCTGCTGGTCTGCGAAATAAACGGACATGGCAAAGAGGCCCAGTGCAGAAATCAGTATTGACAGTATCATGAAGACAGATACAAGAGTCATCGTGTTCCTCTCTTCTGTAAGGGAGCTGTTCAACTCATCCACAAGGTAATTCATATCCGGTTCCGTTGGAAATCCTATCACTTCCTTCGTCATTCCTCGCCATACGTCAGCAACAGCTGCAAAAGCCTCCTTACGGTCTCCCGTGACCTTGATCAGCATTCCGGCACATATACCGCTTCTGATCATCACCACATTATGAGAATCCTCCATCGGTGTAACCAGTGCATCCTTGGCCCTGAAATCTGAAATGATTCCGCAACATTCATATTCCGGAACGCCATCTTTTTCCCGACCCAGAGTCCTGTTCTGTTCAGAGATTTCATATCTGTCCCTGGCATCCTCGGTAAACCAGCATGATTTCTCAAGTGCTGCGCCATATTGTTCCAGAACATTGAATCCCAACAGCCTGAAACTGGTTGTATCCAAAGAAGTGATCGATATCCAGGACAACTTCCCATCATCTGAATAATAGCCGTTGTTTGAGCTTTGCAAAGGATTGTTCACATACATGCCGACCGCTTCCACCTGAGGCAGGGCACGGAGCCTCTTTGCAAGATCGTTCTGCAGATCCATATTCTGATATCCGATCTCGTATGTTTTCAAGGAGATAAGGCCATCTGTATTGTAACCGGTCGGCAATGTAACCAGGTGCCTCATCTGAAGGGTCATGGTCAATGCCACTGCAATCAGCACCGTGCTTATCACATTCTGGCAGACAATGAACACCCTGCTGAAAACCATCTTGCTGCGGAATCGGAAATTACCCTTGACCACATCGATAGGTTTGAAATGCGATGCCATCACAGCAGGCAGCAGACCTGCGGCAAGTGAAATGGCACATACCAGCAGCACAGCAAAAATGCATGACAAGAGGTCCGGACTCAAGACAATTTCAGCCTCAAGGATACTGTTCATCCAAGGCTGTAGGCAGAGCGCAAGCACACAGCCGAGAGCAAAACATCCTAGCGTGAATAAGAAGGATTCGAATACATACCTTCTCATGACTCCCGACTGTGATTCACCCATCAGCCTTCGTGTAGCCATTTCCTTCGCTCTCTTTCCAGTCTGAGCCACCGTAAGGTTGATGTAATTGAATATTGCGGAAATCAGAACAACAAGGGCGACAATGAGAAGCACTTCAACAGTCTTCTTATTTCCAACCCTGATGAAATCATACGACTCCATGCCGCTGAAATATACCTCGTCAAGGCGGGTAAGCGAAGATCCATGCAGGAACGACCCATTGGATGCGTCTCTTTCGAAAAAGTCCCAGTACTCACAATACTTGTCAAGAAGTTTGGTGGCCACATCATCTGGATCAGCCCCTTCATTAAGAGTGACGAAGGTATGAACCGACCCAAACTGGTCCATCTTCTGAACGTAGCCGTTCACGAGTTCCATGCTCATAAATACATCGGCAGGCTTGAACACGTCAGAAGGGCCGAAGTCCTGAAGGACGCCAACAATTGTACGAGACTTCCCTCCACACTCGATAGTCCTTCCAACGGGGTTTTCACCAGCGAATGCTTTCTTTGCGAAACTCTCAGAAATGATTACTTCATCATCAGAGTCCAGTATCCTGTCACGGGAGCAGCCGGTCAGGTTATAATCGAACAGTTTCAGAAAGTTGGTGTCAAGTGCCACAGACGTCACATGGTAGTAATCTTCTCCAATGGTAACATATATACCATCGCCTTCAACTTCAGACATTCTTGTCCAGGACTTAATTTCAGGGATGGACGGGAAGAATTCCTCGGCCGTGCCGAGTGTCATTCCGAAAAAGTCTGAAGTTCCTATGATATAAATCTCCTTTGAAAGCGGCTGCTTTGTGCCCACGCTGAACTCTGTCTTGGCGTATGATGCAAGGATTATGATAAATCCCAGCGCCAGAGACAATCCCATCACTTCGATGGCTGCGTACAGTTTGTTTCTCGAAAGGAATCTTAAATAACTTTTCATCTTCGTATTTTCCTACTGGAAAATTAATACTTCATTGTCACCGAAGTTGTCGTACCCCGAGGTGATAACCTTCTCTCCCGGCTCAAGTCCTTCGAGAACCTCGTAATAGCGTGGGTTCTGGCGGCCGATGCGGATTTCGCGCTTTACCGCCTTGTTGCCGTCCGGGCTCAGGACAAAAATCCATTTGCCGCCGGTCTTCTGGTAGAAGGAGCCGCGGGGGATGATGATGCCCTCCTCGCTCTGGCCGAGCTGCAGGTTGAGGTAATAGGTCTGACCTGTGCGAATGTTGTCAGGCTGCACGCCGTCGAACTTGAAATCGGCCTGGAACTTGCCCTCGCGAACCTCCGGGTACACCTTGCGGATAACCGTTGAGTATGTGTCTCCCTGACGTTCGAAGCTCGCGCCGAGTCCCGGCACCACGCGGTCGATGTAATGCTCGTCTATCTTCGCCTCCACCTTGTAGTCGCCCACGGAATTGATCTGGCCTATCTTCATACCCGACGCCACGCTCTGTCCCAGCACCACGTCCAGAAGGCCCAGTTCGCCGTCAATCGGAGCCTTGATGGTGAGATTGGACTTGCGGTTGCGTATCATATTCATGTTCATACGCATATTGTCCAGGCTTTCCTGCATCTGCTCGATTTCCACGCTGCGGTAGAGGCTGTCCTGGATAGCGCGCTCCTTGACCAGCTCGTACTTCCGCTCGGAGAGTTCGTAGTCCTCCTTGGCCTTGAGGTACTCCTCGCGCGCAATAAGCTTTTCCTCATACAGGGCCTTCGTCTGCTCGTAGGCGCGACGGTTGCGCTTCACGTCAAGCGAGAGGGTGAGCTCGTCCTGCTTCACGGAGAGCTTCTGCTGCTCCATCTGTATCATCGTATTGCGCAGTATGTTCTCCTTTTCGGCAAGTTCGGCTTCGGAATTGAGTATCTCCAGGTCAAGCTTGTCGTTGCTCAGGATGAGTATCGGCTCCCCCGCCCTGACCGTGGAACCTTCCTCCACGATGATGCGGTCCACCACTCCGCCCTCCTGGGGACTGAGCTGAATCGTGGTCATAGGCTGCACCTGGCCGCTCACGCGTATGTAGTCATTGAACTCTCCGTACTCCACGGTGCTCACCGTGAGGGTATCCGAATTCACCCTGTATGTCCTGGCGTTGTCGCGGAACACCAGGTAGAGAACGAATGCCAGAACCAGGGCACCGAGCCAATATGGGAGGGCTTTCCTGCTCAGGATGAGCTTCCAGCCTTTCTTTTTTTCTATAACTTTATCCATAACGTTTTCAATAAATTACAAATATTCCTGTTCAAGATAAGCCACACCCGAATAGTATTCCACAACGCTCTTCTTGATGAGATACTTGAAGAGGGAGTTCATCCTCTCCGCCTTGGAATTCAGGTAGTCGTTGGTGGCGGTCTGGTACTCTATGGCGGAGATGAGCCCCTGCTCGTACTTTTTGGAGTTGAGCCTGTAGTTCTCCCGCTGCACCTCGGCGTAGCGCTCCGCCTGGAGGTAGGCGTCGGAAGACGCGTCCCTGTCCTGGACCGCGCGGCGCACCTCGGCTTCAATGTCCCTCATCTTCTGGTCATATTCAGCGCTGCTGCGCTCGAGGGCATTGCGCTTCTTTGCCAGATTGCTCTGGCGCGAGAGGCGGCTGTATATCGGGATGTTGATTGAGAGCTGCACGTATTCACCGCCGTTGTTGAGGAACTGCTGACGGAACGGATCCGTGGACATGCCTCCAGGATACTTGAAGTAGGTCGTGGACCAGCCCCCGTAAAGGGCGAAGCTCGGGAGCAGCTGCCACTTGGCGGTCTGGAGTTCGAGTTTCGCGTTGTTGAACTTTCCCAGCGCCTGGATTGCCGCGGGGTTATAGGCCTTGGCGTAGCTGATTATGCCCTCCACTTCGCCGTCTTCCTGCAGCACGCCCACCATATCCGCGCTGATGTCCGTGTCTATGGTGAGCACGGAGTCCAGGGGCCAGAACATCACGTCCTGGAGGGTGATGAGAGCATCACGGCGCAGGTTCTCGGCGTTGGTGAACTCGTAGCGCCGCTTTGCGAGGTCTGACTCGCTCTGCACGACATCCGCATATCCCTTCACTCCAAGCTTTTCCTGCTTGCGGGTGAGTTCGAGCTTTTCCTGGGCGGTCGCGCACTGCTCTTCGTAGCTCTTCGAGAGAAGGGTATAGTACACGGCATTGTAGTAGGCCTCCATGGTGGCGAGGCAGATGTCGGCTTCGGCCTGACGCTCCTGCGATATGCCCATCTGCAGCGAGGTGCGGGTAATCTTCATATTGTTGACCGCCTCGAAGCCGTTGAAGAGATTGATGCCGGCGCTGAGGCTGTAACTGTTGTGGAAGGAGGTCGTGTTGACGTAGGTATTGGTCTGCGGGTCCACGGTGCGGCCGAAGTTGTAGTAGGTGTAGATGCCGCCGCTTATCTCCGGGGTGAAGGCGGCAAGCACGGCCTGGCGGCGCGCGATGCGTGCATCCCCGGTCTCAGCCTGGCGAATGCGCATCTTTGTGGAGTTGCTGACCGCATACTCCATACAGTCCTTCACGCCCATCACGCCCTCCTGCGCCGACGCAGAAGAAGCGACGGCAAGCAGAAGGAGGGCAACAGGAGCTATTTTATTGATTGTCATAAGATTAAATATTATCAATTATTCGCTGCGCAAACATTCCACAGGGTCGGAAGTCGCGGCGCGGTAGCATCGCAGGGTCACAACGAGCACAGTCACGAGCATCACGAATACCAGCGCGAGTGCGAACACCCACCAATGCAGCGGCATCCTGTAGGCGAAGTGCTGGAGGTAGCGGTCCATGATGAACCAGCTCAGCGGCGCAGCAATCAGGAAGCACACGAGCACTATGCGTATAAACTTGGCGTTGAACATCTTGAGCACGTCCGCGATGCTGGCTCCGCTGACGCGGCGGACTCCGATCTCCTTGCGCCTGTGCTCGGCCTCGAACATCACGAGCCCGAAGACGCCCATCAGGGAAATGATGATTGCGAGCAGGGTGAAGAGAGTCACCAGCCTGGAGGTGTTCTTCTCGGCGGTGTACTGCATGTCGAGTCTGTCGTCGAAGAAGTTAATGTCAAAATCATTCACGTTGGAGTTCGGATCCATCTCCGCGAGCACGCCCTTGATCCAGGAGAAGAGAGAAGGGTAATCGACATCCGGAGCCGTCCTGATATAGAGGCAGGTAGGGACTTTCCAGCTGTTCTTTCCGAAGACATAGAGCGCGAAAGGCTCCACGTCCAGGGCCAGGGTCCGGCTGTTGAAGTTGCGGCATATTCCGGCGATTTCCGTTTCCCCGACGTGTCCGGGCATCTTATCCTCCAGAGTGAGGCCAAACTTGTCGCGGGCGGCTTCGTTGAATATGAACACTCCGGTCTCGCTCTTTTCGTCGGAAGGGGTGAAATTGCGCCCTTCGAGCAGTTCTATTCCCATGAAATCCAGGAAGTTCCAGGACACCGGATAGCACTTGAAATTGACTTTCTCCCCTTTGAACTCACGGCCCCAGCCCATACGGCCGCTCTGCACTATTTCGCCGTCCGCCCAGGTCACGTCCAGGATTCTCGGGTCGCTCTTGAGCCTGTCGCTGACTGCATCCTTCTGCATCGCCAGGGCATTGGTGGTGTAAAGCTGAAGCAGCTGGCTCTTGTCGAAGCCCATATCGCGGCTCATCATATAATTGCGCTGCATCGAGATGAAGCAGGAGCTGATTATGAGGGCGATGGACACCACGAACTGGAAGCCTACCAGACCCGTCCTGAACACCTTTCCCTTCGAGCTGGAACCGAAGCTGCCCTTGAGCGCGAAGGCCGGGTTGAAGGAGGTGATGTAGAAGGCAGGATACAGGCTCGACAGCGCCGCGAGCACTATTGCAGCCGCGGCAGTGATGAGGGCGGTGCCGATATTGTCGGCAAGAGCGATAGAACTGCTGAACTGTCCCGCCAGAGGGCTGGAAGCGAAGAGGCTTACGATGCCCGCAGAAAGCAGGAGAGCCACGCATATCATCACCACGGATTCGCTCACGGTGCCGAGGGCGAGAGTCGTCCTGGAGGCGCCAAGTATCTTCCTGGTATTCACGCCTTTGAGCTTGACAGGCACGAGGGCGAAGAAGAAGTTGATGAAATTGATGAAGGCGATGAGGGTGACGAGCACCGCGATGGCAAGAAGGGTTATTGTGGAAGTTCTGCTTCCGGAGCGTCCCGGAGTCCCGACGCTATGGTCGAAATAGGTCTCCGTCAGGCAGAAGAGCTTAGGGGTGACGGCCGCGGCAGCGGCAGCGTCATCCTCCCCGAAGAAGGTTTCGATGATGCGTCTGATGGCTTCCTCTTCGAAAGTCTTTCTGTCCGCGCTGCTGCGAAGTTTCACAAAATAAGGGTAACTCCACTCGGAGAAGTTGTCCAGACTCATATCTCCCATATCGTAGATGTAGTCAATTCCTCCGAAATCGCAGTTCTCCGGAAAATCCGGATATATGGCTACGATTTCGTCCATCTGCCTGGTTCCCATAGTGTTGGAATATAAGGCGTCACCGATTCTGAGCCCGTGCGCCTTGGCGGCTTTGGCACTCACGGCAATCTTACCCTCGCCCAATTCTTTCAGATTTCCTTCAACAGCCTCCATTCCAAGGGTGGCAACAAGTCCCTGTGAGAATCTGGTGGCGTAGAGGTTGAAACCGCCGTCCCCTGATTCGCTCAGGGATACCAGTACATTTGCACCCTGGTTGCAGGTGTAACCGGTGCCCCCACTTTCCACGCACGGGAGGTTTGCGATGACATCTTCCCATATAGGACGGCTGAGCCAGGTCATATACTTCCCATCCTCATACCAGTCCGGCACTGAGATCACATACACGCGCTCCGCATCCTTGATTCTGCGGTTGTAGCCGAAATCGTAGCGCAGCTGCACGAGTATGATAAATACGGATGCGAACGCAGCAGCCATACCGAGCACGTTGAGTACCCGAGACACGGTCATGCTGCTGCTTCCTGATTTGCGCGAGCGTGCCATACTACAATTCGTTCTTTACGTCACTAACAATGCGTCCGTCGAAGAGGTCTATGGTCCTCTGGGCAATGGCTGCATCCCTTTGGGAGTGTGTCACCATAACGATGGTGGTGCCTTCGGCGTTGAGTTCGGAAAGCAGGTCCATCACCTCCTTGCCGTTCTTGGAGTCAAGGTTACCTGTCGGTTCATCGGCGAGTATGAGCTTTGGGCCTGCCACCACGGCGCGGGCAATTGCCACCCTCTGCTGCTGACCGCCGGAGAGCTGCTGCGGGAAATGCTTGGCGCGATGGCTGATGTTCATCCTCTTCATTATCTCTGTAACCTTCTCCTTGCGCTCTGCGGCGGAGATGTTCAGGTAGCGGAGCGGGAGTTCGATGTTTTCATAGACATTGAGTTCATCGATGAGATTGAAGCTCTGGAAGACGAATCCGATGTTGCCTTTGCGGAACTTGGTGCGGTCTTTTTCCCTGAGCTTGCCCACCTCCTGGCCAAGGAGCTCGTAGGATCCTTCGCTCGGATTGTCGAGAAGGCCGAGAATGTTGAGAAGAGTGGACTTGCCGCAGCCTGAAGGGCCCATAATTGCGACGAACTCTCCGTCTTTGATTTCAAATGATACGCCTGAAAGTGCGGTTGTTTCGATTTCTTCTGTGCGGAACACCTTGCACAGGTCTGTTACTTTGA
>CAMEWE010000040.1:0-8419 GCA_945939695.1 uncultured Bacteroidales bacterium
TTCTGTGAATTTTATTGGTCCTTTTCCAAAAAAAATTAATAAATTCGCACCCTAATTGGATAATTGTATCGGAAACTAAAAATAAACAAATAAAATGGCGGCACTTGAAAAAATACGCGTAAAGTTCGGCTGGGTGATTTCCATCATTATCGCCTTGGCCCTTCTCTCATTCATCATTGATCCGAGTACGCTTCAGTCAGCGCTCTCATCAATGTCATCTAAGTATGATGTAGGCAAAATAGCAGGAAAGAGGATTTCTTACACTGACTACCAGGAGAATGTGGACAAATTCACTGGAATCAGTGAGATTGTCCGTGGCACCAGCGCTCAGAACGAGCAGGTTCAGAAGGAAATCCGTGACGCTGCCTGGCAGGACCTCCTTGACAAGTATATGTTTGTCAAGAATGCCAGAAATGCAGGTATCAGGGTAGGTGAGGAGGAGCTTCTGTCTCTTCTTTCTTCCCAGAATCCTTCTCCGGTTATCGCACAGAATGGACTTTTCCTTGACGAGTCAGGCAATTTCTCTGATGACCGTCTTAAGGAGTTCATCAATTTCATCAATACTGACGAAAACGGCAGCAGATACCGCGCATATTGGGATTATCTTCAGAACACCGTCTATAACCAGCAGTACTATCAGAAGTATGGTGCCCTCTTCAATAACTCCAACTATGTCAACGCTTTGGAGATGAACAAGGCACTCGCTGCCAACAATACCACAGTGAATCTCGACTACTGTCTGGTATACTATCCTATGACTCAGGACTCTACGGTTCAGGTAAGTTCATCTGAAATCCGTGATTACTACAAGAAGCACAAGGAGTTCTTCAAGCGCAACAAGGATACCAGGGAAATGGAGTATGTAGTGTTCGAGGTGGTACCTTCATCCGACGACATCAACAAGACCAGTCTTGAGATGGACGATCTTTATGAAGAATTCTCTACCACTTCCAATATGAAGTCTTTCCTTTCAAAGAATTCAGAATCACCTCTCTCCGGATATTGGTACAAGGAGGGTGAACTCAACACCTTAAGCTCCGAGCTTAATGAGCAGATTTTCGGTGGAAGGGAAGTCAGCCAGGTGGTAAAGAGCGGTAACGAATTCTATGCAGCCCGCACTCTCGAGACAAAGAATATTCCTGACTCCGTATATGTAAAGCACATACTTCTTGAGCCTAATTCTGCCAGCACAGCTGACAGCCTCGTGAATGTAATCAGGAAGGGTGCAAACTTCTCCAACCTTGCTTCAAAGCACTCTCTTGATCAGAATTCTTCAGCAGACGGAGAACTCGGAAACATAGGCTGGATGACCCAGACATATATGATAAGCGGTATGGAGTCCGTAATGGAAGCTCAGGTTGGCAAGCCGTTTGTGCTCAATACCGACTACGGTACTCACGTAGTTCTCGTCACCAAGGCTACCAAGCCAATCCTCAAGAAGCAGGTCGCTGTCCTCAAGAAGACCGCCGTGCCTAGCAGGGAGACATACAACAGCTACTATGCACAGGCAAACCGTTTCGCAGGCATCGCTGAAGGTAAGTATGAGGGATATCGCAAGGCAGTTGATTCACTCAAGCTTTATTCCCACAACCTTACCGTGACCGAAGCCACTTCCAACTACGGAGCCATCGATCAGGCAAAGGCTGTAACCCGTTGGGTATTCGACAACAAGCCGGGAAAAGCCTCTTCCATCATTACCGTCAACAACAACTACTTCTTCATTGCTACCGTCAAGTCTGAAAAGAAGGCCGGATATATGCCTGTAGAAGAGGTTGCAAGCACAATTCAGAACAGGCTTTACTCGGAGAAGATTCAGCAGAAGACTCTTGAGGAAGTCAAGGCCAAGCTCAGTGGCGTGAATACCATTGAGGCTGCAGCAGAGGCTCTCAATGTCAGCGTAGAGCACAATGAAGCCCTGTCCCTGAGTTCCGGAAGCATTGATCCTGCTGTTCTCGGTGCTGCCTCAGTTGCAGCAGAAGGTCAGCTTTATGGCCCGGTTGCCGGTTCTATGGGAGTATATGTAGTGAAGGTATCTGACAAGCAGACCGGTTCATTCTACACAGAAACCGATGCAAAGAACCTCGCTCTCCAGAAGTCCCAGTATATGGCTCAGATGATTCTTTCAGTGATGAGCGAATATGACGAAGTCGTTGACAATCGCGAAAGATTCTATTAATGGACAAGTGAATAAATCGAGGGTCGGTTACCAAACCGGCCCTCTTTTTTTGTCAATATTGGTTATATTTGCATATACACTATAATTACCAATATGAAAAGAGTCTTGTTTTCACTTGCCTTGATGGTATTTTGTATTATCCTTGGCGCACAGACTACGGACTATAAGGTGATAGTTGATTGTTCCAGGGAGCCCATTGCGGATGGGCCTTACAGCCCTACTCCCGAGGGCTTGTCCTCTTATCAGTGTCCTGAATGGTTCCGTGACGCCAAATTCGGCATTTGGGCACATTGGGGACCTCAGTGCCAGCCGGAAGACGGCGACTGGTATGGCAGAATAATGTATGAAGAGGGGAGCAGGCAATATCAGTACAATATTGACACCAAAGGCCATCCGTCAGAATTCGGTTTCAAGGACTGGATTAACGAATGGAAGGCGGATAAATGGCAGCCGGACAGTCTTATCAGTCTCTACAAGGCAGCCGGAGCAAAGTATTTTGTGACCCTTGCCAACCATCACGATAACTTCGACCTCTACGATAGCCCTTATCAGAGCTGGAACTCCGTGAACCTCGGACCCCGCAAGGATATAGTTGCCGGATGGGAAGAAGCCTGCCGCAAGAACGGACTTTATTTCGGTGTCAGCGTACACGCCGCCCACGCCTGGAGCTGGTATGAATTTTCCAGGGGCAGCGATACCAAGGGGCCACTCAAGGGTGTGCCGTATGATGGCTGGCTTACCAAGGAAGACGGTGCAGGAACCTGGTGGGAGGGATACGACCCACAGGAACTCTATGCCCAGAATCATCCTTTGAGCAAGAATAGCGGAGCCTGGAATTGGGAAGAAGATGCTGTCGTCTGTCCGGACCAGGCATATTGCGACAAGTTCTACAACCGCACTATGCAGCTCGTCAACGACTATAATCCTGATTTCGTATATTTCGATGACACTTATCTCCCTCTCTGGCCGGTATCTGATGCCGGTCTCAAGCTTACGGCTCATATCTACAACAAGAGCGCCGCTGAAAACGGGGGAGTGAACCAGGCTGTAGTGACCGGCAAGGTGCTCAACGACTGGCAGAAGAAGACGGTGATGTGGGACGTGGAAAGGGGAGCGCCGGACCAGATTCAGGAACTGCCGTGGCAAACCTGCACCTGCATAGGCCAGTGGCACTACGACAAACACGTCTATTATAATGACAGGTACAAGACTCCGGCTCAGGTAGTAAGGATGCTCGTGGATGTGGTATCCAAGAACGGCAACCTCCTTCTCAGCGTTCCCCTCAAGGGAGACGGTTCCCTCGACCCTACGGAACTTGCCATAGTCAAGAGAATAGGGGAGTGGATGGAAATTAATTCCGAGAGCATATATGGCACCCGCCCTTGGGTGATTTTCGGAGAAGGTCCTCAGGCAGAAGGGATCAATCCTATCAATGCCCAGGGTTTCAACGAAGGAAAACTTGTGTACAGCTCAAAGGATATACGATTCAACAAGAAGGGAGAAAAGACCATTTACTTGACGGTAATGTGCGTGCCGGAAGAAGATATTACAGTTAAGGCTCTCGGCTCCAAAACAGCCCAGAACAGCCGTAAAATCAAAAGTATAAGTCTTCTCGGCTCCTCGGAGTCCGTGCTGTGGACCCAGGAGAAGGAAAGTCTCACAATAAGCCGTCCGTCTTCCGTTCCTTGTGAAGAAGCAATAGTATATAAAGTCACATTAAGATAGTATACGGCAAGCGAATGAAGGGAAGTCTTGTCATATTGTCCTTTTTCTCGGCCGGTATATTGCTGGGAGTCCTGCATCTGCTGCCCGGGTCCGTTGACCTTTCCGGCGCAAGTATGGGCATACTCTGCCTCCTGATGGCGCTGGTAGGATTCAGCGTGGGCAATAATCCCGATTCCCTGAAAAATATAAGGAAACTTGACAGGAAAGTGCTGCTTCTGCCACTGATGACGCTGCTTGGAACTTTCCTCGGATGCACTCTGGCCTGGTTTCTGGTACGCGGCACGCGACTCTCCGATCTGCTCGCGATCGGAAGCGGGTTCGGGTACTATTCCCTTTCCAGCATATTGATCAGCGAAAGCAGGGGAGTGGCTCTGGGTACACTCGCCCTGCTCTCGAATATCATACGCGAAGTGATGGCTTTGCTAATGGCACCCCTGCTGAAGACCGCCTGCGGACCTCTTGCTCCCATTGCTGCCGGCGGTGCTACCACTGCCGACACCACGCTGCCTGTGATTTCTTCCGTCTGCGGGGAGAGGTACACCGTAATATCTATCTATCACGGCTTCATCGTGGACTTCAGTGTTCCTTTTCTTGTTACCTTTTTCTGTGCACTGTAGCCCTGCTACCAGCACTCGGTTTCATCGGCGAACCGAGTATCACCAAAGCTCCGAGAACGAGCCTATAGACCTGGATTGCGGCTGCGTTCGGTGCGCTGCCCTCCCCGGCCTCGTTGCTGGAGTTCAGAAAATCGGCGACAGTCTTTTGCATATTATCTTATCATTTGTCATCTCCCTTTCGGCGTATCCATTTCCAGAGCAGCCATCCCCCAAGCACGCTGCCAAGGGTGCCGAGCACCGCAATGACCAGGGCCTTGAGCCCCAGTGAAGGCAGAGCATCTATGACTTCATCCCTGCTTCCCGCCTCCCAACCCAGGAAAAAGAGCAGGGCCCAGGTGAGTACCAGGATTATTTTCTGGAGATGGGGAATGCTCCTGCCGCCCCTGCGGCACAAATATCCCGCAAGGATGCCTCCGATCATGAAGAGTATGACAGTGAACATCAGACGTTGAAAAGGAAGTGCATCACGTCGCCGTCCCTGACCACGTAATCCTTGCCTTCAATGCCCATCTTGCCTGCGGCACGCACCGCCGCTTCGGTCTTGTAGGTCACGAAATCATCGTAGCTGATAACCTCTGCGCGTATGAAACCCTTCTCGAAATCGGAGTGGATGACTCCTGCCGCCTTAGGGGCCTTGTCGCCCTTGTGTATGGTCCAGGCACGGCACTCGTCCGCCCCCGCGGTGAAGAAGGTCTGTAGTCCGAGGAGATGGTATGCGCTCTGGATGAGCCTGATGACTCCCGATTCCTCGAGCCCCATTTCCTGGAGGAACATCTGCCTGTCCTCGTAATCCTCAATCTCTGCGATTTCAGCTTCCGTACGGGCGGAGATGATAAGGATTTCGGCCTGCTCGTCCTTCACCGCCTCGCGCACCGCGTCCACGTAGGCATTGCCGTTGAGCGCCGAAGCGTCATCCACGTTGCAAACGTAGAGCACCGGCTTGTTGGTGAGAAGGAAAAGGTCTCTTGCGATTGCCGCCTCTTCCTCGTTCACAGGAACCACGCTCCTGCAGGACTTTCCCTGCTCGAGTGCAGCCTTGTATCGCAGCAGCAGATCCGCAAGTTTCCTGGCTTCCTTGTCTCCCGCCTTGCCTGCCTTCTCCGCCTTTGCAAGTCTTGCCTCCACGGTCTCGAGGTCCTTGATCTGGAGCTCCAGGTCCACCACTTCCTTGTCGCGCACCGGGTCCACGGAACCGTCCACGTGCACCACGTTCCCGTCATCGAAGCACCTGAGCACGTGCAGTATGGCGTCGCATTCGCGTATGTTTGCAAGGAACTGGTTGCCAAGGCCTTCGCCGTGGCTTGCACCCTTCACCAGTCCGGCTATATCCACGATGTCCACCGTGGCCGGGATGGTGCGCTGCGGCTTGCATATCTCCGACAGGACTTCGAGCCTCTTGTCCGGGACATTGGTGGAACCGAGATTGGGCTCAATGGTACAGAATGGGAAATTTGCGCTCTGGGCCTTGCCTGAGCTTATGCAGTTGAAGAGGGTGGATTTGCCGACGTTCGGAAGGCCGACGATACCGCATTTTAGGGACATATCGTATTCTTTTAAGATGAGTTGCAAAGGTACAGAAAAAATCGCTATATTGCGCTATGAAACGAACTATGATGCTTCTGCTTACGCTGCTTTCCCTGCAGCCCGCGCAAGCCGGACAGAGACCCGACTCGCTGCTTGTAGTATTTTGGAACCTGGAGAATTTCTTCGACTGGAAATCCGATTCCCGACCGCAATACTGGACTTCGAGCCGATTTCGCTCGAAGTGCGAGGGAGTGTGCAAAACCTTGATGCTGATCGCCGACCGCTATGGACAATTGCCTGATGTTGTGGGATTTGCTGAGGTTGAGAACAGGACGGTAGTGAGCCGTCTGCTGCGCAACACCCTGCTGCGCAAGGCCGGGTACGAAATCCTGCACTTTGATTCGCCCGACCGGAGGGGTATAGATTGCGCCCTTATCCACCGTCCGCCATTGGTCCTGGAATACGGTGCCGCAAAGCACCTGTACGACTCGAGCGGGACGGTGATGCAGACCAGGGACATCCTTCTGGCATCATTCGGGCAGCTGTGCGTGCTGGTGAACCACCACCCCTCGAAGCTCGGATCGGGCAAGGGAGCCGCACGCGACCTCGCGATGGAGAGGATGCGCTTTCTGGCGGACTCGCTTATGGATGCCGGCGCTGCTGCCGTGCTGGCGGTGGGCGACTTCAACGAGTGCTACTGGGAAGGGGAGGGAACCATAAAGTACAACGGGGAATGGGAGAAAATCGACGGGTGTTTCAGTTTCGGGAACATAGTCGTGAAGGAGGAAGTGTTCGACCATCCGCTGCTGCTGGAGAAGGACAAAAAGTACGGAGGACTCAAGCCGCGGCGCACATTCACAGGACCGCGATACAACGGAGGCCTGAGCGACCATCTTCCCGTAATATTCAAATTGATGTGGAAATAGTTCTTGTTCGTTTCTCGGATTATTTTTAATTTTGTTAGATTTTAAACCACATATCATGGAAATGACATCAAAAATTCACGAAAAATTTGTTTCCCTATTCGGAGAGGGTGGCGTTCAGTTCGCTTCCGCAGGAAGAATCAACCTTATCGGTGAGCACACCGACTACAATGGAGGATACGTTTTCCCGGGAGCCATAGATAAGGGAATAGTTGCTGAGATCAAGCCGAACGGTAGCGACAAGGTTAATCTATATTCCATTGATTATGAAGCTTCCTGCAGCTTCGGCCTCAACGAGGAGGACAAGCCGCAGGAGCAGTGGGGCTGCTATATCTTCGGCGTCTGCCGCGAAACCATCAAGCGTGGAGGCAAGGTTGAGGGCTTCGATGCAGTGTTTGCAGGAGATGTTCCTCTCGGCGCCGGTCTGTCTTCTTCGGCTGCTCTCGAGAGCTGCTTCGCCTTTGCTGTCAACTACCTGTTCGGAAATGACATAGATCTTTTCGAACTTGCCAAGATAGGCCAGAGCACCGAGCATAACTACTGCGGTGTAAAATGCGGCATTATGGACCAGTTCGCTTCATGCTTCGGCAAGAAGGGCTGCCTCATCCGCCTGAACTGCAAGACTTTGGAATATAAATACTTCCCTTTCAATCCTGAAGGATACCGCCTCGTCCTGCTGGATTCCTGCGTGAAGCACGAATTGGCGTCATCAGCATACAACAAGCGCCGCCAGTCCTGCGAGAATGCCACTGCCGCCATCAAAAAGAATCATCCTGAGATAGAATGTCTCAGCGACTGCAACAGGCTCTGGCTCGACGAGGTGCGCGGAGAGATTCCTGAAGAGGACTTCCTGCGTGCCGAGTACGTGATTGGCGAAGTGCAGCGCGTGCTTGACGTCTGCGATGCTCTCGAAAGGGGAGACTACGAGACTGTGGGTGAGCTTATGTATCAGACTCACTTCGGCCTGAGCCGCCTCTACGAGGTCAGCTGCGAGGAGCTCGACTTCCTCAACAAACTCGCAAGGAAGATGGATGTCACTGGTTCCCGCGTGATGGGTGGCGGCTTCGGCGGCTGCACCATCAACCTCGTAAAGGAAGAGCTTTATGACGACTTCATCGCCAGCGCTAAGTCCCAGTTCGCCGCCAAGTTCGGCCACGAACCTAAGGTTTATGACGTTGTGATTTCCGACGGCGCAAGAAGGCTCTAAGCCCTCGGTCCGTGTGATATTCTGCGGGACCGCCCGATGGTGGTCCCGTTGCGTTTATAATGCTGTTGTTTTTGAACTATAGAAGATATGGAATTCAAGGAATTGATACGGGCCCGCTACTCATGCAAGGCTTATGACAGCGGCCGGCAGTTAAGCCCGGAAACGCTTGCTGAAATTCTGGAAGCCGGGCGTATGGCCCCGACCGCAAAGAACCTTCAGGAACAGCACATCTATGTATGTCAGTCTC
>CAMEWE010000041.1:0-8394 GCA_945939695.1 uncultured Bacteroidales bacterium
CTGCATTGTCTGCAGACCAACCGTTAGGGGCGGCATCACCGATGATGTACAGGGTCTTCGTGACAGGCTCGTAAGTGGAAGCGCTGAACTCAATGATTGATTCTTGAACCTCATCACAATCAGGGACGCTTGCTCTAACCCTGGCCTGATATGACTGGGATGCTTTGCTGAAATTGTTGCGGATGATGTCGTTCAACTCTTCAACTGTCTTGCTCCACTGATAGATTTGAGTCTGATTGTCAACTGCTATGTAAGATCCAGAGAAGTCAGATCCTGATGGAGCAATTTCCAATGTGTAGTAAATCTTGTTTCCTGTCTTGAAGTTGTGACCTGTTGACCATTCGAGATTGATGGCAGTGGCTGAATAGTTTATTTCCTTCAACACGATTTCTGTCACATCTGATTTCAGGGTGAGTTCATCGCTGCCCTTGTCCAACTCCATGTAATTATTGTCAATACAGCTTGTAAGCATCAAGGCTCCTGCAGCTGCCAGTGTCAAAATATATGGTTTCATATTATTCATATTATCTGTTAATATCCAGGGTTCTGGTCCATCAGAGGGTTGGCATCGATTTCCGTCTGAGGGATAGGGAAAATAAGCCTGTTCTTGTTCACGTTGGTCTTGCCGATGGATTTGAGGAAATCAACAGCATAGCTTCCATCCCCGATTCGGATCATGTCAAACCATCTGTGCCCCTCGAAAGCAAGTTCCATACGGCGTTCGTGGATAATCTTCTCGCGCATCTGCTCCTGTGAAAGACCTGAAACACCTGCAAGGCCTGCTCTTTTGCGCACAATGTTAAGTGGAAGAGCTGCTTCGCTTGTCCTTCCAAGTTCATTAAGAGCTTCAGCTTTCTTCAGAAGCACATCTGCAAATCGGTAAACTACGAAATTGGCAGGATTGGTATTGTATTCCGGAGATACTGATTTGGTTACAAGGAACTTACGGACGTTATATCCTGTGTTGGAGTATGATTTCTTATAAGCCTTCCCGTCGAAATCAGGACATCCTTCGTAAAGTATGGTCCAGTCTTTCCTGAGGTCGCCTTCTTCATATTGGCTTACGAATTCTTCAGTAGGCTGGTTCCAGCCATAGCTTCCTGCCACAAAGTCGGAGTTTCTCGGTCCCATGAAAGTTGAAAGCCACGAAGACTGCACGTCATTGCCCCAGAAATTGTACTCAGTATTGCCTGAATACTGGACCTCGAACAGTGATTCTGCGGTGTTGTTCCTGGTTGCATCGAAGTTGTCCAGATAGTTCATTGTAGAAAGGTCATATCCATACCCCTCAATTTCTTCACACAAATCAACGACTTTAGAGTAGAGTGAATTATCCTTGGGAGCAAGGGTAAGGTAGATGTCAGCGAGCTGGCACATTGCTGCTTCCTTGCAAGCACGTCCGATGTTCTGGCTGTCATACTCGTTCTTTGCCGGAAGAAGTTCGATCGCTTTGGAACAGTCGCTGATGATAAGGTCATAAACATCTTCCACTGAGTTTCTTGCAATAGCAGGGTCTTCGCCCGGGTTGTAAGGCTCTGTGCGGATAGGGAGTTTTCCATAGAGGCGGACAAGAATGTAATAATAGTGGGAGCGGAGGAAATATGCCTCGCCAAGACACTGATTCTTCACATCTACATCGATATCAGCCTCGCTGACACTGTTGATAACGATATTGCACTGTCCGATTCCCACCCAAGGGGATCTCCACATATACAGGGCCATTCCATTATCGCTCTGAGTCACGAACTGGGCAGCCTGAACTGTTTCCAGACCGTCTGTTCCACCGCCTGCACCGACATTGCTGTTTCCTGCTACGATGTCAAGTGTCCAGATACGCTGGTTGTACATATTTGATGATTGGAGTGTACGGTAGCATGCGTTTGTGAGTGCCACTGCCACATCTTCCGTCACATTGGTGTCAGGGTCGACCTGACTTGTAGGGGTCTTCGTTAGAAAATCGCTGCAGGATACCATTATGGATGCTGCCAGAAATAAAGTTGTAATCTTTTTCATGATGATTCTGCGATTAGAAGGTCAAATTGAGTCCTACACTGAATGTTCTCGGGATAGGATATAGTGACGCATCGATTCCATTGATGGAAACTTCAGGGTCAAATCCGGAATACCCGGTAATGGTAGCGACATTTTCGCATGAAAGTGCAAACCGCAGTCCCTCGACGTGAATCCTGTTAAGCAGTCTCTGAGGGAAAGAGTAGGCGAGAGTTATGTTCTTTACCCTAAGGTATGAACCGTCCTCTATGAATCTGTCAGAAACGCGATTGTTCTGGTTAGGGTCAGCATAAACGGCCCTCGGCATTGTGTTGCTCGTTCCTTCGCCTGTCCATCTGCCCAGGACGGCAGTCGTCTGGTTTGTTGCAGAAGACATTCCGGTGTTTGTGACATTGTTTGCGTTGAATATCTGGTTTCCGGCTACACCCTGGAGATAGATGTTCAGTTCCAGACCTTTCCACTCGAAGCGGTTATTCATAGAGAAGAGCCAGGATGGGTTAGGGTTGCCGATAACAGTACGGTCACTGTCGTTGATTACACCGTCGTTGTTAAGGTCACTGAACCTGATATCACCCGGTTCTGCACCCGGTTGGTATGCATGCTTGTCAATTTCAGTCTGGTTCTGGAAAACACCGTCGGTCACATATCCATAGAATACATTGATAGGATAACCGTTTGCGAGCATCGTGACATAGGAGTTGTTAATCTGATTGATGTAATTTGGAATATCGCTATTCAGGTCAATTATCCTGTTCTTGTTCCAGGTTGCGTTGATGTCGGTTTCCCAGTTGAATTCGCCTGCAAAATTAACGGTGTGCAGGGACATCTCGATACCGCTGTTGCGTACCTTTCCGGCATTGGTGTAGGTTGTGCTGGTGTCCTCGAAACCTGAAGTGATAGGAATGGAAGCCTTGACGAGCATGTCCCTGGTGTCTTTCAGATATCCGTCAACTGAGAACTGTATTCTCGAATCGAGGAATGCGATGTCAACACCGACATTGGTCTGAGCAACTTCTTCCCAATGGAGAGAAGGGTTTGCAAGAGTCCTTGCGAAGAGAGTAGCCTGTTCCTTGCCGGCGGTTCCGAATGAATAGATTGCAAGGTCATAGCTCGCAAGATAACCGTAGTTCCCTACACTTGCCTGACTACCGGTAACACCGTAGCCTGCACGGATCTTGAGATCGTTAACCACCTTGTTCTCAGGGAAGAACTCCTCTTTTGAAGGACGCCATGCGAGCGAAACTGAAGGGAATGTTCCCCAGCGGTTGTCGGCACCGAAGCGGCTTGAACCGTCGCGGCGTACAGTGGCAGTCAGAAGGTAACGGTCCGCATATGAGTAGTTCAGACGTGCCATCAGGGACATAAGAGACCATTCACTCTGATTTCCGTCGATGGAATACATTTCCTGGCCATTGTCCATCTCGTGGATGTTGTCAAACATGAACACATTCTTCTGGGCGTTCATATAATCGAATTTGTTCCACTGCGCCGAGGTTCCGGCCATGATTGAAAGATGATGCTTTTTGTTAAATGTTTGGTCGAAGAGGAAGTAGTTGTCCCAGAGGTAGGTGAATGATTTATTGTCGCTCTTGAAACGTGAGCTCTGCTCTACCGGTGAAGGTTTCCAGTCATATTTGGGAGTGAAACTGTCTGCATACCAGAACTTTGCATCATAACCGAATGTGCTTCTGAACTTGAGCCATCTGGTGAATGAAACTTCTGCTGTGATGTTGGCGAGAAGGTTGTATCCGTTGGTCTTGCTCTTGTTGGTCTCGCTAACCCCAACAGGGTTGCGTGTGCTGCCGTACCACTCTGAGTTTCCTTCAGGACCGGCCCACTGTCCGTCCTCATCCTTTACGCCGATTACAGGAAGTGCTCCCAGGATGCTTGCAATGCTGTACTCGCCTGAATTCTTGTCGTCTGCGCTGAAAGTGATATTGGTCATAAACTTCAGCCAGTCGAGAACCTGTGCGTCACTATTGCTTTGGAACGTGAATCTCTTGTATCCAACATTGCGGACTATGCCGCTCTGATCAAGAAAGCCCCCGGAAACATAGTAATGAGACTTGTCATTGCCGCCCGAGTAGCTCACGGTATAATTCTGCATAATGCCGGTCTGAAGCATTTCGTCCAGCCAATTTGTACCGGCACCGAGTGAGGCAGGGTCCAACCAGTCCGGATTGGTGTTGTGTCCGGCATTGGACATCATATCGTTGCTCAGCTGGGCATATTGTGCTGCATTGAGCATCTGCGGAACATTGTGCGCATTCTGGAATGATGCGTTTGCATTGACCGAAAGCTTGCCTTTTCCCTCAGAGCCCCTTTTGGTAGTAATCATTACTACGCCGTTGGCACCGCGGGAACCATAGATAGCGGCTGCGGAAGCATCCTTGAGGACATCTATACGCTCGATGTCGCTCGTGTTCAATGCATTCAGACCAAGGTCGGTAGGTACTCCGTCAATGACAATGAGAGGATCGCAGTTGTTGATAGAACCCAGTCCGCGCACCTTGATGTTCACATTTGAACCCGGAGCGCCTGAATCGATAATCTGGACACCGGCTACCTTCCCCTGAAGGGCCTGTCCTACGCTTGGGACAGGGGAGTCCTTCAACTGGTCGTTGGATACTGCGGAAACGGCGCCTGTGAGGTCGCTCTTGCGGATGGTGCCGTAACCGATGACAAGAACTTCACTTAGAAGTTCCGTGTCATCTTTCAGGACCACTTCCAAATAGTTTCTTGATGCGACCGCTTCCTCTACGGGGACGTAGCTCACGCAGGAGAACTCGAGAATGGCATCTGGCGAAACTTTTAGGCTGAATTTTCCGTCAACATCTGCAATGGTGCCTGTAGTCGTGCCTTTCACCACGACTGATGCGGCCGGTATGCCGTTACCGTATGCATCTTTGACGATTCCGTTAACATTAATCTGTTGCGCTGAAATGCACAACGGGAATAACAAACCGAACAGGAGTGTGATTGTCCTGATTCCGGATGAATCTTTGTGCTTTTGCATTGTGATTTGGTTTTTAGCTGTGTTATCGCGATTAGCGTTGTTTCTGCAAAGTAAGACAGAGATTCATACAATTCAAATATGTAGTAGGAAATTAGTAGTGACTTACAAAGTATTCTAAAAATTAATAAATTGATAATCAGCGATTTCCTTAATTATTATCATAGTTTAATTAGTAGTTGTTTCAGGCTCGTTTTCCGATGTTCAACAGGGATTTTTCAAACTCTTCACGGTCACCTTTTGCTGAATTTCTCATCTTTACACGGTAGTTGTAGATGGTGGAAACAGACCTTCTGAGGAAGTATGCAATACGAACGGAATCGTTAACTCCGATTCTGATCAGAGCCAGAATCCTAAGCTCTGTCGTCAGTTTTTTCTCCATAGCGGAAGTCTTCACCTGCTTGTCTTCCTGAAGCAATTCATTCAATTGCGGTATGAAATCCGGGAACAATTCAAGGAATGTTTCATCGAACTGGGCATAAAATCCCTTGAGCTCCTTATCTATGAATTCCTTTGATTTCAGGGCAGCAAGAAGGGCAGGCTCTCCCTCTTCCTTGGCGATTTTCCTGATAGAAGTCCTGTATCTGTCCAGACTGTCTATATAATCAGAGCACATGTTCAGGTAATGCCCCAGATATGAATCCTTTATCCTGTTTGACTCTCTTAAGAGCAGATTTGACTTCTGAAGTTCTTCATTCAGGACTTTCAACTGTTGGTTGCTTTCCTTGGTGAGCCTATCTGCCAGATCTACCTTCTTCTTTGAATTGCTTACCACTATAATGAGGAACACCACAGCAACAAGCATCATCCCCATTATGAACAGGTAATACTTCATTTTAAGATTGCTGCTTGTTATGAAGGCATCATAGGCTCCGGAAATAATCGGCATCAGAAGATAGACATTCTCCTTGCAATTCTGGGCATTGGCCCGGTTCGCATCATTGACCGCCCTCATGATGTAGGCATAGGCTCGCTTGATGTCTCCGTCTTCGTAGAGCATACCTGCCAGTTCTATCAGGGAGAGATATTCGTATTTCGGCACCATGAGGTCATACGCTGCGCTCTTTGCAAGATATATTTTTGCCTTATCCCGCTCGCCCGTACTCCTGTAGGCGCACCCTATACTGTAGCAGAGTATGCCTTTGTCAATGAGGGATATGTTATCTTTCTTCTCCCAAGACAAAAGCAGTTCCAATGCTTTATCGACCTTGTTCTGCCCGACCAGAAGTTTTGCTCCGACAAAGGCAGTCGCGATATCTGTGCTGTCAAGCGCTTCGATCATACGCTGCATATGCATATCCCGCTTTACCTCCATTTCCTTTACCAGAAACGGGTCGTTGCTCCTGTCGATAAGGTTTGAATATACCGTGTTGAGAAGTGAGTTTCTTCTTTTATGCAAATCCTTGCCCAGTTGAACAGTGTCGATTTCAGAGACTATTTCCAGGGCTTCCTGATTCATTCCTGAAGTGACATATCTGTCGGCAATATCAAACTTCGCGTCAAGAATCAGATCTTTCCTTCCCGTTTCCATCGCGAGATCGAGTTTCCTGTGGGCGTAGAAAATGGCGGAGTCCACATCGTACTGGAAATACTCGTTGAAAATGTCATTCATGACATTGTATAGCTCCTCCTGTCCGTATTGAGAATCAAGACGGGATTTCAGTTGCGCAATTCTCTGATTCTTGGCATCCTCGATTGACTGCTTTTCTTTGATGACGGCATCAAGCGAGCGGATTGCTTCTATGACTTCAGGATTCTGTCCCGAACAGCTTACCAGCAGGAATGCTACGGCAATCAAGTCAATGCAGCGGCCTCTCATGTGAACAGTGTAATAATCAACCTGCGCAAATTTACGCAAATTTTTTCAATGCTTCTTCACAGACCCTATTGATCACCGGCCGATTTCCAGATAGTCTTTGAGAGCGAGACGGAAAGTCTTCAGGGCAAGCTGGATTTCGGAGCTGACCTGACGCACGGTGATGCCGTACTTGATGGCAATCTGCTGGTAGGTGAGTTCTCCCTGACGGCTTGCCTCAAAAACTCGGCGGGTCTTTTCCGGCATATTCCCAAGAGCCTGTCTGAAGAGAAGGAGAATTTCATCGGAATATACCGGGTCACCGCCTGACAGATTCTGAACTGCAATCTTGCTTCGCAGACAGGAAAGGCATCTGTTGTGCACGGCAAAGTAAAGATAACCCTTGATATTCCTGTCTTCCACCTCCTGCCTGTGTCTCCACAGATACAGGAAACAGTCGGTAACAATATCCCGGGCCTCTTCCTTGTCGTACATATAAGAAAAAGCTATCCGCTCGTAAAACGGGCGGGATAGCTCGTACAGTTTACAGAATTCCCTGTCTGTCATAAAAGCGGTATCACAGCCACTTCGTATCCATCATTACAGGATTGGATGATGCTCCCTGGGCGTCGTAGCCGTGACCGGTCAGGTCCTTGACTATATTTCCGCCTCCGGTTCTCGGCTCCCACTCATTCATCCTCCAGTAGGCGAGCAGACCCTAGGATGCCGGGTCAACATAGTTCATATTGTTTGCTATCTCGCTCTGGATCAATGCTCTGTACCAGACTCTGGCCTCGGCGATATACCCGTCGAGCGGTCTTCCTCCGCCGTAGCTGGCGCCCAGGTAGAAGCCTCCCGAATTGTCGCTGGTCAGGTCTATGGTCTCGGAAGCCACAGGCACTCCGGTGGCATATTGGCCGTTAATGTATATATACCGGGAGGTGCCGCTCCAAACCGCAGCGACGTGGTATCATTTGCCCGTCTCGAAAGGCTTGTCGGTTGCCGCCGGCTGGTAGGAATCATGGCAAATCTGAAGCACGTTGTTGTCGATCTTCACGTCGCCGAAGCGCACGCAGCACACCGCCTCAATGCCCATGATAGAGCTGATATACGGATCGCTGGTCTGGAAGGAGTTCATATAGACCCTTGCCTCGAGAGTCAGCTGCTTGAGGGCGGAAAGAGACGGGTCCATCTGGAAGGATGGCACTTTGTAGATGTTGCTCTTTTCCCAGGTATATGGCCTTGCTGATCACAGGCGAATTCAAGACTATGAAGAGCGTGCGGCTTGGCTTGAGCACCTTCATTGCGGATACCTCCTTGATGTTCACAGGGATACAATAGGTAGTGCCTTCTGCAAACTCTTCAGTGTAATTGAGCTGAAGCTTCACCGGACGCGACTGGCTGTAGCCTGAGCTGATGGTAGTGCTGTATTCACTGAGGGTGAAACTGCTCTCGGGAGCCATCTGATAGTTCTTCCCTTTGAGCTTGTTGAAGCTCTCCAGCAGGTCCGGGCGCAGTTCCTAGGAGTGCGTGATATCCCAACGGCCTCTTGCGGAGGTCGAGATTCAGAACCCGT
>CAMEWE010000042.1:0-8292 GCA_945939695.1 uncultured Bacteroidales bacterium
GTGAAACTTAGGATCAGGAAGTAGAATCCTCTTCTTAGGCTTTGCTTTTCTCATTACTGTGAAAAATTAATAATTAAAACCATCCTTCGGCAATTACTTTGGCCTCTTTGCTCCATAGAGGGAACGTGACTGAGTACGTCCTTCTACGCCGGCAGTATCCAAAGCTCCTCTAAGGATGTGGTAACGTACACCGGGGAGGTCCTTAACACGACCACCGCGAACGAGCACGATTGAGTGCTCCTGCAGGTTGTGTCCCTCGCCAGGAATGTAGGCATTGACCTCTTTTGCATTGGAAAGGCGCACACGGGCTACCTTACGCATAGCGGAGTTAGGCTTCTTAGGGGTGGTTGTGTAAACCCTAAGGCAGACACCGCGCTTCTGAGGGCAAGCATCCAACGCACGAGATTTTGACTTTACTTCAATAACCTCGCGTCCTTTGCGAACTAATTGTTGAATTGTTGGCATAAATGGTTGTAAACAAATAAATTATAAAAGCCCCCATAAAATTGGGGGCTGCAAATATAAGCAAAATTAAATTATTTGCAAAATGTTTTTGACAAAGACTACCTGAAATCTGCAAATTCCACATCTTTCTCAGCCCTTGCCTTGAGGTTTCCGGCCTTGTCAAGATATTTCTGGACATCGGATGCATTACCGCGACGGGCAGCAATGATGGCACGAAGATAATTGCTTCTTGCGCAATTGCAGGTGATGGCCTTTTCAGCCTTGTCAAGCTGATTGTCGAGTATGTAAGCAACGGCAAGGTTGTGGCTGCCGCTGCCTTCGAGATTCTTGACTGCTGAAGCATAGTCACCCTTGAGAATGTCTATGGTGCCGAGGTTGGCACGAGCCTCTGAAGAACCGGACTGACGGAAAAGCTTTGCAGCCTCGTCAAGATTGCCCTTCTGGAGCTCACAAACGCCCTTGGCATTGAGAACGTCAGCATCCACGTTCTTCACGCTCTTGAGGTAGGATGCTGCCTGAGCAGGATCGGAAGCGTCAAGACTGAGAACGGCAAGATTGAATGCGGCCCTGTCTGAAGCATACTTGGAATATGCAATCCTGTATATTTCAGCCTTGCGCGCAGCATCATCGGTGATGGATGCAACATGAAGCAGACCCTCCTCGTCAAGCACGTCAATGGCCTTGTCGGCAAGCTCCTTCAGTTCAGCATCAGTAAAGTTCTGATAGTCGATGTCTGCGATGAAACGGGCACGGCGGAGCTCAGGGAAGACGTTCTTGTTGATTTCGGTGTAGACCTTGGACATATTCCTGATCTCGCTCTCACGCACTGCCGGATCGCTGTACATTGAAAGCACTCTGAGAATGAGGTCCTTATCCTCGAGATCGGAGTTCTCCACCGCCTCACGGAAACCGTCCCAGTCCTGACCCATGCTCTTGATCTCAAGACCATCGGCCTTCATGCCTCCGGTAACCTTGTCCCAAGCCTTCTTTGCCGACTCGGCACGCTTGTCGGAAAGCTTGGCATTGTACTCCTGGCCTCCTTCCGGGGAAGCATAGGCCACGATCCTGGTTCCCTTGATGGTGTAACGGGAATCGGAGCTGATTTCCTCGAGCGCCGCCTGGAGTTCCTTGACGGACTGCGAACGGAGCTCGCTTTTCTTGATGGTGGCGGAGTTGTAATCGTACATCACCTGACCTTCGGTGCTCTCGCTGATGACTTGCTGGTACGCGTCCTGCTTGTAGCTGTAGTCGCCTTTCTTGCTTGCGAAAAGCTGGGTAACATTGCATCCGTCTGCAACTTTGATTGCAGGAATGTTGATTGTCTTATCCTTGTAATATGCTACGCAACGGAGTTCGAGATATGACTTCTCAACTCCGGGAACATACTCGAAAGATACTTTTTCAGATACGCTGCCGGCTACATCCGAAGCGATTACCTGGTAGTTATCCTTGACTTTTTCTCCCTGGTAAGTAAAGGCAGGCGCAGCCTGCTCGCCACCTTCATAAACGAGCACCGGGGTAACTTCCATGATCGCCTGCGGGTGGAAATACTTGGCAGGGAAAGTCACGGTAATTTCTGCCGGGATGCAGTCTCCCTTCAGAGCAAGCACCTCAGGATTGCAACTTACATCAACGTTCTCAGCAAGCTTCATCTGCTCAGCCCTTGATGCAGAACAAGATGCGGCAGCAACAACAAGCGCTGCCAATGCAATAATCTTAGTAATTTGTTTCATATTTCTCAACTCAATACTTGATTAACTATGTTTTAACTCTATTATTCTACAAAAATAAAGAAAAATCCTTAACTTTGCCATATTATGGACACGCAAGAGCTACAAAAGATCAAAAATAAATTCGACATCGTCGGCAACGATGCCTCCCTTCTCCATGCCATCGAGACAGCTATTGCCGTGGCTCCTACCGATTTGACCGTACTTATCAGTGGTGAAAGTGGAGTCGGAAAGGATGTAATTCCCCAGATAATCCATCAGAACAGCAGAAGGAAAACCAGCAAATACCTTGCCGTAAACTGCGGCGCCATACCTGAAGGAACCATCAACGCGGAGCTTTTCGGCCACGAAAAGGGGGCCTTCACCGGGGCTATCGGAGAGCGCAAGGGTTATTTTGAAGAAGCCGACGGAGGCACCCTTTTCCTCGATGAAATCGGCGAACTCCCGAAGGAGACCCAGGCTATGCTCCTCAGGGTGCTCCAGAACGGCGAATACCTCAAGGTGGGTTCTTCCAAAGTGGAGAAGACCGACGTGCGTGTAATCGCTGCGACCAACGTCAACCTCGCCTATGCCGTAGCTACCGGGAAATTCAGGGAAGACCTGTACTACCGTTTGTCCGGAATACAGATAAACATTCCTGCCCTCCGCGAGCGCAACAAGGATGACGTTTACCTTCTGTTCAGAAAGTTCTCCTCGGACTTTGCCGAGAAATACAACCTCTGCAAGCTCAGCCTCACCCATGAGGCCATTTCCCTGCTGACTTCTTACCGCTGGCCGGGCAACATCCGCCAGCTCAAGAACATTGCGGACACGGTCACCGCTCTCGAGTCAAGGCCTCTCACTCCAGGCAGCGAGAGGGTCGAGATAGGGCAGGAGAAGTTGAAAAGCTATATCCCGAGGGATGAAGGCACGCTGGTAGTACCGGGCTCATCCGAAGGCGGGAAGGACAGCAATTTCAGCGACAGCGAGAAGCAGCAGGTCATCAGAGCCATCTTCCTACTCAAGCAGGAGGTCGACAATCTCAAGAATGAGATGGAGCAGCTGAAGCAGACTCCGAAGGAGAGCCGCAGCTGCGAAAGTCCGAAGCTGCTGGAATACAACGGCGCAGGGAAGCACGATGTCCCGGCCGGGGAAGAACCTGCAGTCCCGCTGGAGACCAACCTCAAGAAGGCCAACGACGATATGATCTGGAGATGCCTGGAAAAGCACGACGGCAAGGTCAAGGAAGCCGCAGCCGAGCTGGGCATTTCGGAAAGGACTATATACCGCAAACTCGCAGATAAAAAGAAGAACATCAAATGATTAGGAAACTGGCATTGCTGCTCGCATTGATGCTGTCCCTGAGTTCTTGCGGCATCTACTCGTTCTCCGGCACCTCAATCCAGCCGGACGTGAACACCGTAACCATCAATCTCTTCGAGTATAAGGCCCTGAAGGTAAATCCTACCCTCAGCAACGACCTCACGGAAGGTTTGAAGAACCGTTTCCGCACGATGACCAGGCTGGAGCAGGTGGAGATGGACGGAGATCTCGAGATTAGCGGAGAAGTTACAGGATACAATGTGTCCGCCTCCTCCATAACGGCAGATGAGGTGGCGGCGAGCAACAAGCTCACCATCTCGGTGAAGGTATCTTTCATCAACAGGAAGCACCCGGAGGACGATTTCACCGACAAATCATTCTCCAATTACTCCGAGTACGACTCCACCCTCTCAATTGATGCGGTGGAAGCGAACCTGACCGCAGAAATCGTGGAAAAACTGGTCGAAGACATATTCAATGCAAGCGTGGCACAATGGTAGGTAAGATGGATATACACAAGCTCAACGTTGAAGAGCTGTCCGGGATTGTGGAGCTGTACCCCTGGTACTCGGGTGCCAGGATGGAACTGCTGCGCAGGATGGCGGCATTGGGCGCAGTTTCCGACGCGCAGGTGGAACAGACCGTACTCTATCTTGCCTCCGGGCGCACCCTGAAACGCGTACTGGACTCCGGCAAGCGCAATGATTGTTCGGACAAGGATGCCAGGATGCTGGTCAGCAGTTTCGTGCAGCCACATAAACAGGAGGACCAGAAGGTCTATGTGGTTGCCGGCGGAGATTACTTCTCCCAGTCCCAATATAATGAGGTCAGGCAATCCGACGACAACATCTTTTCAAGATTCGCAAGCAAGGCCAGGGCAGAAGGATACAAGGATGAGCCGGGCGAGGAATTCAACGATTTCTGCACGGAAACCCTCGCAAAAATATACCTTGAACAGGAATATTTCGACAAGGCTGTCGACATTTATTCAAAACTAATTTTGCGATATCCGGAAAAAAGTATTTACTTTGCATCCCTTATTGAAGAAATAAAACAAAAAAACAATAACAGATGAACGTAGTATTTATCATTCTGACCGTTCTCATCGTCATCGCAGCCATAATGCTGATTGGCGTAGTGCTGCTTCAGAACAGCAAGGGAGACGGTATGGCAAGCAACTTTGTGGCCGGTAACCAGACCTTCGGTGTACGTCAGACAGCTGACATCCTTGAGAAGATCACCTGGATTCTCGTTACTTTCGTACTTGTAGTTTCCATCATCGCCTCCTTCACCACCGGATCCAAGAAGACCGGAATCGATGTGACCGACAAGATCGAGAACACAGTCAACGCTTCCGAGCAGCCTTCTTTCCCGGCAGCTCCGGTTCAGCAGGAGAATCCTACCACCGATTCTACCAGCGAGTAGCATCGATGCACTGACAATTTGTCAGTGGAATATATTTTGAACAAACAATCGTCGGGCCTCGGAAGGTCCGGCGGTTGTTTGTTATCTTTTCCGCCAGGTCTCCGAAGCTCCACAAGAAAAAGGAGATTATTATGGAAGAGAAGAAATATGAATTTTTAGGCAAATTTGCCATCGACTTGAACGAAGCGGCAGCCAAAGGCAAGTTGGACCCTGTAATCGGCAGGGACGACGAGATCCGAAGGGTGCTCCAGATACTCAGCAGAAGAACAAAAAACAATCCTATTCTCGTGGGTGAGCCTGGTGTCGGCAAGACTGCAATCTCAGAAGGCATCGCAGCAAAAATCGTTAACGGAGAAGTGCCGGAGAACCTCAAGAGCAGGAAAATCTACTCCCTTGATATGGGTGCACTCATAGCAGGCGCCAAGTACCAGGGAGAGTTTGAGGAAAGGCTCAAAGGCGTCGTCAAGGAAGTGGTCGAGAGCGATGGAGAGATAATCCTGTTCATAGATGAGATACACACCCTTGTAGGTGCAGGGCGCAGTTCAGGAGCCATGGACGCATCCAATATCCTCAAGCCGGCGCTGGCCAGGGGTGAACTGCGCACCATCGGTTCCACAACCTTGGACGAGTACCAGAAGTACTTTGAGCAGGACAAGGCCCTGGAGCGCCGTTTCCAAAAGGTAATGGTGGATGAACCGAGCCCTGCGGAATCCATATCAATCCTGCGCGGTTTGAAGGAGAAGTACGAGAACCATCACCGCGTAAGCATTGAGGACGACGCCCTGATTGCGGCGGTTAACCTGAGCCACCGTTACATCAACAACCGGTTCCTCCCCGACAAGGCTATTGACCTCGTGGATGAGGCTGCATCCAAACTGCGTCTCGAAATGAACTCCGTTCCGGAGCCGATTGCAGAACTTGACAGCAAGATACGCCAACTTGAAATAGAGAAGGAAGCCATCAAGCGCGAAGGAACGAGCCTCAAGTCAGAGAAACTTGACGAGGAACTGAACAAGGCAAAGGCAGACAGAGCCGTACTCTCTAAGAAATGGGACGAGGAGAAAGGCATAGTAACAGAACTCAACAACCTCAGGCAGAACATAGAGGACTATAAGCGCGACGCCGCCATAGCGGAGAGGTCCGGGGACTACGGCAAGGTGGCGGAGATACGTTACGGCAAGCTCGCCCAGGCGCAGCAGAGGCTCAATGAACTCACAGCAAAGCAGGCGGCAATCAAGGATCCGATCATCACAGAGTCCGTGACACCGGAAGACATAGCGGAAATCGTGGCCCGTTGGACAGGAATCCCTACCGGAAGGCTGATGGAGAGCGAGAAGAGCAAGTTGCTGCGTATGGAAGACGAACTCCACAAAAGGGTGGTTGGGCAGGACAAGGCAATCAGCGCAGTATCCGATGCCGTCCGCAGAAGCAGGGCCGGACTGTCCAATGAGCACAGGCCTATAGGGTCATTCCTTTTCCTGGGCACAACCGGCGTGGGCAAAACCGAGCTGGCAAAGGCGCTTGCAGAGTTCCTCTTCAACGACGAGTCCATGATGACGCGTATCGATATGAGCGAATACCAGGAAAGCCACACAGTCAGCCGTCTTATCGGTGCTCCTCCGGGATATGTGGGATACGATGAAGGTGGACAGCTCACCGAGGCGGTAAGGAGAAAGCCGTACTCCGTAGTGCTGCTCGATGAGATCGAGAAGGCGCACCCGGACGTATTCAACATACTTCTGCAGGTGCTTGACGACGGGCGGCTCACTGACAACAAGGGGCGGACGGTCGATTTCAAGAACACCATTCTGATCATGACTTCCAACCTCAGATTCGAGGAATTGCGTACGCGAATGAGACCTGAATTCCTCAACCGTATCGATGAAATCGTCACCTTCGATGAACTCACCAGGGAAGACATCAGGAAGATTGTGAGAATCCAGATGGAAATTCTGCGCAAAAAACTCGAAGAAGAGAATGTATCCCTGAACTTCACCCGTGCTTTTGAAGACGACATGGTGGAGAATGGTTATGACCCGGTTTACGGAGCACGTCCGGTGAAGAGACTCATTCAGAGGGAACTCGTAAACAGGCTGGCTCGCGAGATTCTGGAGGGCAAAATACGCAAGGACAGCAAGATAGTTGTCGATTGCGTGGACGGTCAGACCGTACTGAAAAACGAGTAGGGATACTCCGTCCGGGCACTCAGGCAGAATAATGCAAAAAAGTTGTAAAAAAATTTGGTATTTCAAAAAAACTCCGTACCTTTGCAATCCCGAACGCAACGTACGGAGAAACGCGGAAATAGCTCAGTTGGTAGAGCGCAACCTTGCCAAGGTTGAGGTCGCGGGTCCGAGCCCCGTTTTCCGCTCCAAGCCTCAGCACATCGCTGAGGTTTTTTTGTATGCACTACTCTCCCCCTACATCCCGCGAACTCCTTTTATTAAAGCACCTTAATCAGCTGTTCCCCCAGGGCAGCTGATAATTCTGCAATAGAACGGAGAGTAAAATTTGGAAAACCAGTCGTCCATCTTGAGACAACTGCTTCGCTTTTGCCCAATTTTCTGGCCAGGTCACGTTGGCTCATATTCTTTTCTTTGAGAATGGAGTCTATACGCGCAATAATGTCAGCGGACAATTGAATTTCGGTCTGTATCTCCGGTGATACAGACGAAACCTTTTCATTAAACCAATCTTGTTTGTTTCTCATATTTCAAAAACAACATCATCGATGCCATTGAGTTCTCTCTCCTCGATTCTTACATATCCTTTGGCAACATTCTCATCTAAAATATTTTCAAACTTCTGTAAATCAAGAACATATCCATACAGTCTCGGATCTTCTTCATAAGTTCTGGTTGATTTTACTCCTCCGTTCCCCAAAATGACAATCTGTTCCGATATGCGCAGGCAGTATAATCGCAATCTTCCTCCTTCTAATGGAATCGCAGCTACTCTATCCTTAATCTTCCCTTCCGGACGAAAAAACCTTTCTAATGCACCTATGTTTAAAATTGCTTGCAAAGCTGCTATTATTCTTTGATAGTCCTTGTTGAACTTTGCATTCTTCTCAAACTCGGCTACAAATTTCTCAAATTCTGTAGTCCCATCCTTTTCAAAACTAATTGAATAAAGAGTTGACTTTCTTGACTCACTGATCTTTTCAATAGTCGTTTTCTTTTTTACGTTCATAATTTAAATTTTAAGGTGTTGTTGCAAATATACTCAAAGTTTAACATATATGCTAATTTATTTCAAACTACATCCCGCGAACTCCTTTCCATCAAAAAAAAGCAAGAGACTTCCAAGGAAAGCCTCTTGCCAAAACACATAATTATAACCAATCTCTATTTGAAGAGAAGGGGTGCAA
>CAMEWE010000043.1:0-8096 GCA_945939695.1 uncultured Bacteroidales bacterium
ACAAGGTTGCAGCAAATTTCGACCGTTTCGCAGATCCTGACTTTGTTTGGACAGATAGTAAGTTCTTCCCGGCAGGGCGTTTCGGCCTCGGTCTCGACATCAGGCTTTCAAAGGTGGTTTACTTCAACCTTGAGGTTAACACCAACATTCTCTCCAACAAGTTCAATTGCAAGACCAGCAACAACGTAGACTGGCAGAGCAATCTCCTTGCAGGTCTTACCTTCCACTTCGGAGGAAAGGGCCACAAGCCAGCTCCTGTAGCAACTCCTGCTCCAGCACCGGCACCGGAACCAGCTCCAGCACCTAAGCCGGAGCCGAAACCGGAACCAAAACCGGAACCGGCACCAGCACCTGCTCCTCAGTTCAAGGGCGCATCTTGCAACGTATTCTTCACCATCGGCAAGTGGTACATTACCTCTGAGGAGATGGCCAAGATCGAGAAGTTTGCTGAAGAGGTGAAAGCAGCTGATGCACCTGTAGTCATTGAGATTTCCGGTTATGCTGACAAGAACACCGGTACAGCCAAACGCAACATGTTCCTCTCAGAGAAACGTGCTGAAGTTGTCAAGGAAACTCTTGTCAAGCTCGGTATCAGCGAGAACAGGATCCAGACCAAGTTCTACGGATCAGAGGTCAATCCTTTCGCAACAGCTCCAGAGAACCGCGTAGCAGTATGCGTAGCATCCTGCGAATAATCTAAAGAATTTATTTACTGCCGGCCCTGTCCCACGACAAGGCCGGTTTTTTATTTTATTCCTCGACGATTTCGCCCTTGATTTTGATGATTATCGGCCTGGCGGTGAGGGATGTATAGATATTGATCGGTTTCTCGAACTTGCAGGCGCCAAATTCATTCTTGAACGTAACTCTGATTTTACCGGGTTCGCCCGGCTTTATCGGAGTCCTTTTCCATTCGGCCTTAGTGCAACTGCAGGATGGGACCACCTCGTAGATGATCACATCTTCTTTAGTCTTGTTCACGTACTCGAAGATACAGGTCCTAATCGCCCCGAATTCCTTGATGACCCCGAAATCATGTTCACTCTTCTTGAAAACAAGACCGGTATCCTTCTGTGGATTGACCTGCGCCTTGCTCTCCTGCTGTCCCTTGTTCACCTGCTGCGCCATCATTGCAGGACTCCCAGCAAGCGTCATCCCGACAATCATCAATTTTACTATTGCATTCATATCCATTCATTCATTAAATTTTCCCCTGCCTACTATAATACAAAATTACACAATATCTTCGAATAGATTTCATCATAATCTATGATTTGTCTATAATTAATCAATATATGGAGCAGAATATCAGAACATTCACTTTGACATCCGCCAGCGACGGCCTTGAACTGTCCGTAGCAGCCGTTTCTCCTGACAAGCCGGTGGCAGTCGTACAACTCGTACATGGAATGTGTGAGCACAAGGAAAGGTACTACCCGTTGATGCGTTATCTTGTTTCCAGAGGTTTTGCCTGCGTAATACACGATCACAGGGGACATGGCGGAAGCGTCAGGTCCTCCGATGGCCTTGGCTATTTTTACGGTGGCGGCTATCGGGCCGCCGTCGAGGATGTCTCTCTTGTGACACTTTGGGCGCAAAGCGAGTATCCGTCGATTCCTGTATTTCTTTTCGGACACAGCATGGGCTCTTTGATTGTCAGACTGCCATACAAGTTAGCGCTTGTCTGGTAACTATCAAATCAGCCCCACCATAAACACCGGCAGCATCAGCACATCTTGATCCCTTGCCAAATCCTTCGTATATATCAGATACCTGTGCAGTATCCTTGCCGAGAACTTTTCCTGAAAGGCATCCAGCGATGCGTGAGCCTTGTAGCCTGAAGATTTAACCTCCAACGGACACAACTTGTTGCCCCTGGACAACAGGAAATCAATCTCGTAATTATGCTTTCCGTCCGGAGTCGGCCACGAGTGGTAGAACAATTCGTTGCCGGCAGCTACAAGCATCTGTGCCACCAAATTTTCATATACGTAGCCTAAGTTGGCCGATTGCTTGTCACTCAACAGTTTCTCGTATATCACATTCTCCGTATAGGACTTGTCCCAAAATGCCAGAGTGATAAACAAACCTGTGTCGCATACAAAGATCTTGTAGCAATCCAGTTCCTCCGATAGGCTCAGCCCTACATTTGGGTCACTTACATGGCGCGACAGATTGATGCACATCGAAGCCTGCATCTCACTTACAATACCAGCCACCGTATCTACGCGATCATCTTTCAGCACGCTTGACACCTGATACCGCTTTGCATTCCCCGTCAGCTGAGCCGGAATTGCCTTGAACAGCATTGCCGCCTTTCCGCTCGGATCAATTTTGTTCAAGTCCTCTATGTAAAGCTTAAGAATGCCTCGCTTCTTCTTGTCCACACGACTAAGGTTGTTCGTCTTGAGATATTCGGCTACCGCCTGAGGCATACCACCCACCAGCATATACAGTCTCAGGTTTCTCATAGTGTTGCGGAAAGCAGGCCCTAGTGGCACATACCTCTCATAGAACTCTGAAAGCAGCGGCATCAGAGCTTTATCACCCAATGCCCAACGAAACTCTTCGAAGTCCAATGGATTCAGTTGCACGCGCTCTTCTTCACTAGGGATGGTAATATCTTTCGTGTTCTTGTGAATCGAAATCAGCGACCCGGTCTCTATATAATCATATCGCCCGTCTTCTACAAGATATTTGATTGCTTGACGTGCATTCGGACATTTCTGCACTTCATCAAACACTATCACAGACTGCCTTTTATATAGCTGCACGCCATACTGAGCCTGCAATCTCAGGAATATGAAGTCCAACGAAGACAAATCGTCAAACAGACTCTTAGTCTCCTTGCTTGCCTTATTGAAGTCAATGAGGATATACGAACGATACTCTTTCTTAGCAAACGTCTCCGCCAAAGTAGATTTGCCGACACGTCTGACACCCTCAATCAACAAGGCTGTCTGTCCCTGCTCTTCTTGCTTCCATTGCAGCATCCTATCGTATAATTTCCTTTGGAAAAGAAACTCCATTTTCTTCATATTCTCAATATAAAATTTTTAATATTACCTCAGATTCTCATAATTTATTTATGCAAAATTACTCATTTTCTCTCAAAATGCAAGTATGTCAATCAGCAGAAGAGGGCCTTCTGTCCATGACAGAGCCGGAAAATCCGACCAGTCGAAATCAAATGTATATTACAATAAAATATAAAAAGCAAACCGCCCATATCTCGCGACAGGGGCGGTACAGAAAGTAAATCATTATTGTAATTTCCTTCCGGAAGAAGTCCGGAAGGGAGGTTGTGTGTTTTACTCGCAAGAAGCAACACAGACTGCAACACGGTTCTCGGCAGGAGTCTGGAACGGATTCACCTCAGAGCCGTAGAACTTGGTCTGGATCCTGCTTTCGCTGATTCCAAGGTTGACAAGAGTAGCCTTCACTACTTCAGCACGTTTCTCGGAGAGGAACATGTTGCGCTTTGAAGTACCGGTGTTCTTGTCGGCATAGCCTGAAATTTCGATTACAACAGGTGCGTCAGCAGCCTTAACCTCTGCCACGAAGTTCTCTATCTTGGCCATCTCTTCAGCATTGATGGACCACTTGCCGATAGGGAAGAGAACGTTGCAGGAAGCTCCCTTGAACTGAGGGGCTGGTGCCGGAGCCGGTTCCGGTTTTGGTTCCGGTTTCGGCTCTGGTTTTGGAGCAGGTGCCGGTTCCGGAGCAGGAGCAGGAGCAGGTGCAGGAGCAGCTACAGGAGCTGGCTTGTGGCCCTTTCCGCCGAAGTGGAAAGTAAGACCTGCAAGGAGGTTGCTCTGCCAGTCTACGTTGTTGCTGGACTTGCAGTTGAACTTGTTGGAAAGAATGTTCGTATTGACTTCGAGGTTGAAGTAAACGACCTTTGAGAGCCTGATGTCGAGACCGAGACCGAAACGGCCTGCAGGGAAGAACTTGCTGTCTGTCCAAACAAAGTCAGGATCTGCGAAACGGTCGAAATTTGCTGCAACCTTGTCATCCTGGTTGAATCCGAAGCTCGCACCGAAACCAGCAAAGAGGTAAGGATTGAGGACACGGTCAGCACGGAATGTCGAGAAGATATTGCAGAGGTCGAGAACTGCATCGGCGTTAACCTGCATGTAGTTCCACTTGAAGTCGAACGGACTCTGGTTAAGAGCCTTGTTACTTGGCACATAAGCCTTGCCCTGGAGACCGGAAACGCCGAGGCGAAGTCCGAATACAGGATTGAAGCTGTATCCTCCATACACTGCGAACGCAGGAGAAAGGAGGTCACCGAAAGAAGTCTCACCAACGGTGTGTCCAACACCACCCTGAACCTGCATGAACCAATGAGGATTGAACTCATCTTTTTCACGCTTCTGCGCTGAAGCATCCGTAATGAAGGCGGCTACAGCGAAAGCGGCAATTATAGACAATAACTTTTTCATAAATGACTAAATTTTAAAAAAAAAGGTGGCTGAAGAATGGCATTAAATGTCTTCTCAACCACCCAAAATATTAGAATGATACTACTGAGCGATAGTAGCCACAGGGTTTACTGTGATGACAAGAGTGTCAGTGAGTGTACCCCAACCATAGGTGATGGTAGCAGGGATGCGGATTTCGTAAGCGCTCTGGATAGGGCTCTGTACGTTCTCATACCAGAGTTTTGTTTTCTCCTGCCTGAGGGATGCACCTGAAGGAAGTTTTCCACCTGGCAGGCTCGTCTCGACATTCTCGTAATTGTTGGAAAGATCAAGAACTACATCACCGATAGGTCCGTAGAAGTCCCAATACTGACCAGCTACGTCTACTTCAACCTCTTGATCAACGCCAAACAGCTGATAGCATCCAATCTTGGTTCCAAGAGGATAGTCAGTGCTTTCAGGCATCTCGCTGCATGGAGAGGTCTTCCACTCTCCGCCACGAGTCTCGACCTTGGCAGGGATGTACTGGTAATCAACTACGACAGTAATCTTGGTACCCTCGGAGGTCTCAGACTTGCAATCAAGATACTTGTAATCCATTCCACAAGAAGTGATGCCGTCAAGATAGTGGGCGTTCTTCTGGTTGATTTTAGCGAGGGCAACCTTCTTAGCCTCATTTTCAGACTGGCCCTGTCCGGTAACGACTTCAGTCTCTACCCAAGTTCCTTCTGGACGATATACATACTCGAATTCATCCCAATCAAAGTATTTGTCCTTGTCACGATGCTCTTTATACCAGGCGATGAGCTCAGCATTCTCGTAGAGCTGGTAAGAAGCAGTAAATACTGTCTTGCCTGCAGCAATCTCAACTTCCTCAGTTACAGGTATGTACTTGGCAGGTTCAACCTCTACGGTATATTGAGGAACGTAATAACCGTGGTTCTTTCCGCAGACTGGTTCCCAGTATTTGTTGACTATGGTCGCGAACTCGCTGCTTGGTGCGTAAACGAACTCACCTCTCCAATCGGTTAGCGTTGCTGCATTGCTGAAGTCGATGGCGGCACCACCTGTAGTAGCATCGGTCACTGGAGGTACCTCAGGGAGAGAGAAGTTGAGAGGACGAATGAAGTTTACAGTGAAGGTGTGGAGACTGAACTCATCACCGCTCGCAGATTTTGCATACCACTCAACTACAGCCTGAAGACCCTTCTTGCTATTGAGAGCATTCTTTACGAAGTCTGTCTTTGCAAGGGCGATAGAAACCTCATTGTTGTAAGTACTGAGTTTAACGCCTGGAGCATTCGTTGGTCCAAATTGTACACCATTTGCAATGACTTTTACAATCCTGAAGGCAGGAGTCTCTTTGCATGGCAAGTTCTTGACTGAAAGCTCTTCCCAAGGCTGATACTGGATAGGCGTGTTGAACCAGCACTTATCAGCAACGTCTGTAGTAGAGTTAGGCCTGTTGACATTTGCCTGGAGAACACCGTTTTTCCAGAAGATAGCCTTCTCGACAGCTTTTGGATCAGGCTCAGGGAGAGAGAGGTTAACCTCGAACTGGAAAGTAATCGCAGCAGGACGCTCTGAAGAAGCGAACTTGTTGTGAACAGTGAGTGTAGCAACAACTTTTACGCCACTCTTAATCGGACCGCCAATATCACGGTGAGTCAAGCTCCAAGTAACCTTCTTGGTAGCCTTTCCGTCAGAATCAACACCGTCAATCAGTTTAGGTGAAGGAATAATGCCAGCTGTATATTTATCATTATTACCATCAGCAATAACCTTTATAGCTGTTGAAGGATTACCATAGATGCTCCAGAACTCTTCGTGGCTGATGTTCATTCTTCTGTAAACAGCATCACGCATTACCTCTTCGCTGATTACACGGTTGATTTCAGTTTCAGGGCAAGAAAGATATTTGTTCTGAACTTCGTCATAAACAGTGAAATCTTTTTCTTTCTCAACAGAGATGAGGAGCTTGATGAATGCGCGTGCAACGATGTATTTACCGTGCATGAGGTCAACCCTTACGATAGGAGTACGGCCGATGGCCTCTTTGTTGTTTTCAACACCCTGGGCGTCGATGGTCTTGAAGATACCCTTCTCAGCATCTACACACTCGATGACAGTCTGCTGGTTTGTCTGAGTATCTTCTGACTTAATAATGTAGTCGCTCTGGGCTTTGGAGAACTTGTAAGTGAAGCCGTATTTCTCGAGATCGAGAACCTTGTGGCCATCATTGCCTGCTGAATAGCAAGTAGATACAAGAGCCTTAAGGTCGAAGTTCTTGTTGTATGGCATCTCGTAAACGACATCGCCTTCAGTTGCAGCCTTGAATGTATTGGCATACTCGTGGCCGTTGGTATAACTAAACTTACCGCGTACATAGCCGGCAGGAAGAGCTGTCTTTGAGAGGAGAGCCTTGTCAGAAAGTGCGAGAACAGTAGAAGGAACTGCTACTTCTCTAACGTGAACATACTCTGAATATACCTCAGGTTTTTCATCAGCGGCTGATTCGCTTTCAGTAAGACCTTTCTTGAGAACAGCCTTTAAAGCAACGATGTCAAGTTTATCGGTGGTGTTGAGTTTCTCATTCTTCTTAACCTGGAAGGTTACATAACCGGTCTTGGCATCGTAAGAAGGAGTACCGCTTACAGATACAGGAGCTGCTGGAGCAGTTGCCCTTGTCGCATAAATATACTCAGCCTTCTCTCCTACGAAAGAGAAGTCAGCGCAGTCAGCACCTACAGTTCTCGGGTTGAGACGGTATTTTGCTGTTGCAAGTGCTGTTGCGAAATATTTATACAAATTAGCATTGTTTGCGTCATCATATACCTTAGGAGTATCATTCTCATGGTCTTTACCGTCCTTGAGAGCATCGTAAGCGATGGTCTCGAAGAGAATCGCAGGAACGCCCTCATAGTAATACTGAGGAACGAAAGCGATGCTGGTGAGCCTGCCTTCGATAACGCCGAGAACCTTGTCGATTCTTGCATCGAGAGCCTTCTTTACATCGTCAATCTTCTTTTCAAGAGCCTCTCTAGCTGTTTTTACCTGGCTTGCGATTTCCTCGTTGATGACACCACCGTTAGCAAGAGCTGCCTCAATAGCAGCATCGAACTCTGTAGTGAAAGTATCATGGAAATCAGCGGTATTGAACTTGGTGGAATCGAGTTCATGATCCATTGCCATAAGAGCAGCAATCTTTGCCTCGAGAGCACCCTGAACAGCGTATGCGCCGAGAGCCTCTACGAGAGCGTTTGCTGTACTGAGAGCAGCTTCTGCTGTACCCTGTGCTTTGTCAGCAGCGGTCTGGGCATCGTCAGCAGCCTTCTGCGCAGCCTTCACAGCCTCGTCAAGCTTCTTGTCAGCTTCCTGAAGGTCGCTAATCTGGCCCTTAATTGTAGAAATGGCCTTCTCTGCGATTTCGAGACGTGCGGAGAGTTTTCCGAGCTCTTCTTCTACCTTCTTTACCTCTTCCTTGGTTGCGAATGTAGCTTCAGCATACTTTTTGGTTGCGAATGTAGCATCAACATACTCCTTGGTAGCAAGAGTCTTGATTGTATCCTCGATTCCGCTGATCTTGGTGTTGATGCCGTTTACTGAAGACTGGAGTCCGGAGATAGCTGTGTTAATCTCTGTAACCTTAGCATTGAACTGGTCGGTCAAAGT
>CAMEWE010000044.1:0-7740 GCA_945939695.1 uncultured Bacteroidales bacterium
AGAAAAACTGATTATCCGAAAAATCTGAAAGATTTCGACATCCCGGCAGTATATAATAAAGAACGAATAAACCTCAATGTATGGAAAAGCCCGACTACATAACATTTCTTTCTCCAGGCAAAATGGAGATTCACATTGACTCGCCGATTCCTTGCTACAGGAGTATGCGCCTCGGTGCATGCGCAGGAATAGCCGGCCGCAGATTCGCTGAAGATAAAGACGGAGAGATGGTCATAACGGATTATGGCCTGAGCAGGGCGGAGGAGGCCAAAGACTCCATGATTCAAGAACTTACGTTCTTTATTGAACGGCTCGACAAATTGCAAAGCATGGTTCACGAATATGATGAGTATATGATGGATGCGGATAAACGCATAAAAGAAGCTCAAAAACACAAGGGAGAATGCAAAATCAAGTTCAAAGCCGGAAAAATGTCCGAGTCAGAGTACAAGGATGTATTGCAAACTGTCCGCTCGATCTATGACGCTCCTCTCCAGGAATATAACTGCCTGTTCCATCGCTACTTCCCGGAGATCAAAGAAAGTTTTCCAACGATAAGCATCAGCTTTGCCCGACACATTATTTCGATGACATCCTCCTCGGAAGCGCACCGATGAAGGCTAATAGCTATTGTCATTATGCGCCACCAAAATCCGAGATAATGATGAATAGATGGTGCGATTTTCATCATTATGTCCTAAAAATTATTGAGATAATGATAAAACGCGAGAATTTTGATTATCTTTGCCGAAACTAATATTGCGAAGGATATGGAACCGAAACTGGTTGGAAGACAACACGAATGGGATTTGCTTGACGAAGTGATGATGTCAGGAGAATCCGAAATGGTCATTGTATACGGAAGAAGGCGTGTGGGGAAAACATTCCTGATCAACAAGTTCTTCGACAACACGTATGCGTTCAAACATACCGGAGTCTTCAACAAAAGCACCGAAACACAGCTGGAACGCTTTGCAGCCTCTCTTGAAGACTACTCCGGGGAGGCCGTCTCCGTTCCCATGAACTGGTACAAGGCGTTTGACATGCTGAAGGCTTATCTGCGCACCGTCAAATCGGAAAAGAAAGTCGTTTTCATAGACGAGATGCCGTGGCTGGACACTGCTGACTCCGACTTCGTTTCGGCGCTGGAGTCGTTTTGGAACGGCTGGGCTTCCGCTGAGAACAATATCGTCCTTGTGGCTTGCGGAAGTGCGACTTCGTGGATGACCGACAAGCTCCTTGGAGACAAGGGCGGGTTGTTCAACAGGGCGGCGACGCGCATATTCCTTCGTCCATTCAACCTGAAAGAGACCGAGGAGTATCTCAAATCTCGCGGATTCGAACTCACCAGATATGATATCGCGGAGTGCTACATGATAATGGGCGGCATTCCGTTTTACCTGAAGCAAATGAATCCCCGATGGACGCTTGCAAAGAATATCGACATGATATTCTTCAAGGAGAAGGGATTGCTTTGGGACGAGTTCGAACATCTTTACAACACCCTTTTCAAGAATGCTGACACATATATTGCCGTAGTTGAAGCGCTTGCAAGTAAACGTATGGGAATGACCAGAAAAGAACTATTGAAGGAAACAGGCATCTCTGACAACGGTGACTTCGGCAAGGTACTCAAGAACCTGGTTGACAACGAATTCATACGCCCGTACAACTATTTCGGGAACAAGAAGCGCGATACCATCTATCAACTGGCAGATTTCTACACCATGTTCTATTTCTCGTACATAAAGGACAATTACGGACGAGACGAGAATTTCTGGACCAACAGCGTCGATCTACCCCTGCGCAGGAGTTGGGCAGGTTATACATTTGAGCAGCTCTGCCTGCATCATCTGGAGCAGATCCGCAAGAGCATCGGAATCTACGCCGTTCAATGCGAGACCTCAGCCTGGTTCAGCAAAGGTGAGGAAGGAAAGCGGGGCGCCCAGATAGACCTTCTTATAGACAGAAGAGACCGCGTCATCAACATATGTGAGATGAAATACTCCATCAACGAGTTCACCATTGACAGCGAATATGACAAAATTCTTCGCAACAAGATACAAGTCTTCAGGGATGAGACAAAGACGCGGAAGGCGCTTCATCTGACGATGATAACGACATACGGTGTAAAGAGAAACATGTACAGCAACAGCGTCCAGTCCCAAGTGGTACTTGACGACCTGTTCGCATAGATCCTGCATCCATCAGAAATACTATTTACCCAAATTTTCCATTTTAATCTCATCCCAGACCGGCCGGGCCGATCAATTCATCTTCAACACATTCTCACGCCGGGAGCTTGCACCGGCCGCCGGCGCTGACGTGGTCGGCCCTGTTGACCAATGCCGCCAGCTGGTTGGTCTTCATCTGAGGCGCCTTGCCGTGCATGTGAAGACGGATGGCATCCCACTCATCCTTAGTCAGGCTGAGCCCGCAGACATTCCTGAGAATCGAGACCGAACGGCGGCCGTGGCCTCCTATGCCTGTAGTTTCCAGGCTCTTGGATGTGCAGACATCGTGCAGCAGCGTCGCGATGATTACACTGCTCTCCGGAAGACTCCCGGCATTGGCCAGGGCATATCTGCAGGCCTCAAGGGAATGCCTTGCAAGACCGCCGAAATATCTGTGATGAGAATGACACCTGGTCCTGAAAAAATCACTGTTCTCAAGATAAGCGATAGTGGTGTCAATGCCCTTGCGCCCCGTTGATTTGAGGAGGCTGATAATGTTCTGCCTGATTTCGTAGTTTCTCATAATTTTAAGTTTTTAATTACGTTGTTATAATATAATACGCTTTCCGCGGCGGAATATTTCATTGCGGCAGCAAATTTTTTATGATTCTTACCGGGCATCCGCAATTCATAACCCTGCAGACATCACCATAAGCGTCCGGGACAGCTGGTCGTAATCTATCCGGCCGGTGATGGACTGCTCGGCAGCGCTCAGCCTGCGGGACTGCTCCTGTCTGTCAATCGGGTCCATCACAGGAAGCGGCCTGTAGTGCAGCAACTTTTCCTTGCGTGAGGTACGAGGAATTTCAACTTCGTCTTTACTTTTACTATCGCAACCAGCATTTTCAAAGGATAGAGTAATCCTATCGCTTGGGGTATAAATGCAGAAAATCTCTCCCAGCGCGAACTCCCTTTTCTCCTCCATTTTCTTCTTCAACCCCTCAATAGCCCGGCAACAACGCCGTTGGACCGTTTCCCTGTTCCTGGCATTGTCCTCCATGTTCAGCTCCGACAATGCCATATCAGTATATTGCCCTTTCGGGCAGGTCATCCAGCAACTTACAATGACCTGGTCAATCGGCTTCAGCCTTTTCACACAGGACAACACCTCCGCAATGAGCTTTTCCTTCGCCTCGCTGTCAGCAGCGGAATTCAGATAATCGCATAAATTATCCTTTTCCCGCTCGTTCTCATCCTCCGGATCGAGGCTGAAATCAAACGAAGAATCCCGTAAATTCCCACCCACAGCCCGCTGCTCACGTTTCATCTCCGACAACACGCAATTGTGCACGACCCGGGACATGAATGTCCAGATACCTGCCTTGCTTTCGTGCTCACTGTCATACTCACAGTAGACCTTCTCCAAGGCATACGAAATCCCCATGTCCTTAACCAGCTCAGCATCAATATACCGGCTCAAAGGACCGTACTTTTTGACATATCCCGCGACGGTAATATCCGCCATCTTCTCCGCCTCCGCATAATAGTGATTGCAGAACGACGAATAATCAAGACCAATGCTGACGTTCATGATATATTCTCCTTGAATGCGCTCTACTTTCCGTAAATAATACTATCTTTGTGAATATGATTGAAATGAGCAAATATCAAATCCCTTATACAAACGCCTGTATCAGGGCGTTCGGACGTCGCTTTTCAATCAGCACCAAAGATGCATATAAGTATCTTCGCAAATATAAGGGTATCGGATTCCTGGTTGAATTCTATGAGATTGAGCATTTGCAGTCGATTGAGGACGCTGTAGACGATTTGATAGTATTCTGCCATAATAATGGAGGACACCTTTCATGATTCTCTATCACGGCACATATACACAATTTGACTCCATAGATTTGGACAAATGTCGTCCCTTCAAAGATTTCGGCAAGGGGTTCTATCTTACTGACCTGGAAGATCAGGCAATGAAGATGGCTGTCAAAAAGTCCAAAATATTCAATGGATCGCCGGTCCTTTTGAAGTTCGGCTTTGACGAAGTGCTCCTAACCAGTAGTGACTTAATAGTCAAGCAATTCAATAAACCAAATCGAGAATGGGCAGAATTTATCTACAATAATCGGAGCCGCACACGGCACTTCAATCATGACTTCGACATTGTCATCGGGCCAATTGCAAACGATGGTGTAGCATATCTTCTTGACCGATATGAAGAAGGGACAATCTCCTTGGATCAACTTGCCAAAGAACTGGAATTTAAGGAATTAAACAACCAGTTCTTTTTCGGGACCGAAAAGGCAATTAAATATCTGAACCGTCTATGAGCGAAGAAACACAAAGGCAGTTCCTGGTCAACTACGCTATAGACCAAATGACGGCATTCCTTATAGAAGATCGCCATATTTCATTGGAACAAGCATTGGACCTTATTTACTCATCAAGGGTCTATGAACTTTTGCAGGACGAGGCTGTAAATCTCACATCAAACAGCCCGGCATACATCTATGAGTTGTTGAAAGAGGAACTGTGAAGGACTCTCCTCCTTCAGGAATCTCCCTTCATCCCGTAATACACATCCCGGAGCCTCTCCACGAGCTCCCCGGTGACATTCAGCGCCTTGCCGCCGCGTTTCGCCTTCTTCTTCCCGCTGAAGTCAATATTGAAATAGAACTTGAACGGCGGCACCGTCGAGAACTCCATAAACTCCTCCGGAGTGTAATCAATGAAGTCGAACGTCCGGTCTCCGTCCTTCGAAATCGCCACCACGAACCTGAAATGCTCCGGATCCTTCACCACCTGCACCCACTCCGTGAGCGTTGCCGCCCCGAAATACTTGTCATCGTGCGTGGTCTTCTTAATCTCGAAATACCACGTCTTGCCATCCTTCTCCGCTACAATGTCAGCCGGAGCCGAAACCACCTTCGCATCCTCGAAGCCCCTCTGCCTGAGTTCCTCCACGAACGCCGCCTTGGCGGCAATGTCTGATTTTAAATTCTGTTTCATGGTCATATAATTTATCTCTGTTAATAACTTCCTTCACATTAATATACCGGTCAGCAATTCAAATCTTTCTCTCACCTTTGACATTTTTCTTTGATTTTCGAGAAAATGAGGCTATATTCGTGAAAAGCAAGAAATAATATCCAAATACAACATGTCAGACCTTGATGAATTACGCAAGGCAGTAGTCGCATTTACGCAGGAGCGTGACTGGGATCAGTTTCACAATGGAAAAGATCTTAGTATTGCCCTTTCTTTAGAAGCGTCCGAACTGCTCGAAGCATTTCTTTGGAAGGATGCCAATGAAGTGAGTATCGCGAAGATACGAGAAGAGTTGGCGGACGTAATCAATTATGCAATATTGATTGCAGACAAGTACAATCTTGACATCAAAGAGATTGTATTGGAAAAGTTAGCCAGGAACGCGGAAAAGTATCCGGTCAGCAAGGCAAAAGGCACGGCAAAGAAATATAATGAACTGTAGTTGTTATGGTTAGCATGCCGATTATATTCACCTCCATGGAGGATAAGGATTTCCCCGAAAAAATCAAGGAGAAAATTTCATCATGCAACGATTCGGAATTATTGCTTAAGTATCCTGTTGTGTATATTCATTATTGGCCATCCGAGAAAACTGAATACACACTCAGAACTGGTCAAACCGTAGAAAGGCAACGATATGACATCTATATAGGAGAGAGCAACGATATCGTACAGCGCACCAGCGAACACTTCAATACAGGGAAATCGGACAATTCATCATGGCAACATGGGTTGATCAACAATAAGGTTAGCCCTTGCATCATAGTCATAGGCCACGAACACTTCAACAAATCTTTTACCCTTGACATAGAGAATCGATTGATTGAATACACGCTTGCCATGACAAAAAGTGTCAGGAAGCCATTGAATGGTAGAGGCAATCCCCAGAACACATATTACCCTTCCACTGAATTCAATGAAATATTCAGCAAGATATGGAGAAAGCTACGGAAAGAGAATAGTGAACTATTTCTCACAGAATCAGAAATCACTGATTCCGCACTTTTCAAAGCATCACCATTAAAAAAGCTGATGCCCGAGCAGATTGCCGCCAAAGAGCAAATCATGCTCAAGGTCAGGACCGCATATGAATCCGGACAGGAAGGACAACTGATTTTTGTCCAGGGCGAAGCCGGAACAGGGAAAACAGTGCTAACGACTTCTCTATTTTACGACCTTATCAAGCGTGGTGGTGAAGAAGATGAAACAGGAACCATATTCCCCAAAATGTCCTGCTATTTAATGGTTAACCATGACCAACAGGCAAAAGTGTACGAACAAATGTCAGAACGGCTGGGACTTGGCAAGGGTATAGTTAGCAAACCAACATCATTTATAAACAAGCATTCTCCGAAGGATAAGGTAGACGTTGCGTTCATTGACGAAGGTCATTTATTATTGACGCAGGGAAAAATGAGTTATCAAGGTGAAAACCAGTTGCAGGACATTATTGACCGCGCCAAAGTGACTGTAATAATGTTCGACGAATATCAGGTGCTGACTACCGAAGAGTATTGGGAGCCGGAAATATTGGATAAGTTCAAGAACATGTCCAAGAGTCAAGGGAATTATATTCAGCTCAGCAATCAACTCAGAATGAATTGCGCAGAGTCTACTACCGAATGGATCAACAACTTCATACTCAACCGAAAGATAACCAAGTTCATCCCTGACAACAAAGGCTATAAAGTCAAATCATTTGACAATCCGAAGTCACTATATGATGCAATAAAAGATCTTGCAGGAAAAGAAGACACGAAACTATCCAGAATTGTCGCATCATACGATTGGAAATATGACGCCAATAGTGCACCTGACGACAGAGACTTTTGGGATGTAAAAATAGGAGACTGGTCACTTCCTTGGAATTACGAACTAGAGAAAACAATGGACAGGAAGCAAAAAAGGGCCATCTCCCACATGGCATGGGCTGAACAGGACCATACTATAAATGAGTGCGGTTCCACATTTACTATTCAAGGTTTTGATCTTTCTTATGTCGGTGTGATATTAGGGCCATCTGTGAAGTATCGAGATGGGCATATCGTTTTTGACCCTGAAAAGAGCAAGAATGACAAGGCAAAACGAAACAGGACTCTATCGGACAAAACCCAAAAAAAGTTCGGAGAGATATTTATCCGCAATGAAGTTAAAGTCCTAATGACCCGTGGTGTCAAGGGTCTGTACATATTCGCCTGCGACGAAGCCCTCCGAAGGAAACTGAAAGAGTGCCTTGGCAGTTTTCGAGAGAATATCATGACTTAGGCTTACACTCGCAGTAGTCGCCATTAATCCTATTCTCTTTTTGCGGCAACCGTCCTGGCGTTCATGCAAGACGTTCCAATCACAAAAAACGGACACTCGCCCACAACATTTCAGCTGCGATTGTCTTTCATCCCGTAATACACATCCCGAAGCCTCTCCACGAGCTCCCCGGTGACATTCAGCGCCCTACCGCCGCGTTTCGCCTTCTTCTTCCCGCTGAAGTCAATATTGAAATAGAACTTGA
>CAMEWE010000045.1:0-6686 GCA_945939695.1 uncultured Bacteroidales bacterium
TACAACACTCTCAGCGACTTCCCAAAGGCACTTTTCGGACGGCCTGGGGGGGGGTGATAAAAAATGAAAAAAATCTTTGTTTTTATAAGTAGAAATACTTAATTTTGACGATTAAATCAAATTTTGAAATAATCTAAAATGGCAAACTTCAAAACATACCTCTTTACGGTATTCGCAATCCTTGCGAATTTGGCCGCCTGCCCGCCTGCGGGAGCGCAGCCGAGGGAGAGGCGTGAGTTTGCCATCCACTACCGCTTTGACAAGATTGATGTTGATTCCGCCTACCTGGACAACGCTGCCACGATAGACACGATACGCTTCTATCTGACCAATTCGGCGCATATCGACAGCATTACCGTCTATGCCTGGGCTTCTCCCGAGGGAGGCTACCCGCATAACAAATGGCTGTCCGAGAAGCGTGCCGCCGCTGCAAAGGAGCTTCTCCTGGAACTTGCTCCGGACAGCACGAAGCTGAATGAGGGCAAGATTAAGATAAGCCCTCTTGCGGAGAACTGGCCCGGCCTTACCGAGCTCGTGGAGAAGAATTACCACAGGCAGGACAGGGACAAGCTGCTCAGGATTCTGCGCACGGAGGGAATAGGGGAGGAAACGCGCAAGTGGAGAATAAAGCAGCTGGATAACGGCTACACTTGGGAGTATCTCAAGCGCAACTATATGAAGCAGCTGCGCAGCGCCACCTGGCTTTGCGTATGGACCGGTGTCGGTGCAATTGAGCCGCTGCAGGAGATTAGGGATACCCTGCGAGCTCCTCAGAGCGGTCTGGGAAGGACGGTGGAGGCTGTGGAAAGGTCTGTTTCCGAGTTTACCTTGGCTGCGAAGACGAACCTGTTGGGAGACCTTGTCACTGCTGTCAATTTCGGGCTTGAGCTCCCGCTCGGCAAGAATTTCTCCGCCAATGCGCACTTTATGTTCCCTTGGTGGACGGCAGGTCCTTACGGGAACAAGTATGCTCTCCAGATGCTCAATGCGGAGGGTGAACTGAGGTGGTGGTTTGCTCCGGGCGAGCAGGTCCTTCAGGGGCATTACCTCGCCTTGCAGGGCAACGGTGGAAAATTTGATATACAGTGGGGCAGGGATTTCGGCTGCTACCAGTGCTATAACTGGGGTGTGGGTTTGAGCTACGGCTATTCGATGAGCCTCAGCGAGCATTGGAACCTGGAGTTCGCCCTTAGCTTGGGGTATATGGCGATAGATTACCAGCATTATGTGCCGAGTCCGGACTGGTCGATACTGATCAGGGACGATGCCAAGGTGGGGACGTTGCATTATTTCGGACCGACCAGTCTGAAAGTCAGCCTGGTCTATCCGTTTCACTTCAAGACAGGGAGGAAGTAGGATATGAAAGGAAGGATTTGGAAATACTCCCTGTGGATACTGCCTCTTCTTCTCTCCGCCTGCCAGTTCAGGCCGCTGGAGGAGATGGAGTTTCAGACTGATATTCAGGTAGACGTGGATATCAATGCTGTGCTTAATGTCACCTGTGACATTTACAATGAACTGATACCTCAGCCAAGTATTGAGTCCGAGGTGTTCAGGGTGCTTTTCTTCGATCCGAAGAAGGATAAGTTGGTGGGAGATTCGTTTATCTACGATACTTTTACCGATCCGGAGACCGGGCGCAAGGGGATTCGTGGCAAGGTTTCCATTATGCCTGGTGACTACAGGATTCTGATTTATACCTTCGGTACGGAATCGACTTTGATTGAGGATTATGATTCTTGGGAGAAGAGTCTGGCCTATACTTCCGCTTTGAGCGAGAATGAGCTCAGGTCACTATCCTTGAAGTCTGCCGAAGATGATCAGCCTATTCATTATCAGCCGGACCATCTGTTGGTGGCCAGCAATGAGCATGAGAGTATCCCGTATCACAGCGGAGTTTATACTATCTCTGCAGCTGCGAAGTCCGTCGTGGAGTCTTATTATCTTCAGGTGAAGGTGAAGGGCCTGCAGTACGTTTCATCAGCCAAGGCAGTGCTGAGTTCGATGGCTTCGTCAGTGAATATGAATACGAAGACTCCGAATTATGAACCTCCGGTGAGGATTTATCTTGATTTGCTGAAGAGCAAAGATGGGGAAGATGATGTGGTGTGCAATGTGTTCAATACTTTCGGAAGGATTCCGGGGAGTGAGAATGAGTTGAAAGTGACTTTCGATATCAAGACTGTGGATGGAAGGAATCTGACGAAGGAGTATGAGATTTCGGATTTGTTCGAGTCGGATTTGTGCAAGAAGCACCATTGGTTGCTGATTGACGATGTGATTGAAGTCCCTAAGCCGCCGGATACCCCAAGCGGTGGCGGAGGATTTGATCCGACCGTTGACGACTGGGAGAGAGAGGAGCATGAGATTGAGATTTAACGGAATAATGAAAATATAAACAAAATAATCAGATTATGAAAAAGTATCTTTTGTTTGCGACAGCTGTATGTGCAGCACTCGCAGCTTGTACAAAGAACGAGATGAAACCTGTGGAAATAGACCAGGAGATCACCTATCAGACTATCACTACGAAGGCGGCTAATTCCTTTGCTTCTGACCGTCATTTCACCTCTTATGCCTATATGCTCCCTTCTGGACAGACTTGGGATTCTAATTATTCTTCCGGAAAAGCATATATCGCTGATGCTGATATTTATTACCACAGCACCGCTCCTAATTATGAGTGGAAGGCTGATAAAACCTACTACTGGCCAAAGCAAGGTAGTTTGACTTTCTTTGCGTGGAGTACATATACTACTACCAAGGCTTCTTTGACCGGTGCAACAGTAAGCTGCACTCAAGCCAATGGTATTCAGGTAAATGCGTTTGATATCACCCAGAATAGGAATGTTGATTTCCTTGTAGCTGAAGTTGCAAAGAATAAGAAGGCTAATGAAACCCAGCACGAAGATGGTTCGGGCCATACTTGGAAAAATGGTGTTCCTACTGTTTTCAAACACGCTCTTTCAAAGCTTGAATTTTATGTCGTAACTGTAAAGGGTGGAGCCGAGTATAACTATAACAGTGATAATGTTACTTTCACTGTCAAGAGCATCAAACTGAAGGGTGTCAATAATAATTTGGCTTACTCGCAGGATTGGCAGTCCGGTAATACAGCTTCATTGCATACTTGGACAGACCCTAGTCCTCTTAGCGAGATACCGGAGGTTTCGGTATTTACTGGAAGTCAAGTTGCTACTAATTCCGCTACTGCCCTTACACCTGCACAGGAAGATTACTCGATCGTAATCCCTCAATCGTTCGATGCCGATGATGTTTTGGAGATTATCTATGAAATCAAAACTGAGTTTATCTCAGGACACCCTGTGACCGAGACGGTAACAATTAACAACAAAAAACTATCTGAAGTATATACAGCTAATTGGCAACCTGGTAAGAAATATACCCTCACCATTAAGCTTGGTATTGACGAGGTTCTTTGGGATCCTACGCTTGAGGATTGGGCTGTTGGCACCACAGTCGATGTTACTATCTAGCAAACAAATAATAATTATACGCGTATGAAAAAGTATTTTATAATTGCTATCGCTGCTTGTGTAGCGCTTGCAGCATGCACTAAAAACGAGGTGAAGCCTGTGGGAATGGACCAGGAGATCACCTTTGAAACTGCTGTTTACAAGGCTTCTTCCAAGGCTTTGATATCTACTACAGAATATCCTCAAACTGCATCTTTCGGAACTGTAGCTTATCGCGAGTCTTCAGGAACTCCTAAATATTTTGGACCTGCGGAAGTTTCGTATAACAGTACTAAACTTTACTGGTCAACTGCTAATGCATACTATTGGCCTGTAAATGATGCGCTGACATTTATGTCATACAGTCCTTTCAAGTATCAGGAGTCAGCTCACAGTTCTACAGCTATTACTGTTACCGACAGTTATAATCAATTGGCAATTTCTGATTATGATGTTGCAGCACATCAGGAAACAGACCTTATGGTTGCGGACATACAGAAGGGACAGAAGGCAAACACTACTCAGCAAGGTGGCACTTGGCAGAAGGGTGTTCCTACAATTTTCCATCATAAGCTTTCACAGATTGTAGCTATCAAATTCCAAACAGTTGATACTCAGGATCCAAGCACTGTGAAAGATTATGCTAATACTCATACTGGTTCATCAGAAAAACCTTATGAAGCTGGGGATCAGCAGTTCTTCATTAATGAGGTTTCTCTTAAGAATACTTGCTTCGAGGGAGACTACTCTTATGTTTATGATGATTCTTCAAGTCCTGCAATAACTGAGCGCTGGACAAAGAAGGATGGTTCAAAAGAATCAAGTACTTTGTGGTTTACCGAGCCTTCAGGAGATCCAAATACTACCGGAAAATTTATAAATGGAGCGATTAATCCTCAAAGAACAAATGACTCAGGCTCTCCAGTTACAAACAACTACATTCTGGTTCTTCCTCAAACCTTTGAGGCATATACAAATAAGGAAGATGCACCGCATATTTACATCAAGTACACGGTTCGCACATACTATTCTGCAACCGGATGCAGTGATGAGGTTATTGAAGAGTGTGTTCCTATCTATGATATCCACAGCAATCATACTTGGGCAATGAACAAGAAGATCACTTACACCTTCAATCTGACAAAGCAGAGGATTTACTGGGATCCTCAGGTTGTTAATTGGGATGATTCTGAGTCACACACTGTAGAAATCTAACCCCCTTACCCACCGGGACCTGACCGTCCCGATGGGTACTAAATGAAAGTAATGAAACGAATGACCAAAATAGCAATCTGGAGCCTGTGCTTCGCGACCCTGACGCTCTCCTGCACCAAGGTAGAGCAGTCGGAGTCTGTGCAGTCACAGATCTGCTACAATGTCGTGCAGTGTACCCAGACCAAAGCGGCAGGACTATATCCTACCAATGTACCATTCGTTTCAAGCGCTTTCTACCTCGAAAACGGAAAAACCTGGGCGGCAAACCGCTCAGAAGCCAAACCGTACATCGAAAACGCCATCATATCCTACGACTTAACCAGAATCAGCTGGCATGACGCCGCCCACTCCTACTACTGGCCACGAGCAGGAAAACTCACCTTCTTCTCCTACAGCCCTCAAGCCATACAGGCTTCTACGCAGATAGATCGCAATAGCGGAATAACCATCACCGACTGGGATGTGAACAATCACCAGGATGTAGACATAATGATTGCCGATGTGCAGACCGAACAGACTGCAAATCAGACAGGTGGAACATACACAGGCGTCCCGACGATCTTCCGTCACGCACTTTCGAAGATTTCCGGATTCACCTTCAATCTTCACAAAAATTACGCACCTGGATATAATAATACTAGCGGCAAATACTCAAAAGATGACGTAGTATTCATCCTGAAATCCATTGTCATCAGGAATATGCCTCAAAAAGGAACATATTCCAACACAATGCCTTCCGAGTCAAACATAGGAGTCTGGACCAAGGCTGCGGATGGAGTGTATAACTACACCTGGTATAGCGATGATGGAGACGGAATCAACATCCCGTATTCCACTTCGACTCCTACTGACATCCAAGCAAATGGTCTTCCAAACAACGAACTCTACCTCCTCCCTCAAATCTATCCTGCAGATGGAGGTCCGAGTCTGGAAATAAAATATACAAAGAGAACATATACTAATAATATAAAATACACCGATTCACAAGTCACCGCTTCCGTAAGCTTCTACGACCTCTTTGCATCCACGGGACACCGACTTGTAATAAACAGGAATCTAAAATTCAATATAGTATTCAACATAGACTCCAACCTCATCACCTGGGCTCCTGACCAGCAGGATTGGGGTAGTGGTGACTTCAAAATAGACTTCTAATTATGCGCAAAAACATTCATATCATTCTCTCCCGGCTCCTTCAGACTTGTTTGATTGCAAGCCTGCTTGCAGGCTGCACCAAGGTGGTGCCGGACAACCGTCTTGCGCAGAAGTCACGCATAGGATTCAACACCGCAATGACCAAAGCCGCGGGAGTGTATCCAACCACAAGCAAATTCATATCCAAAGCCTACTCCGTTGAAAGTACAAAGTCTTGGGACAATGCTGACGACCGGGCAGGTGCAACAGTGCTGATTGATGAAGAAGAAGTCTCTTACAAAGGTACTGAGAACTACTGGAGTACAGCTACGGCTCACTACTGGGATGCAAATTATAAATACACCTTCTTCTCCTACTCGCCTTCTTCACTGAAAGGTACAAAAGTTAGTGTAAGCACTGACGGCGTGGCAATCTCCAATTGGGATGTTGAAGCGGATGCAACAACAGAAATACTTGTGGCGGATATTGCCAAGGACAAAACCAAAAACGAATCTTTCTCCGGGTATAGCGGTGTGCCTACCAACTTCCGCCAAAAGCTCTCCAAACTCAGTTTCAATATGGGTATTTCCAGAGATGCCGAGAAGGGTACAAAAGTGACTCTGCTTGGAATCAAGGTATCTGACATCTGTACCCGGGGCAATTATAGCAAAGGTGGATACACCGACGACGCATGGACTGTAGTTGAAGGCTCAAGAAAGACCGGAACGCCCGAAACAAGTGTATTCACTGTTTTCAGCGGCAGCCAGGAACTTTCCAAGACCGATTTCTTCCCCGCTTCCAAACTCATCATTCCGCAATCCCTGCTGCAATCCGGAAGCTACCATCCTACCTTGATAGTTG
>CAMEWE010000046.1:0-6633 GCA_945939695.1 uncultured Bacteroidales bacterium
CTGTTATTATTATATGTTCGCTGGTTGCGAAAAGCTCTCAAAAGTCACTATGAAGGCACAGGATAAGAATACGATAATTTCACCTAACGAATGCCTGAGAGGTTGGCTCGAGTGGACAGGTTTCGAACAAGCATCACAATCACACACTTTGACGCTGGCGAATAAGGAAGTATATGATTGTTTGATAGAACTTGAATGCATCTTTTCCTGGAGGAAGGAGGACGGTGCAACCATAATCCTCCTTGATGGCACCACATTATAGTTAGTTTAGAAACAAAAAAAACAAAGATATGAAAAAATTAATCTTTCCTGTGACCCTAGTCCTGCTGCTTGCCGCAGGCTGCGCAAAGGAGGCGCCCTCAGATAGGGACATCCCTATCCAGCTTTCCGTAAGTCTGGAAGGATCCACCAAGGCGACTCACGAAGAAGCGGGCACCATAATGGACCTGGACCTCATCGTTCGCGACAAAAAAAATGACAATTATTCCTTCGCGAGCACCCGCTTCTACCGCGATGGAAGCTCCTGGAAGTCTGATACCAAAAGACTTTGGAGCAGCCATCAAACCACTGTTGATATACTTTGCCTCTCGCCTTCCATTGCCTCCAGAAGCGTCAGCATTACGGACGATAACAGTTCTCCTCTTTTCAGTTGGGAGGTGGAAAGCGTTCAGACTGCGGGCAGCTACGCCTCCGACCTTTTGACGAGCATACAAGCCAACAGTAATCCGAACCTCACGATAGATAATAAAAAAGAATTCGGAATATGTCTTCATCACGCGATGTCCCTTCTTAGGATCAATGTGGAGCTGGCAACCGAGTTCAATGCCTTAGGGGTGCCTCAGACCTGCCCTCTGGAGCATATTTCCATCGCAGGGCTGAAACTTAAAGGCGACTACTACTCCGTTCTTAATGGCACGGGATGGAACGGCCTCGAACTCCGCCCTGTGGACGGCTCGGAAGGAAGCATCACGAGTTATATTACCTCTTACACCCCCTCGCAGAGCGATACCGAGAAATGCTCCGCTGTGTACGAGTGCATAGTCCTTCCCCAGGCTCCGGTCTCATTTAGCGTAAAAGTCGGAACCGGCACCAAGGACATCAGCTTCAGCCCTACCCTTCCTTCCGGCTTCAAATTCGAGGCAGGCAAGATTTACACCCTCAAGCTGAAGGTAGGAAAGGATAAGATTGAGAGCAGCAACACCATCTACGCGGGTGGATGGAATGGGCATTATTCGCAGGACCTTGACGATGAAAAATCATAAGACTATGGAAAGATTCTACATCAGCGCGGCCCTGGTGCTGCTTATGGCAGTCTCCTGCAGCAAAAGCGGGCAGGGGGACTACTATAGCGACCCGGACGCCGTGCATTTCAGCGCCGTTGTCGGCTCCGGCACCAAGACCTCTCCTGTCGGCTCAGCGGAAGAGCAGACGAAGTTCAGCAGTGGCGATCTGGTTGCAATCAGCGACGGCGGCGCCTTCTACAGCTACAGTCTGAACTCAAACGGAGAATGGACTCCTGTTGAAAGCGCGAAGTTCATTCGCTGGACTTCCGCCTCCACCACTTTCCGCGCCTACTATCCTGTGCACGATGGAGTTTCCTTCTCTTCAGCAACGCTGCCTACAGACCAGAGCACGCTTGATGCGCTGGCATCGGCAGACTGGATGACTGTCACTTCCACCGTAAGCAAGCCCCAGGACGGCTTTGCAGTGGATCTCCAGTTCCAAAGGAGGACCGCAAGGGTGAAGGTCACCATCGAAAAGTTCCTCGACGAGTTTGACGGGAAGTCTCCTGCAATCTCTGCGCTCAGCGTCTACGGGATAAAGACCTATGAGGCGAGTGACGATGCTGGAAGTAAATCTTACTACGCCCTTTTGCTACCGTGCGGCAGTGACTCCGGCAGCAATTTTATCACGCTCACTGTCAGTTTTGACGGCGGCACCAAGGACCTTTACGTGAAGGGCATCCCGACCCTTGAGGAAGGCAAGACCTATAGCTACAGCCTCACCGTAGGAAAGAATGAGGTCAGGGTCGCCAGTGTGATGGTCAATGAATGGACCGGCGGCAGCGGACTCCCGGACAACGGCGAAGCTCTCAATTAATCATAAAGCTCAGAAAAATGAAACACAATATACTCACATCAATTTCCGGCGCCTGCCTGCTTTCAGCCCTCGTGCTCGCGGGCTGCACAAAGGCTCTCCCTGCGCCGAGCGGCTACCCTGAAGACGGAGTGGTGCGCATCAGCACCGGTGCGCCTGTCACCAAAGCCGAAGGCGATGCCGGGACTTATAACGGAAGCGCCCTCGGCCTGTATGTCAATTATGGAATTGGCGATGCTTACACCAAGGACAATATCCAGTGGACAAAGGATGCCGGCTCGGGAGAATGGACCCCTGAGCAGCAGATGCTCTGGAAGAACCCGACCGACGCTCCTACACTCTGGGCTTATGCTCCTTACTCCGCGTCGCAGCTCCACCCGTTGTCATCTGCCTTCGGACAGCTTCTTTTCAATATCCCTGCGGACCAGAGTGCAGGCATTGACGCTGCTGACTTTGTCATTTGGGGGCAGGAGAATTATGTCCTCGATCACAACACCAATCCAAGCTTCTCCGCGGACGGTAAGGTACAGATTAATTTCTCGCACGCTCTGGTGAAGCTCACCTTCGACTTTACTATCAGGACCCAGTTCGAACCGGGCACCACTATCTCGAAGGTCACGCTCCACGGCACCACATCAAAGGTTGGCTGTGACATTTTCAGCTCCAGCGTTGCCGCGACTTTGGATGCCACTTCGCAAGATATTGTCTTTCACGAAGTTGATGGCACTCATTATGAAGGCATCTTCTTCCCTGGCGACGGACAGAAGGCAGGTAAGAAAATGCTTACCATAGTGATGTCCGACGGGACTGAGCTTACTTATACCGTGGGCACATCAGGCCTCAGCTTCGAGAGCGGTAAATCCTACACTATGAAGATGTATTTGGGAAGGCTTGCGGTTGAGCTTGAGCAAGTTACACTTGATCCTTGGACTGATTCCGGAACCGAGATTGATGGCGGGACAGGAAGCGATAGCAGCGATCTCCCAGTGTGGGATGGTAGCTCGTCTGATTTCTCCTTTCTTACCAACGGCAACGGCTTGCTATCTGACCCTTACATTATCACAACTGGAGAGCAGCTTCACGGTATTTTTGAAAGGGGTGATTGGAATCGTCAGTATTTCAAACTCGGCAATTCCATTGACCTTGGAGGCCACGAATGGACGCCTATAGGCAATAGTACTACACCATTCAAAGGCCACTTCGACGGGAACGGCTATACTATATATGGCTTATCAATCCAGAACGATCTCAATGACTATGCCGGATTGTTTGGAAAAGTTGAAGGCTCAAAGATATCCGGGCTCAGTATTAAAAATGCCGATATACGCAACCAATCTGGCACTACTGGCATCATCTGCGGAGAATTGGCCGGTGGCGGAGTAATATCGAATTGCTCTGTTTTGGGAGGATCTGTCTCTACCTCTTCCTCTCCATCTTCTAGTGCCGGAGGCATTTGTGGATCAAATTCATCCTCCACAATCAAATATTGCAATGTAAGGGGCATTACCATTGAAGGAGCGTATGCAGGTGGAATATGTGGACAAGGCTCCGGTACGCTTGAAAGTTGCACAGTAAATGACACACAGGTGACAGCCAGCTCCCACGATGGCGGTATTGTTTCTAAAGTTACTGGTGAAACTACTATAAAGAATTGTAATGTTTACAATTCAGAGTTGAATTGTACTATTGGATGGGACATTGCATTTGCAGGAGGTCTGATCGCACAATCTGATGATGTTAAGTTAACTGTTTCTGACTGTACTGCAAATATCAATATCCGTTTGGCAAAGTCAAAAGGAAATGATATACGTGCGGGCGGATTTGTCGGAGAATTATTCCAGTACTCAAATACATCTTCCTTCACAAACTGCCATTTCAACGGCAAGTTCATTAACGACGAGGATGAGATAATTGATTTCAATGAAGGCTCTTACATAAACATCAATGGCGAAGTAGATGAGCCAACTATATTAATTGGGGCAGCGTTTGGTTTCATAAGCAGTAATAACGCTTTATACACATTAAAATCTTGTGGCTACAACGCCGACAAGACCGGAGGTCTTCCGGTAGCCTGTGATGTCACCATTGATTCCGGCATCACCGCAGAACATCTTGGAAATTGAGATTGATTATGAAAAGGATAAATACAGTAATACTTCCGCTCCTTGCAGCGGCCGCGCTTAGCTCCTGCAGCAAACAGGCAGCCCTGGATTCCAATTTCCCGGAGGACCGCGTCATCCGCGTGCAGGCCAGCGTCCTGCCTTCCACCAAAGGCAGCTATACTACTTATAATCTCAGCGAGTTCGCATTCTATAGCTTGGACCGTATTGCTCCCGAATACAGGTATTCAAAAAAATGCTCACGCAGCTCATATTCCTATGAGGGCTATACCCCATCTTGGAAATGGGATGGTGATGCTCCCCTTTGGAAGAATTCCAGTGACATCGTGGGAATGATTGCAATCGCTCCGGTGCATTCTGATTATCAGAATCTGAGTTTTGATACTTTTAATCCCACCCACCTCACCGGTTACACCTTCCAGATTCAGACAGAGCAGAGTTCCTCTAACAGCGGCTCCGACCTTATCGGCTGGTTCAAAGAAGGAAGGACGTCAGACCTTCTGAACAAAGACAAAAAGGTTGATATCACTTTCCAACACCTTCTGAGCAGGCTGAATCTTACCTTCGTTCTCGCAACCGAGTTCAATGCCATCGATATCCCGACTTCGGACATTGTAAGCGATGTAGTCATCAAGGACGCTTCAATTGAAGCACGTGTTCAACTTCTTCCTGAAGGTAACTTGAGCGCAGCAGTTACAAGCACTTCCGCAAAGGATGATGTCAGAGCATACAATACAGGCTGGACCCCGGCCTCCTCAAAGGAGGACCGCTGCCGCTCGCAGTGGGAATGCATACTCGTGCCCGAGACCGGTACCGGAATCACTATCTCGTTCAATGTCAACGGCAAGCCTTACATCTGCATCCTTTCTGGCAAGGATCTCGAGCAGGGCAAGGCGCACAACCTGACCATCAATGTCGGGAAGGATGTCGCCACAGTCGGCCCTATGACGATTGCAGGCTGGGAAAATGGAGGAGACAGCAATCTTGAAACAGAATAATGCGTATGAAAAAGAATATCTTATATACCCTGGCGCTGCTTTCAATATTTGCTTCCTGCGCCAAAACGGAGCTCCCTCACTTCGGAGGCGAGAACGACCCTAATGCCGTGGTCATAAGCCCGAGCGTAGCTGTAATGAGCTCAAAGAGCAACCCTCTTAGCGAAGATGATATGCAGCTGAGGTCTTTCAACGAAGGCGACGTCATTACGATTAAGGACCTCTCCGACAATGAAGTCTATAACTATAAGCTTACAAACGGCAGCTGGAAGTCTACTGATAGGAAGTGCCTTCTTTGGCACAGCGAGAGTCTCAATATCGAGGCTTCTTACGGATCGAAAGGAAATGAGGGCCAAGGAGTTGTGGACCAGAGCGATGCTGAAAAAATCGCCTCTGCCGACTATATGACTTGCAGCGTGTGGATTCCAAAGCAACCCGGTAGCAACGAGCTCTCGTTTACCCTGGAGCGCAAGCAAGCCCTTGTCACCGTGAAAATCGCCTCCTACGGGGATCAGTACAATCCTGATGTAGATAAGATTTCCGATCTTAAATTCCACTCTATCATTCCTTACATTCGCGATGCGAGCGGCGAACATACTGACGTTAGAGATAACGGCACCGTTGGCTACCGTTACAGCGCTATTGTGCCTGGTGGACAGAATTTAGGAATCTTTTATAAAGTTGGTGGCCAGGATCGTAAAGTAGTTGATCCACTTGACCAAACCCATTTTGATGCGGGCAAAAGCTACACCATAAATCTCCGCGTCGGTAAGGACAAGATTGAAGTTGGCGACATCTCCGTTTCCGACTGGGGCTCCACCGACTGGGGTAACGCCGAGGCAAAAATAGATGCTCCTTATGTTACCTTCTCTGCGGACAGCGAGCAGAAGTTCTCGATGACATTCAATAACTTCAGCTTGGGTACAAACGAATATTTCGAGTACTCAGTTGGAGATGGCAACTGGACCAGCTTTACCGGCACGGTTGAGAATATCGCTTTCGGCGGCTCACTTGGTGACCTCCGCCTTCGCGGCAAGAGCAGCAAGGGTACAGCAGAGTCTGAGCATTATTATACACATATTTCGTTTACAACTCCTGATGTGCCGGTTTATTGTACCGGAGACATACGCAACCTCATAGACTATGAAGCATACGGGACTGTAAGTAGTAAAAATGCCAAGTTTATCAACTTGTTTATGGATAACTCTATGTTGATGACTGCCCCTGAGCTTCCTGCCACAGATCTGGCGACCTACTGCTATTCTTGTATGTTCCAACGTTGCACATCGCTTACTACTGCCCCTGTCCTACCGGCTGAGATCTTGGCGGATAGTTGCTATGAAATAATGTTTAATGGCTGCACCGCACTCTCAAGTGTTACAATGCTCGCAACTGATGTGAGTGCTTCTGGTTGCTTGGAT
>CAMEWE010000047.1:0-6444 GCA_945939695.1 uncultured Bacteroidales bacterium
GCGTGGGCGAAGTGGCGGACCTGCTGGGCTTCGACTATCCCAACCATTTCAGCCGACTGTTCAAGAAGGTCACAGGACTGACGCCGTCGGAATTTCTGAAATAACAACCATAGTTTGATTTTTTCAATATATTATGTAATGCATAATGATATTTTATTTGATATTTCAGTTAATATTATGTATTTTTGCTTATTATATTTGATATATCAGTTATAGACTCGTGGAACAAAATGACAAATTTCGACACTATCGCATTGCTTGGGCAACGGTTCAGGATATATAGGAAAGCCCTTCATATATCACAGCAGCAGCTGCATGAGAAGACCGGAGTTTCCCTGTTCACAATAAGCAATTTCGAGAACGGCAAGGGACAGGGCCTATCCCTCTCTCACCTTCTCTCCCTCCTGAAGGCGCTGGGACTGGATGACACCTTTATGGATCTGGTTCCTGACATTCCTGCGATAGACCCGGAAAAAATGTGGAATAAAAAGAGATAGGACATGGAGAATACGGTAAAGATAACATTGTGGAATGACACCGTGGGGTATCTGACCTGGGACAACTCGGATTGGAGGAAAGAGTCATCCGTTTTCAAGTATGACTCTTCATTTCTGGAAAAGGGGTTGGACATTTCCCCGCTGCAGATGTCAATCAATTCTCCAGCCGGAAAAGCCGGCATACCGATCAGAGGCGGCAACCCGAGGAATATCTTCAAGGGACTACCTCCCGTATTCGCCGACTCTTTGCCTGATCATTGGGGAAACAGTATCTTCAGAGCCTGGGCAAAGGAACACAATATTTCAATGAGAATGATATCTCCTGTGGATCTTCTGGCTTTTGTAGGCAAGAGAGCTATGGGAGCCCTTGAATACCACCCGTCTTTTATCGACAATGAGGACGAAGCCTGCGAAGTCAACGTACAGGAACTATATCTATTTGCTAAAAGCATACTGGAAGAGAGGACAAAGATGACGTTCTCCTCCGATAGGGAACTTCTCTGGCAGGATTTGGTCAAACTTGGAACGTCTCCGGGAGGAAAACGTCCTAAGGTGTTGATTGCGATAAACCGGGAAAACGGTGACATTAAGTCTGGACAGGCAATGCTACCCCGGGAATACGACTACTATGTACTCAAATATGACAACGAATCTGACGCTTTCCCTTACGCCAGGATGGAGTACATATATTGGCGTCTGTGCAGGGATGCCGGCATAGATATGAGCGACTCTGAATTGAAGCGATTCGATACGGCCAGCCATTTCATCACAAAACGCTTCGACAGAGGCCCGGAAGGAAAGATTCATATGCAGTCGCTGCTTGCCATGGCAGGAGAGGTCTCGTCGTACGAAGAGGCCTTCGATACTATGAGAAAGCTTGATCTTGGGTATAAGGACTTCGAGCAGCTCTACAGGAGAATGGTCTTAAACGTTCTATCCGGCAACATAGATGATCATGCCAGGAATTTCTCATTCCTAATGGACAGGACCGGAAGATGGTCCCTGGCTCCTGCATATGACATTGTATACAGCATAGACCCTTCCGTCCTCGAAGTCCAGAAAGGGCAGTCACTCAGCATATGCGGAAAGAAATTCGGAATCAGGAAAGAAGATCTTATCCATATCGGACGCTACTACGACATAAACAGGCCGGGGGAAGTTATAGAAAGGACTAAAGACGTTATGTCTAATCTGCACGGATACATGAAGGAGGAAGACATCAGCGACTCTGTCTGGAAAATGGTTTCGGCAGAGCTGAAATCAAAAGATATCTAGTCACGGTAGCCGCGAGGCATGGCCGCACCTTTCGTGTATTGTCCCCCATCATCAGATATTTTGTCCGCCAATTAACAAATTATCTGAAATAATCTATCTTCTGCCTCGGAAAATATATACGGAAATAGTGTTTCACCGAGGGTCCGGCTCCGGACACACTCGATGAAACACTACCACTCGACAAGCCAGCGTTCCAGTTCCGTCTTCCACTCTCGGCTGTAATGGAACCAGGGTCCTTCGCACCATCCATGACCTCCGGTAGGATAGATGTGCAGCACAGATGGGATCTTTCGGGCCTGCAATTCCTTGAAGTACTTGATGCTGTCGTCGAAAGGAACAATCTGATCGTCGGCACTGCATGCGATGAATGCCCGGGGCGTGTCCGGTTTGATCTGTTCGAGTACGGAATACTTTCTAATCAACTCTTCAGAAGCATCCGGACCGAACATGATGTTGTTTTCGAAATCGTTCATCGTGGTGAACGGATAAAGAAGAATCTGGAAATCAGGCCTGTTCTCCCTGGAAGTAAACTGCACGGCAGCTTGAATGGCCAGATTGCCACCCGCCGAACATCCCATTACGCCTACCCTCTCCGGATTTATCCCCCAGTCCTCGGTATGCTTCCGCATAATCTTGATTGCTTCCTGGACATCGCTCAGCGTGGTTTCAAAATGGCCGTTCGGCATTCTATATTTCAAGACAGCCAGGGTGACACCGATGTAATTGAACCAGGGAGCGAGTCCGGTGCCCTCCTTTTCGATTTCCAGATAGTAGTATCCGCCCCCGGGGCAGGCGATAATCACTGTTCCGTTAGGCCGAAACGCCGGGAAAACCCACAGTTCCGGTTTGGAAACGTTGTCGACACTCCTAGGAGAAGGATGTCCCTCCTCCGTAACGATGCCGTTGTCGTTAGGGGCTCCGTCCGGCCAAATCGGGATGATGATTGGGGAGCCCATCTGGGCGAAGGCTGGAAATGAGACCACTCCCAGCAGGAGAATAATTAGAATCCTTTTCATTGATAGCGAAGTTCCTTGGTTTCCGTGTCCCGTGAGAAGTGACGGAAGAAGTCCCAGATGAGCCGGGCGGCGGGCTTGAAATTCCAATGTCCATAGTTGTTGACGACCATCAGGCGGATCATGGGTTTCTCATCCTTGTATAACTGGCCGAACTCGATGGTAATGTCCTCGCTTTTGCCGGTATGAATCTGCTTCCTGTCCCGAAGCGCGAAGCCGAAGGTCGGATCCACGCTGAAATCCAAGTCGCCCGTCACGGGCATGTCGTTGACCGTCTCATAAATACGCCAGACATTGAGATAGGGACTGCCCTCCCAATTGTCTTGATTGAAGAAACGGATCGTATCATCATGAGTGCCTACAACGGAACAATAACCGACTTCCACGTGCCCCCGTTTCTGAATGGCTTCATCCATCAACGGTTCAGAGCCGTAGGCATAGTAACCGAGTCCATTCCCGGAGAAGATACCTCCGGAATGGCCGGCAACGGCAGCAAAGAGATGGGATTTGCGGACACCAAGCATGTTGCTGGTCATGGCGCCGGCAGACAATCCTTCCGCATAGATCCTCGATCCATCAATCTGGGGATACTTCTCCCGCAGGACACTGATGACCGCCTCGATGCCATCAAGGCCCATGGGGACGTATCCGTTTCCGCCCTGCCATTCCATCTCCACGACCATGAATCCCTCTTCCGCGGCCAATTCCGGGAAGCCGGACGTTTCGCTCTGCGTACGGGGGTCATTGCCGTGGCCATGGAGAAGGACGACCAGGGGAACCGTACCCGGGGCAGCATCCTGCGCCTGCTTGGGAATGTACTCGTACCAGAGATACTTGTCCGGATTTTCCGGCCGGGAAGGGGCATTCATATCCACCAGGGGATACTCCACAACATTGCGCTGGATCCCCAGCTTGTCGAATACGGGGATGGAGACCAGTTCAAAGTTTTTCACGCCTTCCGGGTTGTCGATTCCCCGGCTCATGTAGAAAGTACGGAAGAGATTGTTATACCGATAGTTGGCACTCAGCACATCATCCCACGCCTGGGCGAAGAGCGTCTCCAGAGAAGCCTTCCTGTCCGTGTTGATGACGACTTTCTGAAGAGGGTCAGCCGGAGCAGCATCGCTCGCTTCCTGATAAGGTTTCGCCGCCTTTGCGGCATTCTTCCCGCCGATGAATGCCGGTACCGGAAACTTGCAGACTTTCCCGGGTTCGCCATCGATCGAAACGATTCCGGCAATGACTCCCGTTAGGTCCGTCGCGGCCAGCTGTCGATTCACGAAAGTTGCTCCAGAACCGATTCCTACGACCTTGACGTTTGTCGGGGCTCCTCCCATGCTGATCAACCGCGTAAAGGCCTCCAGGTCCTGATCCTGCCACTTGTCCGAAGCGGGATTGACGACCATGATCCGGCCACCGTATTCCTGGACGATTTCGGTCAGTTTCAGCCTCTGCGCCAGTTCAAGGGCCTGTTTGTTGTCCAGCCGGCCGTCCGGGAAGATATAAAAGGCCGGTCCATATCCGGCGCGGGAATGGACGTTGCGCTCCGGCACCATGTTGTAATTGAGGACGGAAGTCCCCTCCAGGGCCGAAAACTCATTGACGGGACCGTGAGGGCGCATCATCCAGGGCTGGGCGGCAGCAAGAAAACCGACGAGGGCTGATGCGGCTGCCGTCAACAATTTCTTCTTCATATATCTTGGAAATCAAATCTGACTGTTCGCCTTGATCAGGTCGGCGATGCTGACGTTCGGGTTGCGGTAGCGGGCATTCCGGTTCGGCTCCTCCGGCTCCGGAGGGGTCGGAATGATGGAGATGGCCTTCTGCGGGCAGTTGTGGACGCAGGCGAGGCAGTTTTCGCAATCGCCTTCAGCGATGGAATGACCGTCGACCACCTTCCAGGAACCGTGCGGGCAGACCGACGTGCAAATACCGCAGCCGATGCAGGCATCGGTGGCAAAGACGATCTTTTCGGAACGAGTGACCGTAGGCCGCTTACGGTCACGCCCGGAGGAACGGTAATACCCCTCGCAGATCATCCTGTCCATCTCGGTGACCGGAAGGATATAATTCTCGCGCTTGTCAATGGCGGCGAGGACGGCTGCGATTTTCTCGGGAATCAGCTGATTCTTCGGGTCCGCCATTTCCCTGGCCGCGTCAAAATACGGCAGGTATGTATCGACCATTTGGATCGTATTGATGTAATTCATCTGGAAACCGTTCTCCTTGGCCAGATTGTCCACGAACTCCGGGAAGATCGTGCTATGGGCGCCGAAAGTACCGACGGTGAAGAAATAATCGGCCTTGAATGTAGAACGGGCGATGAAGTCCTGCACGATTGCCGGCGGGATGAAGCAGTAGACCGGGCAGACGAAGCCGATTTCTTCCGCCTCATAAACAGGATTCTCATTGTGGATTTCCTGCGAGATGCTCAGCAGGGTGCCGTCTTCTCCTGCAATCTGGCGTGAAACATAAAGGCTGTTGCCGGTGGCGGAGAAGTAGAAGATCAGGCGTTTGATCTTCTTTTCTTTCCGGGTGTTTCCGAAGGCGGGAAGGGGCGGGACACAGGTGGCAAGCATGCCGAGGCCCAACACCTTGAGGGCATTTCTCCGATTGATGGGGCGATTGATATCCATACTGGTTTGTTTTTTACAAAAGTAGCGTGTTTCATCTGAAACGGCATAACACATTTTTGCCCATTATTAACCAATTTCGCAGATAATCATTATATTTGTCAAACCTCAAGAGACTCACACGCATGAAAAAAGTTTTACGCATAACCAATCCGAACGTCTATGCGGCTTATGTCAACGCTCCCCCGCTTCATCCGCTTGTATGCATCCTCCGTTATGAAGAACTGGGGCTCTTCCGCCGAAGCCTGAACCTGTACAGCGTGTATGGACTGTTCATCCAGGACGAGTTTGTCAAGGGTATTTCCTATGGAATGAAAACCTACGAAACCCACGGTCCTTCCATCATTGCGGTGGCGCCGGGGCAGATCGGAGGCGTGGAAGACAACGGGGAACTGATAACCCGAAAGGGATGGGTTCTCCTTTGGTCTCCGGAATTGACTCAAGGGACCGCCTGGGAGAAAAAGATGGAGGAATACGGTTTCTTCTCCTACTATTCCAGCAATTCGCTGGAGATGACGCCAACGGAATGGGACCGGATTTCCCTGCTCATCGGCCAGATGCGTAAAGAAGTCCAGGACCATGAAGACAGCCCTGCCCTACGGGGAGTGCTCCAAGCTTATCTCCATGTAATCCTCGAGTATTGCAACCGCATTTATCTGAGGCAAGCGGCTTTCGGGGACAAGGATTCGTCCGACATGCTCAAGCGCTTCCACCAGCTGCTCCTCGACTATTATGCGGAGAACAAGCAGTTGAGCCTGGGGGTCCCCTCCGTCCAATATTGCGCGTCAGAACTGGCGTATTCTCCCCGCTATCTGGGCGACATGATCCACAAGGCAACAGGTGTTACAGCCATCGGCTACATCCATTCTTTCTTGGTTGAAAGGGGGAAAAGCCTCCTGATGCATGGGCACAATGTCAGCGAAACGGCCCATTTGCTGGGATTCGAATACGTGCATCACTTCAACCGGATCTTCAAGAAAGTCACAGGCCTCACCCCTTCGGAATTCCTGGCGAAATAGGCGTTCA
>CAMEWE010000048.1:0-6112 GCA_945939695.1 uncultured Bacteroidales bacterium
CGTGGAGTCGCTTATCTTCACGCCCAGTTCCTTGTACTTCTGTATCACCCGGTAGAACGGCATGTGATAGAAGAACTTTTGAAGGATAATGTCAGTGAGCAGACTCTCGGAAGCCATGCACTTGGGCAATGGCATTACCGGGAGCGGGGCCATTTCAAAGGCTTTTCGCTCCGGTTCCTTTATCTGGAGATTCGATTTCAGCACCAACTTGTGACGGATGATGCGGCGCACATACATCTGTGCGGGAACCAGCACCAGTGTGTCCGTCACCTCCGGGTCCAGTTCAGTATAGTCTTCGCGGTTTTCAACTTCAGGATATATGTGCTCTTCACGTACTTCCAGATTGGCCGTATCGATGGCCTTGCGAGGCTTGCGCTCAAAGCTTCTGACCTGGATAAGCTTTGCGGTGTCTTCCTCGTCCTTCCGCACAGCCGCTTCCAGTTCCGCACGCTCTCCTTCGGTAAGAGGATCGTCGAACAAGGTGGGCTCACTCAGCACTGTCGGATCAAGCGGGAGGTTCTTCTCACTCATCTTTCCGAACATCTTCTTCCGCAGCCAATAAAGCTGATCTTCCAGACTGGCGACCTTGCTCTTGAGTCGCTCAATCTCCGCCGCCTGTGCTGCTATGATTTCCTGTTCAGATGCCATCTTTTTCGCTCATCATCAATATTATAAAGGTACGAAAAAACAGCGATATATGCAAGCCAAATGGCGTTTTTCTTTAGACTATTTGTCAATTTTTCCAAAGATTATTGAGCCCCTCCAAACGAGCCTGTCGGCTGTCAGGATCCGACATGATTCCTTCAACCATCTTCAGAAGATCTTCCCATTTTATACTGCTCGTCACCACGTCTTTAGAACCGGGGATGGGCATCCCGAAGGTCCCTCTGTCAAGCATCTTTGCGTAGATGACCATTCCGCCAGTCTCATAGTGAAGCAACTTGATTCTGTTCCTGCGCTTGTTCACGAAGATGTATACGTCTCCATTCATCGGATCTCCGCCTATCTTGTTCCGCACAAGACCGCACAGCGTATGAAAACTCTTTCGCATATCTGTTGGCTCGCTGTAGAGCCAATAGCGCATTTCCCGCCCCAGACTAAACATGGGTGGATGACGCTATGATGATCTCCTTCAACTCACGACCGGTCAGATTGCCACTTATCCGCATCATCGTGCCGGTTGGTGTCCTGAGCTCGATGTTCACCGCAACGGTTTCTTGTGCAGACTCTTTCTGCTTGCTGCTGCGGGACCGTGAAGGCTTGATTGGATTGGGAAGGAATGATCCTCCCGGTATCAGCTGAAGGAACTCGCCCGCATTATCACCTTCCTCTTTCGGAGCGTACTTACGCTTGGCGTCATAGAAGCTCCATGGGCTAATCCCAAGTTCCGACAGGCGCTGTTTGTAACTGATCTTGTTCTCGTCGCAGTAGGCAATCACCTGGGCGACCTCTTCCTTTGTCATCATGGCTTTTAGTATTTGATGCAAAGGTAGCTACTCCCCAGCAGCCTAGATAGTCGTCCTTAATCGGATGCTTACTACAGGCTATCGAAGTGTCAACAAAATGCCGAGTGGGGGGCAATATCCCGGGGAGCCTGCACTGCTATAGGCCAACCACGCATTAGTCTATCAACCGAGGTTTCTCCCTAATCAACACTCCCTTGGGATTCAAAAATTCCCAAGATTTTCAATTATATCTCCTTCCTCTATCTTAATCTCCATACGATATGACTTCCAGCCGTGGTGCTTGTTGCGGAAGGTGATGGAAGCAACGGCAGCGGTTTGGGATATTTGAGGGATTGATGTCATCTCAGGTCGAGTGCTTATCTTTGGTTTACTCCCTATAGCAAATCTTATCATTCTCTTTATCAGCTGCTTGCATAAAGAAATAGACATTCCTAGACGTTGCTTGAGAGTAGGCTTGAGACAGTCAACGATAAGGTCGTTTACACTCTTTGTCTCGTCTATGCGAGTAAAGAATTTGGCTCGTTTGGGATGTGCAGCTGCTGAACGGAAGTAAGCGGGATTGTGTCCGATTGCTATATCTGCTGTTGTCTCCTTATGGTTTATCTTGCTCCAATCGAGTGCAGCATGTCCCTTGTCGGTATTGATCAATACCAATCCAGTGCCTTTGTCATCATCCATTTCAGGCATTTCTGTATTGATGCCCCAGAAGTCGGCTATGGTGATGTCGCTATGGCTTCGACCGCTCTTTGCCTGACACTGGTAACAAGAGGGACGGAGAATCATGTCGCGAAGGAAAGCTCGCATGAAATGGTTTTGCTGATGATGGCTTGAAAGGGAGACTGATTGCTCGTCCTTGTTGTATTCCATCGTGAAGTTGAAGGCTTTCCAACCGTTGCGCTTGTTGCGGAACTGCTCATCGTTAATAGCCTTTCGGCCTGCTGTCACTACTTCATCAAGATACATACCCCACACCTTGGGGCTTGGAGTGCCATGACAAATGATATCAACAGTAAGCAGATTGTCATAATGCTTGCGGAGAAAATGGTGCAGACCTGCTATCTGGCACGGGGTGCCGGAGAATAGCACCTTGCGTCCTTCGGCGAGGAACCGCTTAGCATCTGTGTATGCTGTTGCCATACGGGCCTGCACATATTTGCTGCCCATGAAAGCCTCTACGCCTTTCATTGTTTCAGCATAATCAATCACCACCTGCCATTGCTCATCAAAGCGTGCTCCGAATACTACGCCACCTTCGCTGATGGTTTTTTCTGCCAAAATGTAGAAAATGCCACCCGAAGAGGACTTAAGTCGTACCTCAACATCCTTGTTGATTGCCGCAAGTACCTTTAATGGCTCTCGTTTGTCATAAGGATGCAACTCATTGCATACCTTCTCGCATAGTCCGCAGTCGATACAGTCTGTTTCATTGACCAATGGATAGAGAAAGCCCTCACTGTCAGCCTGCATTGTTATGCACTTCTTGGGACAAATAGAGAAACAAGCACTGCACCCGCAACAGTTATGTTTATCCGTGATGCGTATCATTTTCTAATCTTTAATAATCTTAGGCCCTTATCCAGAAAGAATAATCTTTCGTTTTTGGTAAAACCAATGAAAAAAGCACTAATGCCCACAGACAACACACAAGTGAAACCCACAACAATAAATCTTAACCACCCTTCCTCAAATTGCATACGAACAAGGATGGGAAGAATAACGGCTACTGCCACTGTACAAATTATCGGAATATAGATGTTCTTCATGTATTGCCACAAAGGGAGATTTATGAGTTTCCTTAACATGAACATCCTGGAGAATTGTGCGACAGTTTCCACACAGAAATGTACTATGAACACCGAATATGCAGGAGCACCTAACTTAAGAAGAATATAAGAAATTGGTAGTATTGTTAATAAGATTCCACCGACAACCATTTGATATACTTTTACCTTCCCTGTTGCTTGATTCGCAATAACACAAGGGTTAGAAGTAGTATAAATCAAAGATATGCATATCATTATCTGAGTAAAAATGACTGCATTGTCTGGGACATTCTTAAGCCATACGGTAAGGAGAAAGTCCGTTTCCAAAAGAACTGGGAGAGACAAAAAGAACAGCAAAAGGAAAGAGAATCTGGCACTTCGAAACATCAGGTTATGCATCTGTTCCAAGTTTCCTACTGCATAATTCTTAGTAATCTGAGGATTTAGTGCTGTTTGAAAACCGCTGACAAATTGTTGAACTGCAGACTGAACCTGGACAGCAATTCCCCTGGCTGCATTCACTACAGGTCCGAAGAATATGTTCAGCATCATATTCAGGCCCTGGGTATATAATATCGCAGCTAGATTGCCGAAAAAACTCCATCCCGCAAAGCCGGACATCTCCTTAAACAACGCTTTGTTGAAATTAAATTCAATATAAGACTCTTCAAAATGTTTATGGCAATATCGACTATATATGAATCTGATTAACAACTGCACCGATAATGTAAGAATAGCATAAGCAATGAGTTTATCTATCGGCGAAACGAGCAATAGATAAACAATAAGGAGTTTTAAAGACACCTCAAGAATGGAGATGTAAGCAAATGCGGACATCTTCTCATGCGCAATTATATCGGCATTATAAGGGGCTGACAAAATAGTCACACAACACGCTAGAATTGAGCACTGGTAAACCCACAAGGCAGCTGTCATCCTGGACTCCGGAATGACCAGCTTATTCATAAGAAACCAAAGTCCTAGCGTTTCCCCTAAAATAACAATAATAATTGCAATTAAAGCGTGTATCTGCAAGGAAGTGTTAAATACACTTCTTAGCCTTTGCGAGTTTCCTTTTGCTAATTCAAAGTTAAGATATCGCTGAGTTGAAGAAACCATTGAGGCATTGATGAAGGTGAACATCGTTATTACTCCGCCCACCACATTGAAAATGCCATAATCCTCTACGCCAAGAGTCTGAAGGACAACTCTTGAAGTGTATAACGACACAATCATAGAAAAGAGCATCCTGACATAGAGCATCAGGGTGTTCTTTGCTATTCTTTTATTATTAGATGCTATATCTGTCATTAGAATGATAAAGTCACTGCCGCCTAATCTTTATCCTTATCGCTTCATTGTGCTTGTTTGCGTATTGGGTGGCGTCGGAGACGACGATGGCGAGGTAGCCACCGCCACCGGCTCCTGTAAGTTTCCACGCAAGGACATCCTGCATACCAGAATACTTGTCTATATATGACTGCACGCTCGCTTCGGGGCAAGGCTGGCCGTTGACTGTCGGAGTGATCATCCCCGGGAACATTGCTGTCTGGGCCTTGAACGAGTCGAGGTAGGAGGCTGCAAATGCATCGAGGTCGTGGCGCATTATGGCGTCCCAGCACCTGTCTGCGGCGGCTGCGAGCGCTGCGACCTTTGCTTCCGTTATGTTCTTGCGTTCCACTACGCTGCACCCTGGACGGCGCGGCTCAAGTGGCACCAGGACTATATGGTCCTCGAGGAAGCGCATAGTCATTTCATCTACGGTATTTTCAATCTTTGCCGGCCAGAAGTTGTTGTCGTAGTAATGGCGGGCGAGGCCGGGCACGCATATTCCTATCGAGTCCTGTGCTCCGGAGATGTGACCGTCCTGCCTTTCGGGATTGTTTTCAAAGCAAAATACCAGTCTTGCCAGCATTTCAGGGTCCATCTTTGGCAGCTTGATTGGCCAGATCTTCTTTATCATGTTTCTGGTGCTGGTCGAGAGTCCGCAGCGGTCCCTTACTTCGAAGGTAGGTTCGAGCGATATGGTGATTGCCCAGCCTGGGTGATGGCAGCTTACATAAGGCTGGTCAATCCAGGTTCCGGCAATGTCGAGTCTGGTAGGTATGCCGAGGCTTGCCGAGCTGTCGTCCTTGCCAAGGGCTGCCTTGAGCGATGATGAACTGCGTGCCTGCAGGCCCTCGTGCGGGGCTCTTTCGAGTTCTATATACTCAATTCCCCTTTCTTCGCAGATTCTGCGTTTCTCGTCGCTTCCTCCTTCGGCGTTGACTACGAAGATGTCAGGCTTTACTATGTCCAGGGTAGGGAGGTAGTCTATCACTCCGTGTCCGGTGTTGATAAATGCATCCTTGACGTAGCGAATGCTCTTTACCATAAAGAGGCGCTCTTCCTGCGGGAACATAGGCTTGCGGTGCTTGTACTCGAGATAGGTCTCGTCCGAGCCAATGCCCACGTAGAGGTCTCCGTAGCGCGATGCCTGTATGAAAAATTCTATATGTCCACTGTGCAGCAGGTCATAGCATCCGCTTACAAATACTTTCTTGTTCATCATTTCTCCGAGTCGAATATTTTGTCCATAAGTTGCCATTTTTCGGTAGATTTTGCTTTTGGGTCGCAGCCCTGCACGCGGCTGACAAATGCTTCCCATTCCGCCTGCCTCGGCATTTCGGCAAGGCGGTCCATATCCCTTTCCCAGTCAAAGTCATCCACGGTCTCCACAATCATAAAGAAATGGTTTCCAAGTCCGTAGATTTGCATTGACAGTATGCCTACCTCGTGCTGGCCCTGGATAATCTCAGGCCAAACGTGTGCGTGAACGTACTTGTATTCCTCAATCAGCTGCGCATCGTCCCTGATGCTGAGTGTCTGGCAGTATCTTTTCAT
>CAMEWE010000049.1:0-5326 GCA_945939695.1 uncultured Bacteroidales bacterium
CGCAGGCTGCAGGAAGGTCTGCAACTTACTTATTCATAAAGTGCTATAATGTGCTTTTTACCATCGTCAGGAATCCTGACGAGATAAACTCCTGATTTCCTGTTGAGGGATGAGACTGCCTTTGAGAAATCCTTTTCGGCTTCGGCCGTGAGTCTGTCCGCACTGATCCTGTCGACAGTCTTGCCGTCAACGGCAATTTTTCTCAAAGCCTTGTCAGTGTGTACTTCAAAAATGAAATTTCTCTGACCGGAAAGCTGATAGCCTTTCCCTCTACGTTCTCCCAACTCGATTTCAAATCCCTTTTCAAAACTCCTGCACATAACGTCTGTAATGATGTTCTCATCTCTGAGGTATCCCAGACTCTCTCCGTCGTCCTCATAGAGGCTGAATTTGGCACTCTCTCCTGCATCAGAAGGGAAGACTTGGAATTTGATCGGATAGACAGCCTTCTGACGGGTATAGTCCATCACGGGCATCCTTGGAATAATGCTTCCCTTTTTCACGAACATAGGTATTGTGCTCAGAGGAGCGTCAACGCTGACCCATTGTTCGCCATCGTAAACGGTCTTCATATCATTGAAGTCAATCCATTCACCTTCAGGAAGATAGACATTCCTCTTCTTTGCATTTTTCTTTACTACAGGAGCCACAAGCAGCTCCTTTCCGAACATAAATTGATTGTCAGTAGAGAATGTCTGTGTGTCATAGGGATATTCCAGAAACATTGCACGCATTATCGGAAGACCGGTGTCATGTGCTTCACGGGCGTAGGAATAGATGTAGGGAAGGAGAGTATATTTCAATGAAATGGCATTCTTGACATAGCTTTCCGCCAGATCTCCGAACATCCATGGCTCCACTGCGTTGTTTCCTTCATGGTGAATACGGCTGATAGGATTGAATGCCCCCATCTGTACCCATCTTACATAAAGTTCCGCCATAGCAGGATAGTCATCAATATCGCCGCAGTATCCGGAAATGTCCGTAGTAGTGAAAGGAATAAGTCCCAGACCAGCCGAAAGCAGTACGGAAATCTGGTTTTCCATCTGAGCCCAGCCTTTGGTGACATCGTCGGCACAGCCGCTGTCACCGGTCCATCCGAAGGTGTATTTCTGGAGACCTGCATAGGCTGCCCGGGTCATCTGGAACACTCTTTTGTCGGGATTGCGAAGCTCGAACTGCTCTTTGACGACTTTATCCCATGTGAGGCCGTAAACATTGTGAATCTTCGAATGCATACCGTCGTGGTGCTGCATATAAAGCCTCTCGACGGACTCTTCATTGCTCCAGGCTGGTTCTCCCATATCAGTCCAGAACCCGGCCGCGCCATCGTCCAGCGGTTTCTGCTGGTAGGATCCCCACCATGAGGCAACTTCAGGATTTGTGAAATCCACGACGCCGCAATCTCCGCCCCAGGGCCATGGCATATCATAGCTTTTACCTGTACGGACATCCTTTACGAAGTAACCCAGGAGGTCAGCCTCTTCCCATTGCTTCACATTGGCCTTTGAAATGACCGGGTCCTGTGACAGGATTACTTTGAATCCCATCGAATCTAAGTCGGAGAGCATTTTGCGCGGATTGGTGTAATTCCCTTTGCGCCATTCGAAGTCCTGAAGGTATTCGGTCCAACCTATATCCTGATATATTACATCGCAGGGAATACCTCTTTCCCTATATCCTCTGGCTATCTCATAGGTGAGTTGTTCATTTGTAAGAAGACCCCTGCATTGGGAAAAACCAAATGCCCATCTCGGAGGCATTATGGGCTTGCCGGTCAGCAGGGTGTACTGTCCTATGATTTCCTTGAATTCGCTTCCAAAGATGAAATAATAGACCATTTCTCCGTCAGGAACCTCGAAACTGTACCAATCGCGGCTTTCGGTTCCGAATTTGAATTCGGTCTTGTAGGTGTTGTCCAGGAAAATGCCATAGTGGTAGTTGCTCATAAAGAAAGGAATGCTTTTGTACAGAGGGTCTTCCACAGTACTGTAACACGGCTTGTCGCTGTTCCACATCTTGTACTGCTCACCCCTGCGGTCAAGTTTTCCCGTCTTCTCTCCAAGGCCGAAGATATGTTCGTCCCTGCGGAGTATTTTGTACTCAACCTTTCTGGTACCGTCCACTGAACGTCCTCTGTCTGCGCAGTCGCTGAAAAGGAGTTTCTGATATTTGTCGAATATCTGGAGTTTCAACGGACTCTTGTCTATTCTGATTCTCAGTTTGTCAGTGAAAATCTCATAGCAGGCTGCCTGCTCATTGACATTCACTTCGAACGGGCTGAGGTCGTCATTATCAACGGCATAGGATTTTCTTTCATCTTCCAGAACACCGTCCGGGGCAAACCTTACCCTGACGACCGACTGGCTGCACATCTTTAGCTCGAGCAAAGCCCCGTCATCAGAAGATAATCTCACGAGGCTCCCGTCTCTGGAGCAAAGCGTGTCTGCAAAAACAGTTGCTGTGCCTATCAGGCTGAGTACGATAACTGTTAAAACTCTTTTCATTTACTCTAATACGATCATTGTCCAATACTTGAGTGAAGGGACAGTGAAACTTACAGCTTCTGCGGTCTGTTTGAAAACAAGTTCAACAGGAACTCCGGCGTGTTTGTCAGGGCTTGCTACCCAGACTTTTCGTATAGGCCTGTCTGTTTTGATTTCCACCGGTATGGAGTTCACCAGCCTCGGCTCAGCCATATCACCATTGAAATCTCTCCAAGAAAGGCTTTCTGCAGAAAGGAAATTCAACATATGGATAACCTGCTTGCCGTCTGTCTGTTTTGCAAAAGTAGTGATCTTTCCCTGCTGAGGAGGCCACTGATTCATCTTGACATTCTTCGCGCTGCCCTTGTAGGTCACATCGATATCGATCTGAGCGGATGTACTTTCGCCTCTGAGCAGATTCTGGTATGCAGTCAAGAAATCGTAATATCTGACAATCTGGGTGCGCAGCGCGTTGCTCATCGTAACTCCCTTGTAGGGGAAATACTCCCTGCAGAGCATATGGTCTCCCAGTTCAAGATGCGATCCTCCTATTGCGAACATTACTGCATCTGTTAGCAGGACCCCAGGGATGTTGAATTCCCGGTTGTCACACCCGTAGTTCATATATGCCGCAAAGACGGTGTTGAGAGTATTTGAACTGTAAGTATCATTGGATTTGACAATGTTGTACAGGTCCTTGAACTCAGATTCATATTCCCAACATTCGTTGTAAAGGAATCCCATACAGCCGGTGCCGGCAATCTGGGATGCGCCATAACTTCCTACTGCATTCATTACCAGAGTCTTGTCAGGATGTGCATTCTTCATTGCCTTTATGAATGAGGCATAGCTTTTAGGGAAATTGACAAGGTTGCTGTTCCAGTCGTAACGATCGCCTCTGTAACCCAGCTGGTCAATGTGGAAACCGTCGAAATCGAAGTGGGTGTAAACCTCAGTATTACGTTCTATGAGATAATTCTGCCACTGCTCATTGCCGGGATCAAGCAGGAAAATATCGCTCTTCCAGCTGTCCGGCAGGCCGTGGAAGTCCTTGTCGGTTCGGTTCGCGCCCTTGAAAATGTACCATTCCGCCTTGACTCCGTCTGCCTCTGCATCATCAAGCGCTCCGTAGCAGAGATTGTAGAACATGCTTTTCATACCGTAGTCATGTTGCACTTTGATATACTTTCTCAGAACTTCGGAATAAACCTGACGGTTGGCAATGTCATTATATACCTCATCCGGATGTTCCATCGTTCCTCCGAGTGGCCAGTGGTGCTTGTTGTGCCAATCGTAGAACTGGATGCCGTTGATGTGGCATCTGCGCAGAAAATCCATCTCAGCCTCGATGACTCCTTCTTCGAGCTTGGAGCTGTCGAAGTCTCCGACAAAGCCGTAACGCGGGAATCTGGTCCAGTCGCTTGAGACATCGACGGCAATTGTCCCATAGATGAGTTCGTTCTTATCACTGTCAATGAATATGTCCACCAGATAGCCTGTGAAATCCTCAGAAGGGGCAGTCCATTGCCAGGTCGTCGAGGCGGCATCCTGCAAAAGAACAGTTTCGTCATTGTGACGGTATCTGATTTTTGCTCCTGTTGGCATATTGTCCACAGTGAAAGTGACGGTTTCTCCGGGTTTGTAAACAGATTTGTCTGTGCTGATATTCATGGAAATGGATGAAGTTACTTCCTTTACCTCAGTAACTTCGGAAATGATTTCATCCGTGTTCCCGCCCGGGGGAACAACAGGAGCACCGCGCTTCGTGCAAGAGAGCGCGAAGGCGGTGCTGAATATCAATGCTGTAAAAGCGAATTTCGTCATTTCTTTATGATGGTGACAGTTTCGTTAAGCTGGTCCAAAGTGATTGAATAAGTTCCTGCGGATGGAATGTTCCATTTCTGGTCAATGTCACCTACAGCTGTATCAAGATACTGTGCCTTGAACCATTCATCAGCCTTGTCTATGAAAAGAAGCCTTTCCTGCTCGCCGGTAGGGCTCTTGCCGTCTTTGTCCGCAAGAAGCCAAGCACCGCCCCAGTCTGATCTCTTGTCGCAAGTGAACTTGAGCTCTCCTTCACTAAGCGGTCCTTCCCAACTGAGGAGATATGGACTATCAGCATCGACGTTCATAGGAAGGGCATTCGAAATATCCCAGCCTGCAGAGCATGCGCTGCCGATGAGGTAGATGCATTCGTAAGGAACGAACTCACGCATCATCATACGCTCTTTGCCTTTGCGTATGTCCACACAGATTTTGTAAGCCTTTCCGGTTTCTTCATCTGTCATGCACCACTTGTTGTCTGGATCAAATCCGCTGACAATCTCCATGGAAGTATCGGTAATGGATGCATTCGGTGTTGTTGCCTTGAGCATATTCTCCCAGCTGCCGTTGACGGTTCCGAACTTGAATTCTCCACCATTGTCGAAGAATCTGCCCATCCTGAACAGGAATGGGTCGAGAATGTCTTTCTGCATTGCCTCGAAGCTCCATCCAGTCATGTTTCCGACAAGGTAAAGATTGTCATAGGCAGGGGTCTCGCCTTCGCTCTTGTTCCATGAAATCTCTCCGGTAAGGAGGTTGACGTCAATCTTGTATGTATATGCCTCGTTGATGTGGAACTTCTCATCCGGATCGTCATCGCTGGCTCTGTAAATGAGCTTGCCGTCCAGTCCTTTGTTGTAAGAAGGAAGGAACTGTCCAAGTGTGGTGATGAACTTGAAGTCTCCTTCTTTCATATTGCCTTGCCAGGTGAATACGCCGTTGGATGTGCGTTGCATCTCGGCTGCATTGTCTGCAGACCAACCGTTAGGGGCGGCATCACCGATGATGTACAGGGT
>CAMEWE010000050.1:0-5251 GCA_945939695.1 uncultured Bacteroidales bacterium
GCGGAAAGACAGGGATTCGAACCCTGGAACCGCTTTGGACGGTCACACGCTTTCCAGACGTGCCTCTTCAGCCACTCGAGCATCTTTCCAAATGGACTGCAAATATACGAATATTTTTATAAACACAAAAGAATTTTCTGGACGGAACAAAGACAGAGAAGCCAACAGTGCAGGGCCAAGGCGCTAAAGCGCGAAGCGAAGGCCGAGCGTAATCTGGAGATTCAGAGGGCGTGCACTGTAAATCGTCTCCACAAAACTGCCGTTGCGGAAGTGATAGGATAGCCCCGGTTCGAAGTAAATGCCAAGTTTGTCAGAAATTTTATAAAGTGCACTGACAGAAGCGTTTACAGACCAATAAAGAGGATCATCACCCAAGCGTTCGCTAGTGGAAACGGGCTCTTTACCTTCGAGCACAAAACGGGTCACGGAGCGGGCATATAAAGCCTTTTCAAGCATTCCACCAGCAGACAGGTTAAGTTCAAACAGTTGGTTATCAAGCAGATGCACCCCTAGTCCAAGCGGCACACCAAGCATATGCACGCTCTGGCGCGTATCATAGTGCGTCGATTCGCTCCCGGACACAAGTTCAGAAATAAGGCAGCTGTACTCGAGCCCACTCTGGACATAAAGACGCTGGCCGATATCGCGCGCAAAGCTAAGTCCCAGAGCCACTGGCTGATAGAAGCGTCGGTCGGACTTCACGCTGCGGTTGTTGTTCTCAAGCAGCACTGCCGAAAAATGCTGAGAAGCCGGGCTTCCGGCAGTTGGTGAATTGAAGGACTTTGGTACACTAGAGCCGTAAAACGCATCATAACCGCTTGAGCTTGAGGAAGATGTACCCACAGCCCCCGACACAGCCACAGCAAGTCTGGTGCGGCCGGGACGCCTTTTCGCTTCCCTGGTCTCGAGTTCAAGCAAATATTCTTCAAGTTCAAGCGCAGCGGATGCACCCTCGCCGACACCAACACCACCCGCAGCATCAGCGTCAGTTGACGGATTCTCAACGCAATCAGGTTCGGATTCGTCGACACTCACAACTGGAGGCAAATCCCCAGACTGCGAAGCCAAAGTCGAAGCTGCATTCCCTTGCGACACAGTGGAAGAGGCAGCGGATGACGCAGAGGTAGGCACTGGCGCAGACTCGGACGCAGGAGAAGAAGCAGACTTAGATGCAAGGTTATTGACAGCCGAAGACGCCACGTCGAAAAGTGAGCCAACATCCTCAGCAGCAGGCAATTCAGCAGCACCAGCAGCAGGCAATTCATCAACTCCGGCGGCAGGCAATCCGGCAGCACCAGCAGCAGGCAAGTTGCCAGATAAGTCGAGAGGCGACTCAGCCAGCGCAACAGCCTCAGACGCAACTGGAGAGAGGCGTCCCGGCAGCGGGAATATCAGAAAGAGTGCGATCGCGGCAGCGGCGATGGCGAAAGCACCGGCGCCATAGTAATAACGGCGACGTCTGCGGATCACCGCCGAAGCACCTGCGTGCGAACCGGATGCCCCTGCACCCGAACCAAAGGCACCGGCGCGTGAACTAGAAGCACCTGCGTGCGAACCGTATGCACCTGCACTAGCCGAGGCACCGGCACCTGCCGAGGACTTGAGCCCGGAGGCGACGGCCGACCAAAGCCCGTCCGGTTCCGCCTCGCCGTAGCTCTCCATGTTGCGGCGCAGCACATCCTGCCAATCAGCGCCAGCCTTTGTATTCTTACTTGATCCCATTATTCCTGCTTCTTCTTATATTCCTTTATCTTCTTAGCCAACAACGACTTAGCCCTGCTGAACTGAGAATATGAGGTATTCTCGCCAATCCCGAGTATTCCGGCAATCTCCCTATGGCTCTTCTCCTCAAAGACGTAGAGGTTAAACACCGTCCTGTAGCCATCAGGCAAATCCCTTATCATCCCGAGCAGCACACTCATAGGCACGGCGCCAACATCCGGATTGTCATCCTCAGACTCAGTCGCCACATCAAGCGGGGTCCCGGCACCGGGCACATTCCCGGCACCATGCGTTTCACCTGCACCATCCCCATAACCTAGCGCCTCATCCAGGCTCTCGGTCGCCTGCTTCGCCCTGCGCCTCAGGAACATCAGCGCTTCGTTCACCACTATACGCCGCATCCACGGTTTCAGCGAGCCCTCCCCTCTCCACTCGAACTTGTCGAGCGAAGAGAAAATCTTCAAAAAACTTTCCTGTAGCACGTCCTTCACATCATCGTCGGACGCGATGTATGACTTACAAACCGCAACAAGATACTGCACATAAGCATCGTACAATGCCTTTATTGCTGCAGTATCTTGCCGTCGAGCCTTGCGAATCAGCTCGAGCTCACTTCTGTGAGACGGAAATGTCATTCAACTACTTAATCTCCAGGCTCTTGGTAAGCTCTGCGAAAGATGGCTGCCTGCCTGTCTGAGCCGCCTCGCCGGTGCAGTACTTGAACTTCACGCTGGCGTTGCTGATATTCAGACCCTTGTAATTGATGACCAGGTCGACTTCCTTGCCCTCGGTTGACGGCAGGGATGAAAGGTCGAATGCAATCACACCGTTGCCGTAGGTAGGGTTGATGTGGTAATTGTCGCCCATCGCATTGTGCCTGAGCTCAAGCACATAAGGATTCTCAGGATCCACTCCTGACACGAGGTTGATGCTGTGAGCCACGGAAAGATTTCCCCAAAGGGCGCAGAAGGAAAGGGTGAGATATCCGTCCTCGACTATGGTCACCCAATTGCCGATGATCTCGATAGGATCGGTGCCGTATTCCTTGTCGTTGAGATCGCCCAGACTCGGCACGATATCCTTGGTCCTCACACTATCTATCCAATTGATAGTCACGGTCTTGTCAAAGTCCCCCTCAGGCTTCACATCATCCTTGATAGTAAGGTTGGCAAGAGCCCGGACCTGCTTGTCCCCGAACGGAGACTTCTCCATATTGTCCGGCTTCACGGTAGTCTTGTCGTCAAGCTGAAGGTAGAAAACATTGTCCGCATTGTGTTTTACGGTCACCAGCGCATTAGCGTAGAACTTGGAGTAATCCACCGGATCTTTGTCAAGCTGGCAGGAGCTGAGCCCCGCAGCAAGCAGCGCAAAAGCTGCTATAAGGTAAAAATTCTTTTTCATATCAATCAAATATTAATTGTCATTCCACATACATAATGCAGGGAACGGCAAAACCTTGCACGGGAAAAGCAAAAATTATTGAAAATCCTCAACGAGCGGCTCGAAACCAGTGAAACCGCAATCCTCAACCAGACGCTTAATATCCTCAAGCATAGCGAGATACGAACCCCTGTCAAAAACAGGGTGCGTAGCATCGGTGCACGGAGCATCGCTGCACGGAACATCAGAACGCGAGGCATCGGTGCACGCAACTTCGCTGCACGGAACATCGGTGTGCGCAGTCCCGCTGCGCGGAGCGCCGTCATACAGCACTTCGAAGCACATCCCGCAGTACTTGAAGAAGCAGCCGCTCTCGCGGAAACCGTTGCGCAGGTAAAAATTCTTGCGGCGCAGACGCTGTTCATAGTTGGACGCAGCGCTGTCAAGAGGTTCGATATCCAGCACCAGCTGACGGCCGGCATACCGCTTCCGCAGCTCATCCAGAACCGCGGCCCCATAGCCGTGAGAGCGCCAGGCAGGGTCAATTGCGAGGAAAAAGACATACACGCTCCTCTCAGAGTGGAAAATAACGGTGAAACCTATGTAGTTACCATTATCATAAACCCCCAGGAGCTCGAGGCGACCCTGTTCGGAGAGTTGCGCAAGAAGTTCAGTATCAAGCCTTTCCTCATCAGGAAAAGCATCCATATTAAGGCGGTGGGTTTCCTTGAAACCTACGCCGCCGGGCACAATGTTCAGAAAATCCATACGTAATCAGACACAGCAAAAAGCACGCCCGCAAGTATTACTGCCATAATGGCAGGGAGGCGGCGTTCCCCCGGGATGCACATCACCGGCAGCATATCCCGGGAGCATATCACCGACAGCAATTCTCCAGCTGCACATGCCCAGGCAACACAACCCCAGGCAGGACATCCCCCGGGTTCGGGCTTATCAATCGTGGTAATCGCTGTCTTTCCATAAAGAGGTATCAGCCGTCTCGGGTACAAAATACCTTCCGATTCGGTAATCGATGTTCGCCTTATGCGCCTGAGACAGCTGGTATCTGCGTGGAATGCGGTACAGTCTTCCGTCTTTCAGCAACTTCGCCCCGGTCTGATGAAAACGGAAGGGAACGTTTTTAGAAACGCATTGCTCCCGGATATCCAGAATCCATTGATAATCACAGACTCTTGCATCTATTCCGGACTCACCGCCGGTACTTACTTCCTCAATATCATCATCCAGATATGGTTCCAAATCCAAAGCGCTGAGAAGAGGCGAAGCTATAATGGACTTGTGCTTGATAGGCAACGACTTGAAGATGGGCAGCCTGAAATCAGCCATCTGCTGGTTCTCCACGGTACAGCCGACGAGTACATTGTCATACCCGTCTCCCCAGTCCGAAGGCATACATTGCTCGAAGCGGTGAATCCTCTTGGTGAAAAAATAGAAATACAGATCCTTCCTCTGGCGTATCATCTGCCAGCACTCCTTTCTCCACTCGTCCGCATCTTCCAATAGAAAATCGGAGGTAAAACAGGTGAACACCACTTTGCCTCCAGGAATCTTGTAGGACTTGTCCCGCTTCAGCTTCACCGGCAGGTTGAATGCACCGGTCTTCCTGCACAAACTGCTCGCCACGGTGCTGCCATACATCTCATCCTGCCTATATACGTAGCAATACTTGCAGCCCGGACTGATCTTCGTACATCCGTGCCATGGATTCCAATCCGCATATATGTCCCACTTCTCACTCATTGTAACCGCATTTTTGATGTTTGCGACCGCAAAATCGTTGCATTGCGGCTGCATATCGTTGCATTGCAAACGTATATAGTTGCATTGCAGCTGCAAATCCTTGCATTGCGACCGCATATCGTTGCATTGCCTTATGTGCAACTTAAGTGATTGCAGCAAAATTTGTATCTTTGCCCGTAACAGAAACATTTCAGATTCAAGGATATACAAAGCCGTTCTTCAACAATCCGGGGAAGGCCTTCAAGACAGGGGTAAGTTTCCACGTGGGAAAGACGGAACCAGGATTTGAAAGTCATTGAAAATAAATACGTTAAGCCTGCACAAACAGGTAAATATTGGAATATGGAAAAGAAAAGGACAAAAATCATATTTGTTTGCCACGGAAACA
>CAMEWE010000051.1:0-5061 GCA_945939695.1 uncultured Bacteroidales bacterium
TGCCCCACCAGGTGGGAGAGTAGGCAGCTGCCGCTTTTCGGAATCCCCGATTGGAATTGTCCAGTCGGGGATTCTTTTTTTTATTATCTTTGTCTGTATATCATTTTGTTTATGAAAATAGCAGCAATACAGTCCAATCTAGTATGGTGTGATCAAATCTCCAATAGAGCTTCCTTGCAAAAACAGATGTTTGAGTCCGGGAAAGCTGATATCTATGTCCTTCCTGAGATGTTCTCTACGGGATTCTGCACGGGTAATCCTGACTTTGTTGAAACTGTTCTTGCCGATGGCTCATGTGCATCCCTGCTATGGATGAAGGAATGTGCCCTGAAGCTAGATGCTGCTATTGTAGGTAGCGTAGCAGTAAAGCTGCCTGAAGGCTGCCGAAACAGGCTTTATTTCGTCTTCCCTGACGGCTCCCATCAATTCTATGACAAAAGGCATCTGTTCACTTATGTAGGAGAGGATAAATATTTCTCAGCTGGAGACAGAAGGGTTATAGTCGAGTTTCGAGGCTGGAAGTTCCTCCTTGCTGTATGCTATGACCTGAGGTTCCCTAAATGGCTCAGAAACGGCCTTGATTTGAACGGCGTTCCGGCCTATGATGCAATGTTGTTAGTAGCAAGTTGGCCCGATAGAAGACGCTTTGCCTGGGATGCTCTGATCAAGGCACGGGCGATAGAGAATCAGTCCTATGTGGTGGCTGTAAATCGCGTAGGTGACGATCCTTCCTGTCACTATTCAGGAGGCAGCGCTATCATTGATTTTGCAGGAAAAACCATTGCTTCATCAGATGAACAGTCTGCTCTTCAAGGAGAGTTGAATAAGGAAGAATTGAACGCTTTCAGGGAACACTTCCCATTCTTAATGGATGCAGACATTTGACCGCTGACGACGTATAAAAATGAAAGGGAGGCCCTGGTACCTCCCTTTCTGATAAAAACAAAATTATTAACCGCAAATATCCAGGAAGTTTTTTCATGGTTTAGTAAGTATCTTAATGCACCTAAAACAAATTTACCACAATGAAATGCACGAAATACATTACCGTAAAACTGGTTTGGTTTATTGCTGGCACAAATCTACTTTAGATCCAAAATAATGCAGTTGAATTAAATCTTAATTATGTGGAAAATAGTCCAAGGTGTTATTTTTATGTGTAAATTTGTGCAGAATCATCAAATATGAGCACTTCTGACACATTGAGAACACTATTTCTGATAATTGCATTCATATTCTGCAATTTCGATATTCGGGCGCACGATTATTCAAAAGTAAACAAGCCTAAATTCATCAAATATGCCGATGAGTCAGGCCTGCCTCCTACTATGATTGAGGATATCTGCGAAGGGGAAGACGGGAGAATCTGGCTTGCAACCTGGAGAGGCATTTATAACTTCGACGGCATCTCGTTCTCACACTATACCTGCAATTCAGCGAAGAGTAACGGCCATGATTCCAGGTTTATTTCCATCGCCTCGGACTCATATCATTCCATATGGTCTCTCACTTATGATGGAATACTGTATCTTCACCCGAACAACAGCGATAACCTGATGCCTTTTTTGGAGAATGTGAGCTTTGAATCCATACATTCAAAGGGCGACGGCAACGTTTTCTTTTTTTCAAAAAACGGTGTTATCTATACGAGCACTCCTTTCTCCACGCTCGAGCAACTGTTCCGTTTCCCGTCCGGTACGGTTCTTCACGATGTTTTCCGATATAAGCAGGACAATGTCTGGGCTTTGACCTCATCCGGTGTTTGGATCGACAGACAATTCATTATGGAAGATGAACTGTTCTGTGTCCATGTAACCGACGAACTGCTTTATTTTGGCGGCTGTTCAGGCAAGATCTATATTTTTGAAGGAAACAACTATAAGATATTTGATACCGGAATCCCTTCCGACCTTAAGTTTATAGCTCCTATAGCCGGAACCGACTGTATCTTGACAGGCAGCCTCGAAAGCGGGGTTTACACCTATAACCTCAAAACGCAGGAATTGCTGGAACTGACATTTCCTTTTGCCGGTTCCGAGTTCGAGGTGTTGACCGATGAATCCGGCAGAATCTTTTTATTCTCCGACGATGCATCCCTGAGCATATTCAGCACATCGCAATGGGATATGATACCATATTACAACCCCGGCACACAGACCGTTTGGAATCCGGAAAACACCGTACACGCCGCCTTGGTCAGCAGTCGTGGCCAGATATGGTTTTCCGGCTCAAGCCGAGGGTTGGAAAGGTCTCATATGCACGATGAAAACATCAACCTCATTGTTCTCGGAAATGATGCCTATGCGACACCGGGAAACAGTATCAGGGCAATAGGAGATAATAAGGATGGACTTGTCTATGTCTCTACAGCAGACAATAAGATCCATCTTCTGGATTCTGAACACAAAGTCAACAAAGTCATATCGGTAGAATGTTCCATCAACGATTTCGCCATAGATTCCGAAGGCAGATACTGGTTCGCGACTTCTGATGGCCTGATCGAAAACTTGTCCCAAACTGACTTCGTCCCAAGATATCATAAGCCTACGAAGGATTTCTACAGTCTCGATTCCCCTACAATCCGGACACTCTGCGCTACAGAGTACGGAAGGCTGTGGATCGGAAGTATGGATGGAGGCATCTCCTATATGGACTTGAATGATGACAGCAGGAAGATAGTCAGCAAAAAGAACCTCTTGTCTTTCCCTACGGACAAGTCCCACAGTGTCAGACATATATGCCAAGACTATGAGACGGGGAGGATCTATGGTTGCGGCAATCTTGGCATTTTTTACTGCGATTCGCCGGCGGCGGACCCTGAACGGATGTCCTTCAAGTGGTTGGATCAGCTCTCGGGACAGGATTTCTATCACATTATGTTTTCCACTGACGGACTGCTGTATGCTTCCACGATGGGAAATGGCCTGCTCGTGGTGGATAATAAGGATAATGGCAATGTGCAGACAAGATACACAGTTGACAACGGTCTGCTCTCAGACTATGTACTTTCTACGATAGAAGACAACAACGGCAATATCTGGATTGTGACACACGCCGGCTTGAACCGACTCAATCCGACCACGGGCAGCATCATTGCCTTGCCCCAGGAACGTTTCGGCTCGAATATCCTTCTCAACAACACCAAGCCTTTGGCAACTGCAGACGGGACCTTGTATTTCGGGACCAACAAGGGCCTGCTATATTTTAACCCTGATGATATACTGAACAGCGACTATATCCCGGAGATATTGATTTCGGATCTGTTTGTCGGAACTGAAAGAATGTCCGTCCCCAATGGAGGAACCGTCCGGATGCAGGCGGGTGAAAAGATGATGGTGCGTTTCAAGGCTGTAGATATGGCTGCCCCTGAACGTGTCGTCTATGCATACCAGCTCCTTGGGAAAAAGCCTGAATCTGACCATCTGGGGAATGAAGGTTACGTGGTGCTTCAGGACCTGCGCCCCGGAAAGCACACTCTTGTGCTGAGGTCATCAAATTCCGATGGACAGGCGGTCGATAATCCATACTCGATAAATATTACCGTATTTCCGTCCCTCCTGCTCATCGTCGTGTTCGTCGGCGCGTTGTTGATGCTGACCGGACTTGCCTGCTTCTGGAGCATACGTGCATCCGGGAGGCGCAAGCTGATTCAGCTGGAGGACCCTGAATCCAGGCTCTTCGTGGACCGGCTCAATGCCTATCTTTCGGATAATATGGACAACGCTGACCTGTGTGCCGCCGACATCTCCAATGCTCTTGGCGTGAGCCGTTCGATGCTCTTCTCGAAGTGCAAGGAATACCTTGGTACGCCGCCCCTCGAACTGCTTGCGACTATGCGTATGAAGAAGGCCGTCGACCTCCTGGAGACAAGCGATATGCGCATTGCCCAGGTTGCGTTTATGGTCGGGTTCAACGATTCCCAGTATTTCAGCAAGGTGTTCAAGGCACATTTCGGGAAAACGCCCACACAGTACAGGCGCAGCGTGCAGGAACTGGTTCAGCCGAGCAACGAGATAAGCCCGGACACGGCAAGGAACGCATAGACAATCTTGCGCAGCAGCTTGATTTTTATGCGGCCGGATACCAGCCCGCCCACGAATATCCCTGCCATCACTGCCGGGACGCACACCAGCCAGTCGAGCATTACCGTGCGCGTCACGAGCCCTTCCCCGGCGCGGTAAACCGTCATCATCACGTTCCCGACGAAGAAGTACCATTGCGTCATTGCGATGTATTCCCTGTTGCTCCCAGCCGAAGAGATGAAGTAAATCACGGCAGGCGGTCCCTGCATCGCGAACAATCCTCCCATAACACCGGACAAGGTGCCCATCCCGAGCTGCATTCCCAGTCCCGGACGTATGCGTATGCGCTCGCTGAGGAAGAAGAAGTACAGGCTCACGCAGATCAGCACTCCTCCGAGAACCTTTTTCATAGGGCCGCTATCCACGTGCGATACGAAACCTACCGCAAAGAAAGACACGAGCAGGAAGGTCAGCAATATGGGAAGAAGCTTTTTCCAGGGCACCTCGCGCCGCAGACGTATGGCGGTGATCACCGAGGTCAGGGCCCCGAGCATTCCGGAAAGTGCAGTGGCTTCGCCGTAGGAGGGGAGCAGGTAGGTGAACACGGCCATCGCGATAATCCCGAAGCCGAAACCTGACACCCGCTGCACGAAGCTCGCGAGAAGCGAAATTGCGAAAACCCAGATTACCATTGTGCTCATTTGCTTATTGTGATTACGGTGCTCATTGTGCTTACGGTGCTCATTGTGCTCTGCCTTTGATTTGGCAATGCAAGTTAGAGACAAATTCAGGATTATGCAAATCTGCTGGGCGGTATTGTGCAAGGGATGGGCGGCATCAGTCGAGTGCGGGGCGTAATTGGTCGAGTGATGGGCGGCTCGGAGTGTCATCCTTGGTGCCCATTCGGGACCAAACTGCCGTTTTCAACCCCGGCAGCGCATGCTCGGGTTGCAGGTCCGGAGCAGGAGCGCGTAGCTCTCAGGGCTGTCGCGGACAGCGGCAAACCGCTGCCACTCCAGCCCTTCGGCTCCGCTTGTCC
>CAMEWE010000052.1:0-4851 GCA_945939695.1 uncultured Bacteroidales bacterium
AGCAGTGCCGATCATTCTTGAGAATGTTGATTTGGTTCTCATTGTTTTGATGGTTAGTTATTAATATTAAGTGTAATTAGAATCCTCGTGTAGAAAACTGTCTGATAAAGTTGATCAGCTCCTTGTCGTTGGTTTACTACAAATTTCGTTTGTTTTGAAGCAAACGGCTTTCTTATGCGTGTGATTATCTTTCGGATTTGTTCAAACCCGTTTTTCTGTTTGTTCATTTATTTTTCTGTGCGTTCAAAACATGTATGGATAATGCTTGGTGTCGTCCCAGGGAATCAAAGTAATAGCTGAACTTCACAAAAAGTGACTATATTCGCACATATAAGCTTAATACCGTGATTCGATATCCCGTAAAGTAATGAAAAAGGTGAAGATATCAGCAGTCCGGAAGACAGAGTATCCGGATCTTATGGCAAAGTATGAGAATCCCATTCTGCATACTTGCGACGTACTCGTCGGCCAAAGTTGGGTTTCCGAGAACGGACAGAGGCCAGAAGGACTATGTGAATCGGCCTGGGGCTCGATGCGGGAATTCGTGGAAAACCTGGCCGCCGGAAAAGGTGACTTTTTCGACGGCTGGATGAAAGATCCGATGAGCGCTATGATTTCGTGCAATGACGGATTCCGGCCTGTAAGTTTCTATCTGGAAGTAATAGACTGATACAAATACTCAAATATTAGTGTGAAATACTAATATAAAGGGGAAACCGATGAATTCTGTCGCTGAAGAACTGAACAAGCACGTGAAAATGCTTATCTTCACCCAAGGCGGACCGGATGACATTGCTTATGGGAATGGACAGAGGTAATGATTCCTTAGAGTGCGAGGGCTTTGTTGATGTAAGGGAGCACTATTTCCTCCATCTTTTTGTAGCCCGCAAGGAGTGGATGGCATCCATCCTCGGAATACTCTGCAGGTAGGGAACCGTCGCTCTGGCTCATCTCAGAGTGATAATCCACATAGATCAGTCCGGCGCTCAGGGCATATTCCCTGATGAGTTTGTTCAGCGCGATTATGTCCTGGGCAGGTTTGGCTTCCTTGTTCCAGAAGAATCTGTCGCAAGGGAGTACGGAAGTGACCACAGGGGTGATGCCGTGCATTCTGGCAAGTTCACACATGGACTTGATCTGGGCTACGACGTCCTTATGAAGGATCTTTCCGTTGTTGCCCGCGATGTCATTGGTTCCGGCATTGATTACCACTACCTTTGGCTTGAGGGCAATCACATCGCTCTGGAAACGGCAAAGCATCTGGGTGGAGCATTGTCCGCCTATGCCTCGTCCGACGAAGTTGTTGTCATTGAAGAAATCCGGGTCGCTGGAAAACCAGAACTCAGTGATGGAATCGCCCATAAATACAACTTTCGGGCTTGATGTCATTTCCTCATTTGCTTCTTTGTAGCGGCTGAAACCTCCCCATTCGAAATCTCCGCGCCTTTGCGCGAAAGCGGTCACGCTCATCATAAGAACGGAAACCAGTAATAATGCTTTTTTCATACTGCGTTAATGTTTTCGTCAAATATAGCATAATTTCACATTAAGGGACTTTCAATAAATTCCCTATTTCTTTCAAAAGAATCTCTTTGTTTGGTTTTTATACAGAAATAGGCATGGTTTTGAGATAATTGTGCATATTACTTTCTTCAATATTCAATATCTTTGACTTGACACTATAATTATGACAATATGGAACTAAAGACTTTATTTCTTTCAGCGGCACTCCTGCTGACGTCACTTGGGGCAGTAGCACAGGATCCTACTCAGCCCTCCTGGCTTAATGATGCTGTCTTCTATCAGATTTATCCTTCTTCGTTCCAGGATAGCGATGGGAACGGTATCGGTGACATTCCCGGCATTACTTCCAGACTGGAATACGTGCGTTCATTGGGTGTGACCGCAATATGGTTGAACCCGGTATATGTATCAGGCTGGACTGACGGAGGATACGATGTGATTGATTTCTACAGGGTTGATCCTCGTTTCGGCACCAATACCGACCTGGTGGAACTGGTCGATAAGGCACACTCCCTTGGTATGAAAGTGGTAATGGATCTTGTTGCCGGACATTCCTCCGACCAGTGTGAATGGTTCAAGCAGTCCTGCGAGGCTCCAGACCTCAGATATTCAGATTATTATATCTGGCCTTCATTCAAACCTGAGGTCTCGGAACCCGAGATGAAACCTGGTGAGAAGTTTGATTATGCAGCCCTGATGAACAGCAATGCGGCCCTTGTCCGCAAGTTTGTCAAGACGGATGCCCCGAGAGGACCGTACTATGTGAAGAATTTCTTCGATACTCAGCCTGCACTAAACTTCGGCTTTGCAAATCCTGATCCTGAACATCCTTGGGAGCAGGCGGTGGATGCCCCCGGCCCTATGGCGATGCGCCGTGAGATTAAGAACATAATGTCCTTCTGGATGGACAAGGGGGTAGACGGATTCCGCGTGGATATGGCTGCCAGCCTGGTCAAGAATGATTTTGACAAAGCTGCAACAATCAAACTCTGGAAAGAGGATTTCTGCAAATGGTTCGATGAGAAATATCCTGAAGGCATACTCATTGCCGAGTGGTTCAACCCATCCATGTCGCTCGAGGCCGGGTTTGATCTTGATTTCTTCTGCCACGACGGGATATACAATTATTCAACCCTGTTCTTCAACGTCAACCGTATGACAGGAGAGCACTCTTCCTGCTACTTCGATTTGGAAGGCAAGGGCGAGTTGAAGACCTGGTACGATCTCTACAGTTTTCAATACGACTCTTCAAAGGATAAAGGTTATGTCAGTATGCCTTCCGGCAACCACGACTTTACCCGTCTGAGCGCAGGCTCGCGAACCTCATCCGACCAGTTGAAGGTGGCTATGACCTTCTTCCTCACAATGCCCGGGGTTCCGTTCTTTTTCTATGGTGACGAAATCGGCCTCACCCATCAGTTCAACGTGAAACCGGTTGAGGGTGCCGGACCACGAACCGGAACCCGTACCCCTATGCTTTGGGATTCCAGTAGGAACGCGGGATTCTCCACGGCAGACGAGGATAAGTTGTATGTCCCGCAAAATCCTGACCCTCAGCGCCGTACGGTCGAATCGGAAGAAGCTGACCCTAACTCGCTGCTCAACTATGTAAAGGCTTTGGTAAGCCTGCGTGCCTCCAATCCTGCTCTCGGCAATGATGGAGAATGGCGTCTGGTCAGCGGCCTGGAGCAGCCATACCCGATGGTATATGAGCGTCTGAGTGGGGACAGGAAGTGCCTTGTGGTCATCAATCCTTCATCAAAGAAGGTATCTGTCGAAATACCGGGCTATGGCGTGAAGTCTCCTAAGATTATCGGAGGCTATTACAGAAAGCCTGTGTATAAGAGTGGAAAAACTACAGATAAGATTACAATTGACGGAGTTTCCGCCGTAATTTATGAATTGAACTGATATGAAAAGAGCAATGTTTATTACTGTGGCATTGTTAGCAGCGGTGCTTGCCAATGCTCAGCCTATGGTGAACGTAAGTGGAAAGGTGTCAAGTCAGCTTTGGGTTCCGGTTGCGGATGCAGTTGTGAGCGTGAAGGACGAAGACAGGGGAGTGCTTACTGACATAAATGGTAATTACTCAATACAAGCAAGGATAGGACAGACTCTGGTGTTCTCGCTCCCGGGTTATACTACCAAAGAATCCAAGATTGAAGGTGAAAGGCTGGATGCTACCATCAATCTCAGCGTGAAATCTGTGCGTGTCAACGAGGACAATACGGTTACTTTCACCTATGTAGCTCCAAAAGCTAGAACAGTGCAGGTTGCGGGAAATTTCTTCCGCCTGCCAAACGGAACATATGGTGAAGGAGTCGCATCAATGTCCCAGACTTCAGATGGATTGTGGACATACACGACAGTCCCTGTGATTTCTGAACTCTATCGTTATGAGTTCATCGTGGACGGCAATTATACAATAGATGCCTCGGCACCATACACCATTCGCGATGGAGAGGTGCTGCGCAACGTGTTCGTCGTAAATGGCGAAACCGGAGACCTCACCATGGTGCAGGATGTCCCGCACGGTACAGTATCCAAAGTGTGGTACCACTCCGAGGCTCTGGGAAAAGATCGTCGCATGAGCGTTTACACCCCGGCCGGATATGAGTCCTCAAAGAAAACGAAGTACCCTGTACTCTACCTGCTGCATGGAGGAGGTGGTGATGAGAACGAATGGCTCAACCTGGGACGCGCAGCACAGATTATGGATAATCTGATAGCAGCCGGCAAGGCGGAACCGATGATAGTTGTGATGCCGAACGGGCATCTGGGACTCACTGCTGCTCCGGGAGAGAGCTCCCTTGGATATGACAAGGCAAAGACCGGGCGTTGGTCCGTGAGAACGGCTCCGAATGCCTATGAGGCAAGTTTTATGGAAATTGTCAATTTCATAGACAAAACTTACCGTACAAAGGCAGACCGCAATCATAGGGCTATCTGCGGTTTGTCTATGGGCGGAGGACATACGAGCGTAATATCGGCAAACTTCCCTGACAAGTTCGGGTATGTCGGACTCTTCTCTGCTGCCGTAAATCTTGGATCGGATAATGCCCAAAGTGAAATGATGACTGATTTCAAAGCGAAACTCGGACGTCTTTTCTCATACAAGCCTTTCTATTATATCAGTATAGGGGATGAAGATTTCCTCTATCAGGCAAACAAGAGTTACCGTGAATTCCTGGACTCTATGGGATACCGCTATACTTATGTCGAGACTGATTGCGGGCACGTATGGAAGAATTGGAGACATTATCTAGCTGATTTTGCACCCCTTCTCTTCAAATAGAGATTGGTTATAATTATGTGTTTTGGCAAGAG
>CAMEWE010000053.1:0-4847 GCA_945939695.1 uncultured Bacteroidales bacterium
GGAGCCGAAGGCGTAGTGGCCGTGGAGCCCGAAGCAGTCTTTCACGGCTGGCGTTTAGCCAGACGGGAATGTCTGCCGGGCGGAACTTGATGAAGTGGAAGTCACGCAGGGGCGACAGTCCCGAAGTGGCTGGAACCAAGCCTTTCTGACGGAGCGTTAGCGGAGGAAGAAGGGCTTGACCGATAGTAAGTATGATCAATTATTCCACTTCCGACAATTGGTGCTACTTGAATAATTCCAATAAAGCAGGGTAATATATTAGTCTCCTTCGTCCATTTAGGACAATTGGCACATTATGAGTTTTTATATGATAGTAGATTACGTTTCTATTTCGCCCTGTTCTCTGAACAATCTCGGCAATGTTCAGCCAATCATCACTATTTACGGCATCTTCCCACGTAATCAACGATCTCTCATCGCCATTTGCATATTTCCACTTATATCTACCAGCAGACTGCCTTTTACCTTTACAAACCTTAATGATGCAACTCGGATCTATTCCCACTGCCTTTCCTGCTATAGTAGAGGAATCAAATTTGGCAATGAAATCACCATTCTTTGAAAGCTGTATTACAGGAACACTGATATTTTTGCTGATTTTTTCCTTCGTTTCTGCCGTCACACTATGTGTCCTATAATATTCCGTCAGAGTCGCACTAATATTTTCTCGGTATTCCAGGTCCTTGATTTTTCCAAACCATATATTCTTCTCTCCAAATCTGGAATTTGACATTTTTTCTCTGGCCTCCTCAGTATGTTTCTTTCCATACATTCCGTTTTTGGCACCACGTACTGATTCGGATTTTTTGCGCTTATGTTCCTCGGTTTGTTCTATTTGCTCCCTTAATTTTCGATAATCTTCATTAGCCCATTTTCCTTTCATTATCATACTATGATACATTTTTTCCTCTTCCGTCCTGGGCCTTAGTTTTTTACCTGTCCTGGTTTCGCTCATTCTTTTCTTTTGTTCTTCAGAATAAGTGAAGCCTGTTGTTGTATAGCCGCCAAATGTCATGTTATAACCAGACTTATACGAATTAAATTCTTTAATGTAGAATTGCTCAAGTTCGTCAAGCTTTACTTGGGCATCGTGTGCAGAATTAAATTCAGCCCTATACAGAACTTCGTATTTGAAATTTTCGGGCTTATACTTCAGTCTGGCGCGGTCTATCTTTTCTCCTCCGTATGACTTATTCAAGTTGAAGAAAGTTTTCCTTCGCCTTCGTTCATCAGTAGTTTGGCCAATGTATACTTTATTTGCCGGGCTCGTGTATTTATAGATTATCCCTTCCATTGTACACAAATTTTATATGCCAACATTTTCAAGGCCAACAATCTGACAAACAAATGATACCATTGCGAAGGACAAGTTGCTATCTTTCTATACTGCTCAGATGATAGATGTCTTCCGGTGAAGATTGCATCTGGCAGAACTTGATCTGACTTTGATTGGAAAGGATTTTCTTTATGGTTTCAATGTGTTTGTCAGGACATCTGTAGCCAAAATATATCTTCTCAATATGGGAGCCTTCGTCGAGAGGTATTGAATGGAAAGCACCATCCACATCAGGCTCATAGGCTATAAGTCGGGCTTCATTTTCGTATTCCCATTGATGCTGTTTCGTGCAAAGGCCAACCGTGGTATCAATAGAGCCTTCTTCGAGATTTAGGTTTAACGGCTCATCTTTGGGTTGATATTGTATTTCGTGCATACGGACCGTCCGGCGCTCTTCCGTAACCTTTAAGAAATCGTCAGAAAACTTGTATTGGACACAAAAGCCGTAATGTTGGTCCGCGTAGTGCGACCACATCAGAATATTTGACACCATCTCTTCCCCGTCCTTGCTGGAAAGATGGGAAAAGGATCTGATTCTATATGATTCCAGAGCATTACAGAAGGGTTGAATGTGGGGCTTGTGTTTTCTTCCCTTCATGAAATCACCCCATTTCAACAAAAGGGTATCATAGGGATCATTCATCACACGAGGAGTGCATACTGTAATCTCGTTGTTTATCAAGTCTGATAGCGAATACTCGTTATACTTACGGAACGATAGAAGAGAATCATTTTGCTCCAAGCCTTTCAATCGGCAAAGGCACAGCTGATAGTCTTGATACGCAATCTGTGACTCCGTGAACTGATTGTTGTTTGCATAAATCTCCCCAGCAAGACCATAAATGGGAGCAAAAGTTTGCTGGTTAAATCCAATTGTATAATCGACAACGCTATCAAGACCTTGAATAACCTCCGTAATGAGGTCACTTGCCTCGCTGAAATTTCTTTTAAAGGATTGGAACTTAGCGAACAGAAATTTTACGTACAGTGGTGAATATTTCTCATATTCAGATAATGCCGCTTTCAAATCCTCAAACGAGCCGCCATCCTTAACGACCCCATTGAATGTTTCGTTAATCTGCTTTGGAGTTTCGGTAGTAAAAATCACATTTGATCCCGCTAAGTCCATACTATTCCAAACTTAAGAATCCGGCAGTGAAGGCTCCAGGGAAGAGGAATTTCTTTTCGCCGCCATCGTTGAAGGCAACAAAAACATACTGCGCTTTCCTGTCAATCTTGGTCACCTGGCCTATGCCGAATTTCTTATGATTTACTACAGTACCTTCGCCAACATTGTCATAGATTTCTTCCGCAGGTGATTTGGCCGCAGGAGCAGGAGTCTTAACTATTGGCTTGATATGAGCGGAAGTAGATACTGACGTTGTGACAGGCTTTGGAGTAGTTTGCTTTGTTGATGCCGGCTTTGACTCTTTGCCATAAGAAGCCTTTGGTGACTCCAAAGTTGATGGCGTTGTTTCAGATACTGCTGTATTGTTATTTGTGGCAGCCTTCATTGAGGACTGCTGATTGTAAAACAGTCTCTCGTATTCTTCTTTACGAATCGTGGTATCCCATCCACCCACTTCATCGTCCTGATGACGGTCGACACCGGCATAAACGAGGCTGGCATCTTCGTAGCGTTTGAACTTGAAGATAGCGTCGTTCATTAACGGAGCATTGAATACGCCAAGAGTGCAGAGCATATCGAAATCGGCCACGCTGAGACCGGTGACTTTCTTGAAGAGACCAGGTTCAAGCTGTGTAATAACATCCTTCAGACAGCGCTCACGGTAATCTGTGAGGTACATGAAGATAGGTATGCGTGTGGCAAACTTAATGAGTTTCTCCTGGATCTGCTTACGCTTGCTTTTGATTTCTTTCTCCTCTTCGCTTAGCTCCTTTTTCTCCTTTTCGGAAGGTTTCTTGTCCTTCGCTTTGGCTTTCTTGATGTTCTCAGACTTGTTGATGATAGTGGTAATATCGCCATTGAGGTTACGGAAGCCTTCAATGTTCATAAGAGCCTTCAGGGCTTCAGGAGAGTCAAGGATACGCTTGAGAGTTTCATTGTCCACATTCACGAGGAGAGCGGATTCCCAACGCTTAGCAAGGAGAGTCGCTGACGTTCCTGCGAGTGCAATATCCAAAATATCCTGGGCATCAACCTGACGCATAGAGCTGCCATCGTATGCAAGAACTGGGAGGAAGTTGATAAAGTCTGCGACTTTCTTTTCCGGGTTGCCTTCCTTTATGTCAAGGCGGCAACTATAGTCGGATATCTGACGGAGTGCTCGGTCAAGGGCAAAATCAAAGACGTAGCACTCGTTTTTGACAATGACATTGTTCCCCGCATAGTCTTTCACTTCCCACGGGCTCTGTACTCGGAAAGCCGACTGGAAATATGTTTCCGGGCTCTTGAGATTACGAAGCATAAAGATTCCGGTCCACGGCTTGACGGTCACGCCTGTTGTGAGCTTACCACAGGACAGAGTGATGGTCTTTGATTGGAGAGGGTCGGCCATTGCATTCTGGACTGGAATAAGGGCATCGAGACCGATACCAGCCTGAGTGCCAGCACAGACAATTACCTTATAATCGTGATAGAAAGCATTTTGCTTCTGCGCGAGAAGGTTGGCCATAGCGTGACACGATGCGACATTCGGCAAGAACCAGAGTGTATGCGAGAGCACATTGAGCAGTCGCACATCCGAGAACGGCATAGGCGGACGCTTGTCCTGACCTAATTTCAAATCATCGATACTTGCAGGGAGATAGCCGCCACGGATGAGGTTAAGCCATTTCTGTACCTCGTTCTCATACTTGAATTTTGCTTTTGAACCGGTACCTTCTGCGCTGAAGAACACATTGAGATCGAACTCATCGAATTCGGTATTCTTGGCCACTTCCTGAATCTCATCGGGCATCCTGTAGGTAAGCATAACCATACGAGGCAGGGCTGCATAAGGATTATTGCTGCCTTTCCAATTTGCTTTCGCTTCCTGTTCGTTCGAATATGTCCAGTTGAATATCTGTTCCTCGATGAATTCACCGCTGTTGATAGCACGGAATGGAGTCCCGGAAAGGTAGAGATAGTGGCTTGTTGAAATAGGCAGCCAAGACTCATTGATGGCATTTCCTGCCTCATCTTTCTGATATTTCTCGGCATCGAACTCAACGGCCGCTTCTTCGTCTTCCTTCTCAAAGAGGTCCTTTGCACGCTCACGCCAAGCTCCAAAATGGTATTCATCAAAAATGACGATATCCCAAGATACGGTATGGATAAACTCGTTCTTAGCTTTGATACCGCCGCCTTCTCCAGTTCCCAGCATATCTTGGAAAGAACCGAACACTACAATAGGCTTGGACTTGTCAGCACGAGCGTATTCCTGGTCAATATTGAGACTGTTGTTCTTCGCATCCTTGTTGGATATGAACTGCCACCCTTCGAAGTCCACGTGACTTACAAGGTCATCCCTCCATGCAGATTCCACTGCCGGTTTGAAAGTAAGGATAA
>CAMEWE010000054.1:0-4832 GCA_945939695.1 uncultured Bacteroidales bacterium
CCGCCCGGAAATCCTTCTCCACCCTCCAAATCCCCGTCCCATTTTTCGGCCGATTTTCTAAACGTCCTCCGGGCTCCCGGAGAGGTTGTCCTGCAGGATGTCTCCGGAAGTAATTTTGCGCTTGGAAGGTATTGATAAATAATGATTTACAGTCTTGTATGCCATCTGCAACCACATTGTATGGAGTCGAAAGATTTCTCCATGCCAGCGCCTTGTCCGTCTTCCGGCTGCAACGACCACTGCTGCGGGGAGCTCGTCCCATGGGCTCTCCTCGCAGCGGCCGTTGCTTGGAAACACGAAGACACATTAAGTCAAAGTTAAACCGTCCAAACTTTGGGGTTCACTTTCTCGTGCAATTCATCGCGCGAGAGAATCGTTGTTCTGCGCAATACAGCCATGATTTGCTCGCGCGGTGAGGTCAAACTGATGCCATCGCGCGAGTAAAAGCCGCCCCTGTGACGTAGAACGGGTTTTCTCTCGCGCGGTGATTTGCTGGAAGCGACTTCATCCTTAGCAGAGGCATTACTATCATCGGGGCCAGGCTTATACGCGCGATGGAGAATTGCATTGAAGCCAGACAAAGTTCTTGATACCGCCATAGAACTTTCGGAAATATTGAATAACTTTACGACGGCTGCCATAAGAGGGGCGTGATTTGTGATATGATTGATTTCAACAGAATGGAGTCGGAGATTTCTTCCGATCTGGGTCTTGGCCTGACCGTCTCAAAAGGCCAGAGCATTTCTATCAGAAAGTGTTGGCATTTCTACACTGCAGGTGATTCTGTGGACGTGATGTTTCACGATGAGAATGAGTTCCGCGACGGTATGAACAGGATTCTTCCGGTCGTGGTCTGCTACGATGTAATGGTCCTCGCATTTGTGCTGATGGATACTCACGTGCATTTTGTCTTGTATGGGGAATTTGATTCTTGCAACCGTTTTGTACATGAGTATGTCCGGAGGACATCGATTTATCTATCCTTGAGGAGCGAGAAACGTAATGCATTGAGGGATATTGAGATAAGTCATCAGAATATTGATGATGACCGTTATCTGAAAACTGCAATATGCTATGTGGTGAAGAATCCAGTGAGTGCGGGCCTCGCCTATAATCCGTGGGATTATCCCTGGTCCAGCGGACCTTTGTATTTCCGAAGGCAGGACTCATGGGCCAGTCCGAAGTGGATGCTCGGCATGGGGGAAACCCTGCTTAAGGACCAGGATATAAGGAATCTTGTAAAAAGCAGAGTGAAGATTGATTCCGGAATTCGGGTTCTTGATGGACTGATTGTTCCAAATCAATATGTAGCTGTTGCTGTTGTGGAAAAGATTTTCAGGAGCCATAGGGCATTCAATTTTTTCATGTCGGTCTCGAAGGATATAGATATTGAGTCCCGCGGCGGTATAATTTCTCATCTGACGGTTCCGTTGAGCGAGATGAGGGACAATAGGGGAGTTCTGTCCAAGGAAATGTTTGGTGTGTTGGAGATCAGGAGCCTGAATATGGGTCAACGTTTGCAGCTTGCCAGACGGATGAAAGGTCTGTACAACTGCTCGCCAAAGCAGATTGCCAAGTTGTGTGGATTGGTTTATGCAGAGGTGATGGATCTTTTATGAGGGTTTCAGGAATGTTTGAAGTGGCACCGCAGCCGGAATATACGACCTGAGGCTGCTACGGCCACTGCTGCGGGGAGCTCGCCCCATGGGCTCTCCTCGCAGCGGCCGTTGCTTGGAATCGTCCGAATACACATTAAGTCAAAGTTTAACCGTCCAAACTTTGGGGTTCACTTTCTCGTGCAATTCATCGCGCGAGAGAATCGTTGTTCTGCGCAATACAGCCATGATTTGCTCGCGCGGTGAGGTTAATTTGATGCCATCGCGCGGGAGAAAACCCGTTCTACGCTATAGAGGCAGCATTTGCTCGCGCGGTGAATTGCTCGAAGCATTGAGGGCCAATTCACAGAAGGCCCTCGTTCACAAATAACCCCTGCACAATGCTCCAGAATGGGATCAGCATGACCGTGAAACTCGCAGGGAGACACTCCCTGCGTCGGAAACATCTCCCCTTGACTAATCCGAATGTGTAGCAGCACCGGTCTCGACCGATTGGAAATCACCTGCGGCGGCGTCGCCTCAGATGCGCTTTCCTGATCCGCACCGCCTTCCCGTCAGACCTCCGGACGCAACCGGAGACAACGACAAAGCGGTCGAGCGCCAACTCTTTGATAAGCTCGTCAAAAAGGCGCTCCAGAACGTTTATGAGAATTGGAATGAGATGCATAAAGCAATATAAAATTTGACGGAGCGTCGGAGCGGCTTTCCCGAGCAAGCAGTAATCCGGTAGGATAAAAAATACAGAGCACCTATTCGAAAAGAATAACTGCTCTGTTTTGGTTTTCTCAACGTTCTGGGGCGCTTATCTCCCATCGCTGAATCTCATTCCTATGGCAAATTTATGAAGTATAAATGATAAATGCAATAGCAAACTGCAATATGTATCTGACGAAGCGTTGGAGCGGCTTTTCAGAGCATCCATCCGGTAGGTAAATAAAAAACAGAGCAAGAATCATATGATTGCTATACTCTGTTTGTTGTTTGAAACGTATGCGAGGCCTTGCTACATTCTCGCTGTTCCATATCCTAATGATGCAAAATTTAATGTTTTCTTTAGGAATAACAAATAGTTACGCATAAAAAACAGAGCTCCTACCCAAAAATGAACAAATGCTCTGTTGTGCTTTTATCAACGTCATGTGAGGCGCTTATCTCTCACTGTTGAAAACCATATAGTGCAATGATGGAAACGGATTTTGAAAAAAGCAAACTTGGCCAGTCCTTGGAGGTGAAGAATCTCATGCCGGCAGCTACATCAGTGCCTTCACTTCATCCAGTGGTAATCCAGTGCAATCTGCAATGGTTCCAGCATCAATACCTTTAGCCAGAAAGTTCTTCGCCGTCGACAAAGCCTTGTCGTGAGCCCCCTCGGCAAGCCCTTCCGCCTTACCTTCCGCAAGCCCCTTCTTGTAGTTCTTGCGATTCTCGATGATAATGTCCAACTCTGTCATGATGTCCTTTTTGTAAACCTTCATTTTGTCCAGTGGGAACGCCGCGATTCTTGCCGCCTCCACGAGACCCTGCATCTCCCGGTCATTGCCGGTATACTCCGGTTCTTCCTTCATCATCCCTCCGTTCTTCATCCAATGGAAAAGCCTGTCCCTGTACGACTTGCATTCGGCTTCGCTCTTCGTGAAACGTCCCATCTCCACAAATGTAATGAAAATTGTCGGAGGTGCAAACTCCCCGGTCCGGTTTTCGACGAAACCGAACTGCGAAATGATGTGGTCCGTATCCCACGCCGCCTCGTCCTCGTGCGGAACCTTCTCCTTCAGGAACGCAATCTCGTACACAGGAGCAAGGCTCTCATATTCCTCAGCTTCAAGCAATTGCCAATGATACTGCTGCGACGCATAGTAAACGCATCTCTTGAACATTGACCAGTCAGCATCCCGCTGGACCTCGACGCTGAAGACACGCCCCTGATCATCCCTGCATACCAGGTCGAGCACCGTCTTCTTGCTGTAAACAGAGTCCTGCATCTGCTCCCTGTCCCGGTATTCCACAATGTCGCTGACAGTCACTCCCTCCGGCAGCACGTTGTTCAGCAAGTTGATAAGATGATGTTTGTTCTGCGGATCAGCATACACCGCCTTGAATCCAGAGTCCCGCAGCAGATCTACATAAACCTGATTCTTGATGTCTAATTCACTCATAGTCCTTTGAATTTAAAATTAGACCTCAAAAGTATACGATGAAAGGGTTAAATGGGTTTAAGATTCATGTATTTTTCTTTAAAAATCATATAAATTGGCAAATGCTTGAACCCTCGCTTCCATTATATGGCAAGACATATCTGCATACGCATATAAAATGCCTGCACGGCCGCGTAATATCTGCGGTCATGCAGGCTCATTCCATATAGCCTTCCAGCAAGTCGGCAACTACATCAATGCCTTGACTTCATCCAAAGGAAGGTCCGTGCATTTGGCAACAATATCCGATGCGATTCCTTCTGCCAGCAGATTCTTCGCCGTCGACAAAGCCTTGTCGTGAGCCCCCTCGGCAAGCCCTTCCGCCTTACCTTCCGCAAGCCCCTTCTTGTAGTTCTTGCGATTCTCGATGATAATGTCCAACTCTGTCATGATGTCCTTTTTGTAAACCTTCATTTTGTCCAGTGGGAACGCCGCGATTCTTGCCGCCTCCACGAGACCCTGCATCTCCCGGTCATTGCCGGTATACTCCGGTTCTTCCTTCATCATCCCTCCGTTCTTCATCCAATGGAAAAGCCTGTCCCTGTACGACTTGCATTCGGCTTCGCTCTTCGTGAAACGTCCCATCTCCACAAATGTAATGAAAATTGTCGGAGGCGCAAACTCCCCGGTCCGGTTTTCTATTATTTTCAGATGACTACATTATATCCTATCAAAAAATCCTTCGTATTCTTCATCGATAATCTTCCATGCCCCCATTTTGCGACCACCTATACGAGCTATCTTCCCTAATTCTTGAAGACGTTTAAGATTCTGAGTTTTTCAATTTCGTATACCTATAATTCCTGATTTTCCACTTTCGGGCTGGCAGGACGGCCTCGTTTCCGGGAGACCGGCTTGGCTTTGGAGACATAGACCGGAGCGCAGCCGTCGGGGATGGTGAAGCCGAAGGCCTTGCAGATATCAACCTGTGACCCGACGAACGGAGTGATGAACTTCATCTTGCCTGTGTGCTCAATACAGCGGATTGTACGCATCTCAGCGAGGACAGCCTCGGTAGAAG
>CAMEWE010000055.1:0-4730 GCA_945939695.1 uncultured Bacteroidales bacterium
CGACTTCAATGATTGTTCAAAACCGTTGAACCGCATTACACGAATGTTCATATTTTCTGAACAAAGCATAATTATGCACTTAATACCGCCACGGCGATGACGGCATATAGTGCTGTTGATAGGGTGTTATAAGTAATTTTGTTTCCCAGATATCGGAAAAATAAGAATCCCCAGAAATCGGAAATGTCAGTCCCGTTTTTCGGAAACGTGATTCCCCATTCTGATGTTGGCAATTAAGTTCAATAAAAAAGAGTGTATTTTAGTAGAATTATCGGTTATCTCATACTAAAACACACTCAAAAATGAATCGAACGATCCTTATGGTTCAACTCTGGGACAAAGTTAAGACATTGCTGTCTGAAAAACTAACGGTCGCCCAAGTTTCTCGCATCCTTGGCATAGATCGTAAGACGGTACGGAAGTACCGTGACATGAGTCAGGAGCAGATATCAGCTCTTGTAGACAACGAAGTAAAGCGCAGGCTGTGCAAATTGGAAGCATACCGTGCCTTTACAGTAAACCTATTAAAAGAGAAGCCAATGCTCTCTTCACCTCAAGTACATGATCGTCTTCTAGAACATTATCCGGACTTTCCTGATGTGTCATCACGTACGGTATACTCATTTGTGCAACGTATCCGTTCCGAAGAAGACATACCAATCGAGCATCAGTCCTTGCGAGAGTTCGCTCACGTGGAGCAGCGTCCATACGGCAAGCAGGCACAGGTAGACTTTGGCGAGATGTATCTTGAGAATGTTCATGGCGGCCGGACAAAGATACACTTCATGCTAGTGGTGCTGAGCCGTTCCTGTTATAAGTTCGGCTACTTTCAGTCGTATCCTTTTACTGCAGAGACAGCAGTCTATGCTCATCACTTAGCCTTCCGTCACTTTGGAGGCGTACCTGAAGAGGTGGTATATGATCAGGACACGACTTTCCTGGTTGATGAAAACTACGGCAAGTATCATATGACTTCAGAACTGGCAAGCTACGTCCTTGAAGCCGGATACACACCCTCGTTTATGATGGCGCGCGACCCTCAATCAAAAGGACTGGTAGAGAGATATGTGCAGTATGTGAAATACAACTTCCTCCGTGGACGTACATATGTCAATGACGAAGCGCTAAACGATGAGTTTGTGGGCTGGCTGGAGCGAACAGGCAACCAGAACCGGCATAGCGTATATCGCTTCATCCCTTCTGCTGAGTTCGCAGTTGAAAGGACGTATCTAAAGCCTTATACGGCCAAAGTCCCAGGTCCGGCAATGTACTCCCGCTCATATATAGTTCGTCAGGACAACACCATATCGTATAAGGGGAACACCTACTCAGTGCCTTTGGGCACATATATATGTAAAGGTACGCGCGTACATGTAGTCATGAATGAAGCAGACCAACAGATCGAGATCTATGAAGATAAGGAGTATAAACTGATTGCTCGTCATGACGTAGTGATTGACAGGAAAGGAGCAACTGTGATTGATCCAGAGCATCATAAACGTCAACCATCCAAGGCTCAGTTACTTGCTGAAATACAGTTACGCCACCTTATGATTTCCTGCAGCGACGAACACTGCACCAATCGATATCTCGAACGTGTAAGGAATGCCGGTCCTCGATATTATCCCAAAGCCGTCAATGGAATCCTGCATCAGCTCCGCAAGATAGAATCAGACCCGATGGTACTTGAGAATGTCATACAAGCGGCTCAGGAGACACCTATACTCAATCCTAACGAGTTGGCTGAGTACATTGACGAGTGGTCAATGGGAGGAGACGAGCCGCCGACGAACAATATAACCCTTCCAGGAGGGCTTACAACACAAGATGTTACGCCATCACAGCGTAAGGCATCTGATTATGACAAGTACTTTGGTAATAACGATGAATTGGAGTTCTGATGGCTATGAAAACAGAATCGACACTTAATGAACTGGCAGGATATGCATCTTCGCTTCAGCTAGGTTATCTGTCATCACACCTGCAGGAAATCCTTCATCAGGCACAGATAGATAATCCTACCTACCTGGAGTTCTGCACGACTATGCTTAAAGCAGAAGTCCTGGCTCGCAAAGAGCGAGAAATTAAACGCAGAATCAAACGTGCGCGACTGCCTCGCAACTGCGATCTTGACAAGTTTGACTTCACTCATAGCTCAGGAATGACCAAGCATAGGCTGGGACAACTTAGAGAGCTGCTATGGGTAGAGCAGGCCTACAACGTAATCTTCATGGGGCCAAGCGGAACCGGTAAAACGTTCATGGCTTCCGGTCTTATCAATGATGCTGTAAAAAGGCGCATGAATGCTATGTTTGGAACAATGGAGGAGTATGTGCGTATCATAAGGACGAAGGATACAATGCCTAAATCTATGGCTGCATATAATCGCATCCTACGTTGCCAAGTAATATGCATTGACGAGATAACCCTCATGCCTTTGAAAAGAGAAGAGGCAGTTGCCTTCTTCAATCTTATCAACGCCCTGCATGAGAAGACCTCTATAATCATAACTACAAACAAAGCCCCGACTGAATGGGTGGAAATCTTTGGAGATGAAGCCCTTACTACGGCTATACTAGATAGAATTTTATTCCACTGCGATGTCATCAAACTCGACGGGTCGAGCTATCGTATGGATAACAGGTCAGGCTTTCTAAAAGAAGAATAAATATAAACTAACGAGATAACCGAGGGATGATGGGAGGTGGATCCTCTGCCTCCCGCATCCTTATCAGAACAAGGGGAAAATGACTTCCAAAAGTGGGGACGAAAAACTGCTGATGTAACGCATCTGCCGTCCAGTCTCACTTCCGAAAAGCGGGGAAACTCATTTTTCCGAAAATTGGGGAAATATTATTTGCTTTTTACATCAGTCGAAGGACTGGGCTTTTTTTGTTGCTGATGGTCGAGGCAGAGAGGAAGATTCGGGTGTGGGGCAATGCTGAGAGCGTGGAGACCGTGGAGGATAACCCATTGTGTATCAATGACTTAAGCATTTGTCTATGGGGAAAATTTCCCATAGACAAATGCTTAAATTGCTGAGTACCAGCACGTTATCCCCCACGAAAGGGCCGGGATTCCACGCGGAGAGCCACGCGAAGTGCCAGGCGGAGTGCCACGCGAGGAACCGTGCGGGGAACCACGCGGGGAACCAGGCTGGAAAGGACGCTTGCGCTTTACCTTTGGAAGATCTCAGATGCGAAATGAGTCAGGTAGATACGCCAGTTCTTCCAAATGTGACCGCCAGGGGTTTCCATATACTCATATGGGTAGCCCTTTTCGTCAAAGTAGTCGCGGTTGGCCTTGTTGAGATCGTAGAGGAAGTCTGTTGAGCCAATTCCTATAAAATAGAGCTTTGGCTTGGCTGCGAAGAGGGCCTTCATATCAGCGTTGAACTTTTCATTGCTGCGAAGCTCGTCAGGATGTGGCTCCCTATCCATTGTGTGATAGAAAGTTGCAGCTGCTGAGAAGAGACCGATGTAGCCGAAGGTATCAGGGTACATCAATGTGGTTCTGAAGGTGTGGCCTCCGCCCATTGACAGACCGCAGATAGCCCTGTTGGCTGCTCCCTTGAGGGTGCGGTAGTTGGCCTCTACGAACTTGATGATGTCAGGGAAGCTCTCTTCCATTGACGCCACTTCCTTACCCAGAGCCCTTTCGCCCTTTGCGTAGTCATTCATTCCAGGAGCTGCCTCCGAGTATGCGATCTGGTTTGTATTGCCATTAGGCATCACAACGATCATTGGCTTCGCTTTTCCTTCAGCAATGAGATTGTCCAGTATCTGGGCCGCTCTTCCGAGGGTGTTCCAAGCTTCCTCATCACCGCCGCCACCGTGGAGGAGATAGAGGACAGGGTACTTGGTTTTGGTGTTCTTCTCGTAACCTGCTGGGGTATAGACGGTCATTCTACGAGTAGTGCCGAGGGTCGGCGAGTCATACCAGACGCGTGCAACATTGCCGTGAGGAGTATCATTGACGCTGTAGTAATGGCCCGCATCGTCATTGCTCTTGCTCACGATGAAATAGTTGATCCAGTTCGCGCCGTCGCGGCAGAGGTACTTGTTCGAGAGGTCGAGAGTCTTCTGGCCGTCGACAATAAAATTATACATATAAAGCTCTGGCTCAAGCACTTGCGTTGTAAAAGTCCACACACCGTTCGGGCCTTCTTTCATATCAACAGGGACATTGACCTCGGAGGTGCCAAGCGGACCCTTGACCAAAGTCTGAGGGAGGCAATCGCTATTGAGCTGGACCCGCACTGCTTTTGGATTGCGGTAACGGAAAGTGACTGTGCCATCCGGGTTGAACTCCGGCGAAACGATGTTGGTAAACTCGAAGGACTGCTGGGCAATTGCGCTGAGTCCCATAGTAAGAGCTACGATGATGCTAAATACTTTTTTCATAACAATACTTCGTTAAAAATTTAACAATTATATAATTTTCAATTATTTACGTATACAATAGCCCGTTTTCGGGTAGCTTCACAGCACCTCGCAGACGGCATAGAACAAAGCCGAAATAAGTGTTAAAAATTGATGAAAATAATGCTTGAAAAATTTGGATAAGTGCTTGATTTTCAGTAACTTAGAGTTACCACACTTTAGGTTACAAGACATGAAAATCAAGCCCCTTATCCAGCTCAGAGAGATGATTTCGAAAGCCCTCTCCGGCCAGGCAAATTTAAGCAAATCTTTTCAATCTTTCTTCATCGAGACCATGGAACTTATTCT
>CAMEWE010000056.1:0-4639 GCA_945939695.1 uncultured Bacteroidales bacterium
TTCCAAACTTGCTTAACTTGACAGCACGAAATTTGACGAAGAACCGTTTTGAGGACGAAAGCTAGGTTTTGGTCGGTTCGCAAGGGACAGGGTTGGCTGCGGGCGGGCTGCCGGGGTTGAAAACGGCAGTTATTAATCCCGAGAGCGCTGCTGAGAATGGCAATGGGATTGAAAAGGCATTAAGATATGGTAGCTGATAGTTATGCAACAAATCCCTCATCTCGACCGCCGCCTGAACCGCTGCCGGAGCCACCGCCTGAACCGGTGCCAGGGCTTATGACAAGGCCACAATAGTTGTCATAAGCACTGAGGACTATGGTCTCCAGAGATGGTGCAGTGTATTCTTCTTTCTTCATAACTCCTAACAATTGTTTTGTCGTTAACAACAAGAGCAAATGTAGCTACAGTTTTCCAAAAATGAAAATTAATGGAGGCGTCACAATTATTCGATTAAAAAAATGTTAAACGCTTGACCATATTCACAATATTGCTTAAATTTGTGGGACTTTGGTTGAAAAAAAGTTATTTATAATACAAAAGTTTATGAAAGTAAATGTAAATTTATTTAATGGGGGGGTCAAGTATGACACCCCAACGTGCGAGTTGATTGAACTCGACACTACGGCAACGCTTTGCCAGGCAAGCTTCGGTGAAACAGGAGCCCCAGGCAACCCTCTTCTTGAAGATTATTTCGGTGATTTTTAACAATTGAGCTATGAATAGAATAATAAAACTCGGCTGCATTGCTTCAGGTATGCTGACAATGCTTGTTTCATGCCAGAAAGAGAATATATCATCACAAGAGAAGGGGATTGTAAATATCTCAATTAGAGCCATTCAAGATGATGAGACAAAGACTTCTCTTACAGCAGAAGGAGTAAAGTGGAACGCCAGCGGCGAAAAGCTTAGTGTTATTGAAAAGGCCGGTAGCAAAGATCCTAAATCTTATACTTCCTCAGATGGTGTTACAAATGACGGAGGAGCAACAATGACTTTCGGTGTAAATCTAACTTCTTCTTCTGAATCGCCATTCAACTACTATGCATTGTATCCTAGTTCTTCTAATAACGGTTTTTCAAGCGACAAAACTCAATTAAAGGTTGAACTTTCTTCTACTCAGACCCCTTCCGCCACCAGCTTTGATGGGACAAAAGATATTCTTATTGCCAAGGCTATCACGGGACTTGATGCGCAGCCAACTGAGCTGGACTTCGCATTCAAGAGAATGATTGCTGTAGGAAAGATGAAGATATCTAACCTTAATAGCACTGAGAATGTTCGGAAGGTAAGTTTTAAAGCTACCGGCAAAATTCTTTCCGGTCGCAGTTATCTAAACTTCAATACAGGAAAGGCAGATCAGTATGGTTACTATAACCCTCAGGACAATGTAGTTCTTGACTATTCCAAAGAAACTATTGCCGCAAATGGAATGACAGCATACTTCTGCGTATGGCCGTTCAGTGTAGCCGAAAATGAAGAAATATCGGTGACAGTTACTACAGATTCAAAGGTGTTTACCAAAGTGATTAATTCTCCGAGAGCTCTCACCTTTACAGAAGGTAAAATCACTTCATTCACAGTTGACTTTAAAGGAATCGTTGGAGCAGATAATGCCAAATCATATCCTTTCGCACAAGAATTCAACGGAACAAAAGGTGATTTCACGATTGAAGATATCACTATTCCGTCAGGAATGTCTTATGTATGGGCAACTAATGCTAATTACATAAAAGCAACTGCCTTTTACAATTCAACTAAATACGCAGCGGAAAGTTATCTTATTTCTCCTGTTATAGATATGACTGGAGCATCAAACCCTGTTCTAAAATTCTTCAATGCAGCCCGGTATGGTACCGACAATTCCAACCAACTTACTCTTTGGCTCAGAGAAAAAGATGGTGCTTGGGAGCAAAAGGAATTCAGCAACTATGGAGATGGTTCTTCCTGGACTATGGTATCCAACACCATTGATGTATCCGCATACAAAGGCAAGACACTTCAGTTCGCATTTAAGTATACGAGTTCAACTGCTTCCGCTCCAACTTGGGAGATTCAGAAGGTATACGTTGATCAAGCTCCTACCCTCTCTTCCATCGCTTGGTCTGGCTACACAACTAGTTACAGCGTAGGAGATACTTTCAAGAAAGACGGTAAAGTTTTAGCCACATACTCTGATGGTGATGTTATTGATGTTACTGCTGAAGCAGACTTCTCAGATCCTGTTATGTCCTCAGCCGGAGACAAAGTAGTCACTGTCTCATATGGTGGAAAGAGCACTACCGGTACTATTACTGTGAATGCCGCTGGAGAACCTATTGTGCTGTACACCTTGGATACTACGGGTGAACTACAAGGAACCAATAACACTTATGATGGTAATTGCGACATTAAATCAGGTGAAATAACCTGGAATTTTACTGGAAATTCGAAAATAAACCCTTGGAGAATAGGAGGCAAGTCTATTGAGAATACATATAGAGAGGTTTATACAAAAACTGCTTTTTCAAAAGCCTTGAATTCTGTCGATGTTACATTTGGTACAGCTTCAAGTATCACCGTAAATTCTTGCAAAATAGTTTATTCAACTAATGCTGATTTCTCTGATAGTAAAGAAGTATCTGTTGAGTTTGCTGCGGATTCAACTGTTAAATTTGCAGCAGATTATCCAGCAAATTGCTATTACAAATTGGTGCTAAATGTAACCGTAAGTGATACAAAAAGTAATAGATTCGTTCAGTTAAAGAAAATTGAGTTTGTTGGCCTCAACTAAACCTCTCCCGGTGGGAACATCGGAGGCTGAGGTGCCGTGGATCGAGAGCCTAGCGGCAACGTAAGCAATGAAGAGCCCTACATCTTGAGTTCGACAGAGGCAACTCTGTCGGGCTCGTTTTCAGGGGCAAGCTCGACTCCAAGTGAGGTAGCCTTTTATTGGGGCACTTCATCCAGTTCTTTGACAACCTGTGCTATTGCAAGCATCACCTCATCTTCGACAGGCGCGGACGGCCTGGTGAGCGGCTCTTTCAGCGCCACTCTCACGGGGCTTACCCCTGGAGAGACCTATGTCTACCAGGCATGCGCCACTGTAAACGGTAGCGGAGAGTACGCCTCGCAGCCCAACACATTCTGGGCGAGCGGGACGAAGTATTTCACCCTCTCCACCGGTGCTGAGCCTGCGCTGGACAAGGATTGGCTGGAACTTCCAAGCTCGATCGAGGGAAGCCGGTACAAAGTGCTGAACGCAAGCTCGGGGTCGGAGCGCAACTACACCTGCCTCTACGACACTCAGTATATGGTATCGCTATGGACCGCGTACCCGCTGAATAGTTCGCATATGGGCTCCCTCTCCAGACCTGACTCGTGGAGCTACAACCCTGCTCTGGCAGAAAACATGCAGCCGAACCTCGTGAAACATTCCTATAGCGGGAGCAAGTACTCGCGCGGGCATATGATTCCGAACGGGTCGCGAAACGGCATCAGCCAGATGCAGAAGCAGACTTTCTATGTGACCAACTCGGCGCCTCAGATCCAGAACAAATTCAACGGTGGCATCTGGGCTCAGCTTGAGAATGCCATACAGTCTCTGGTGAAAAGCAAGAATGAGGAGGTTTACATCGTGACGGGTTCAGCCTTCGAAAAGCAAGGCGAGAGCAAATCGGTGAGCTATGTAAGTCCTTCGGACGACAGCAGCCAGAAATGCGGCATACCGAACTACTTCTATAAGCTGGTGCTTCGAGTGAAGTATTCAGGTTCGACAGTGGTATCGGCCAGCACCATAGGCTTCTGGTTCGAGCATAAGGAGTACTCCGACCAGTATGCCTGGACGGACTACAGCGTGTCAGTGGACCAGATTGAGCAATGGACAGGGTTCGATTTCTTTGTGAACCTTCCGGACGCTATCGAAAACGCTGCCGAAAGCGCATCCACAAGCTGGAGTCAGTTCCAAAGCTTTTAGCACAAATAAAAGAATGATATTCACAGCCCTTCAGGCATGTCGCAAGACCCCTGAAGGGCTTTTTGCGTGTGTCTGCAACTCCCCTCAATTCCTAGAATAAACCGCACGAACAGGCAGGCCGGTGTAGCGGTCTGCATTGGCGTTTTGGCCGGGAGCGGAGTTGTAATTCCGGAATAATGTGGAATAAGCTTTGGCAATGTTGTCCGGATTTGAAGTGCTTGACCAGTAATAGCCGACTTCAGGCTGGGTAACGGTAGTGCCGTTGTTGTAACCCTGATAAGGGAATACCAGAGTGTTGCCTGTCTTTTTGCTTGTCAAAGTAATCTTTTTCGTATCAACCTGATAAGTGCAGGCATCGAAGAGTTCCTGCCATTCAGCCCAGGTAGGAGTTCTCCACTCCCCTCCCCAAGTGTTGCGCGCGGCATCATAGATTACATCCCCGCTGTAATCATAGCCCGCAGGGAGCTCCTCAGGCTTGGTGCCGGCGGTAAAGCTGTTGTTATAATTGGTGTACGAAGACTTACCGAATGAAGAGGTAGTCTGGTTGGCTCCCCACATGAAGCAGTGCCCGGCAAGGCTGCTGATGTTACCAGCCGTTGCAGTATCATCGTCCTCGGCCCCGAGATTGAAACTTGCCCACATCACGGACGTTCCCATGTCCACGGCAGTGGAATAAGGCACCTTGGG
>CAMEWE010000057.1:0-4559 GCA_945939695.1 uncultured Bacteroidales bacterium
TGACCGTGCTTAGCGGAATGTCGTCAATGGATCCTCTCATCGAGAACGTGGAGACTTACAGTCACTTCAAGCCATTGACGGATAAGGAGATAGAGCTGCTCAAGGAAATCGCCGGGCTGATGTCGGACTACCCTGTAGTGGGGTGTACGGACTGCAAATATTGCATGCCATGTCCATACGGAATCGATATCCCGGGTATCTTCAAGCATTACAATACTTGCGTGAATGAAGGGACCATCGCGCAGAGCAGGGAGCAGGAGGAGTTCCGCCGTCTGAAACGTGCATATCTGGTCGGCTATGACCGTGCCGTGGAGACCGTGCGGCAGGCGGACCACTGCATCGGCTGCGGCCAGTGCGAACCGCATTGCCCCCAGAGCATCCAGATTCCTCATGAACTCCACCGCATTGCCACATATATCGAAAAACTCCGCCGGGGAACATTGTAATCCAAAGTTTTTTTGTATATTTGCATCCTCATTCCGGTTTTCCGGCCAAGGAGAGATGCTCGAGTGGCTTAAGAGGCACGCCTGGAAAGCGTGTATACTCCTAAAGGGTATCGCGAGTTCGAATCTCGCTCTCTCCGCAACAAGTGAAGCCCAACGCGCCAGCGCCGGGCTTTTCTGATTCCAGGCCGCCGGAAGCCCGCTTCCGCAAGGCCTGAAATCAGAAAAGCCCGAAAAAGCCTCCGGCTTTTTGGGCTTCACCTTCGTCGCAAGGGCCCCTCCGGCAAGGAGCAGAGAAAAAGTCCGCCCCCGCGGACTTAATCTCGCCCAAGGCAAGCTAATGCGCAGCATTGGGCAGAGAAAAGTTCCATAATTCCAATCATATCTCTTCCTCAGACAATCCGGGCACATACACGTTACCCTTTGATATCTGGATGCCATAAACAACGTTCCTTTGCTTGCCATCCTGAGGAACGAGGATGCCATTTCCAACGAGATATTTGACATCCCTCTCTGCCGTATCCACGGAAACTTTCGCGTGCTTCGCCCAATTCTTGACCGTGAGTTTGCCGATATAACCGTCAAGGTAGATGTTCAGCACCTTGTTCTGTCTCTCATTCATGACAACCTGCGAGTTGGTTTGCCAGAAAACTGACTTGTTCAGAATAGAAGAGAGCATATCGTCAGCATTTCCGATAGCGTGCAGCATACAATCCAAATACCAGTCCACCCAGAGCGAGAGGTCGCAGGAGCCTTTCTGGCTCCTCTCCAGGATGTCGTAGTATTTCGTCTTCTCCTTGTTTATTTGGCGGGACATACTGAAGTAGCGCATCGTGGAGTTGTCGGCCTGGCTGAGTGCCATGTCTGCAATTGCGCGACCTATACGTCCGTTGCCGTCATCAAAGGGGTGGATACAAACGAACCAGAAATGTGCTATGGCGGACTTCACGTAGTCCTTCGGCGTGGTATCGGCATTGAACCAGGTCAGGAACCGGCCCATCTCTGCAGGAACCAGATCGGCCTCCGGCGCAGCATAATGAATCTTCTCGCGACCCATCGTTCCGGACACCACCTTCATAGGACAGCTGCGGTACTTGCCCACATCAATCACCTCCATGCCACTTCTCCCTGTCGGAAAGAGGCAGTTGTGCCAGCCGAACAGGCGGTCAGCAGTCAGAGGATCTGCGAACTTGACAGTTGCGTCAAGCATCATCTCGACGACGCCCTCCACATAACGAGAAGGCTCGACCTCCCCTGTTATATGTACGCCCATTCTTCTGGCCACAGATGAGCGCACCTGGTCTGAATTGAGAACCACCCCCTCAATCTCCGAAGATGATACGATATCATGAGTCAAGGCCTCCACAGCAGCATGCTGCATGGCATCAAATCCGATTGCAGCCAGACGGCCCTCAAGGAATCCTGCTTCCTTGTTTACCTTTGCAAGCTTGCCTCCAACCAGGTCGCGATCCCAAGTAAAGCGAGGCCAATTATCTGTCTGATAAATGTACATAACACATTATTATTTCTGCAAATATAATCGTTTTCGGACAATAAACCGCAAAATATGCGGATTATTGCCCGCACAACCTCCGTTCAGTGTAAATAGTAGCAGTGCAAGCCACCGCGCAGCATCGGGCAGAGAAGAGGTACACACCAGTGTGGCTAATCTCGCCCCTCCGGCAAGGAGAAGAGAAACGTCCCCGGCCTTCGCGCAAAACACTTGACACCGGGAAGCTTGATACAGGCATCCTGTGCAAGATTCTGGTGTCAAGTGTCGGCAATATGCCGGGACCTGACACCGGGAAGGCCGCTACAAGCCACAGAGGGCATTTTGAGGTGTCAGGTGTTTTGCGCGAAGGATTGTAAGCGCGAAGAATCATAAGAGCGACGGAGCGTAAGCACGAAGAATCGTAAGCGCAAAGGTTCGTAATCACGAAGGCCCATTATCACGTAATCAGGAAGGCTCAAAGAAGATCATTGAGTTCCTCGTACGCCAGGCCGCAAAGCCGCGCAATCTGTTTCGTGGAACTGTTGTACCGACTCTTCAGGGCTCTTGCCAGCCTGACTCTCCGCGTGGTATCCAGACTTCTCAAACCAATCTTGCCGAATAGTTCCATGCATAGCGCGTCACGGTACTCCCGCATTTCCTGGATGGGAATGGTAAGATGAGTTACTGACCCGCCCCTGTTTTCGATATCGGAATCTTTTGCAACACACATAAAATAATTGAAACGACGATGGTTCCCGAACAGTTGCTCCACAATCTTGACTGCAACATATTCCCCCGGGAAGATGATTCCGAAAATCATAGGAAGTTGCTTCTCGAAATTGGCCCTGGTACGTATCAGTTTCCTTTTCAATCTTTCTCCGTCAATCGTATTGTCCATCCCGGACATCCATCTTGGCGACGCCCAGCTATCGGAAACTCTGAAATATAGAGGCCCGCTCGACCAAGGGTAATCCTGGACATTGTACCTGAGTCCGGCGGCAATGGGATTCTTTATGGTATAGCAGATTGCTGTCATAAGATATCTGTCATCATCTATGCATTGATGACTGATTTCCACATTGCCCAGTTTTCTCTGCAAAGAATATTTCCCGGCCAAATACTGCGAAGACCTCCTCATGTATTCGTGCAGGAAAGCATTACATTCCCCGAACTCGCCATACAAAACGAAGTGGACGTGCGTGTCCATAAGCACGAATGCCAGAATCAGGATCTTGTATTTCAACGCAGTGGAATACACCCTGTTCATGCCGTTCCGGAAATCGTCAGTGTCAAAGAACATCGCATCAACAGATTCTCCTGCGGTATAGAAATGCCAGCAGTTATTGACGGAAATAGTCTGTCCTTTGATATATGGCCTGTCGAAGCCAAGGTCGGCAGAGATTTCTGCCCTGAATTTGTCACTGTCCAACATAGTCATTTCAATCGCCTCTGGTGGCAACTGCCGTAAATATACAAAGTTCTTCCGATATTTCTATCCGGGCAGTCTCACAAACAGAGAATTTAATACTGATGAGCCGCAATTTGTACCGCCACCGGCATCGAGCTACGCACCAAGTGCCAAGCCGGCCAAACGAAGCAAGTAGAGAGATTCCTCGCCTACGCACCGCATGCGCCGCTCGTGATGACAATCGCCTTCGTGCAAAACACTTGACACCAGAAAGCTTGATACAGGCATCCTGTGCAAGATCCTGGTGTCAAGTGTCGGCAAATTGCCGGGACCTGACACCGGGAAGGCCGCTACAAGCCACAGAGGGCATTTTGAAGTGTCAGGTGTTTTGCGCGAAGCAATAAAGAATCTCAATGTCAGAAAAAGGAGCCGGGCACGCTGCATGCAAATCGCATGAAAGGAGTTTCGGGAGAGGGTCGAAAAACCGCCGCAGAGGCGCGCCAAAGCGGGAAAACGAAGGGTAATGGATATTACCAAGAGTGATAAGTTTAACTATTTTTAATCCATTATCCTTTATGAAAAAATTCTTTAGAATGGTTTCAATGTTCGTCTTAGCAGGCGCAACATTGGCGTACACAGGGTGTACGGACTACGATGAGGATATCGAGGCGATCAACGACCGCATCGATAAACTCGAGACTGGTAAACTGAAGACAGTAGAGGAGCAGATTTCATCTCTCTCCGCAAGCGTTACCGATCTTCAGGCAGCCAAAGCCAAGACCGAGTCGGCAATTGAGGCTCTTCAGAGTGCGCTTAGCGACCTCCAGACAAAGCACAATGCTGACATCAAGGCTCTTGAGGAAGCTTATAAGGCAGCAGACAAAAATCTTCAGACTTCCATTGAGAACCAGATCAAGACTTTGACCGACCAGTTCAATGCTAAGGTTACAGAGATTAACACAGCTATCTCCGAACTCCAGTCTTCAGTAAACGGCATCAACACCAGGATCAGCGGAATCGAGGCTACAATCAAGACTCTTGCTACCAAGGAGTATGTTGATGCTACATTCGCAACCAAGGAAGAGGTAGTGAAGGTAGAAGAAGATCTCGGAAAACTCTCCGCACGTCTCGAAATCGCAGAGAAGGCCATTTCTACAATTCAGGGCCAGATTAGCGACCTTCAGGAAGCTGACAAGAAGCTTGACGAGGCTGTGAA
>CAMEWE010000058.1:0-4548 GCA_945939695.1 uncultured Bacteroidales bacterium
TTATCAATATTTTAAAGAGCGTATCGGCTGAAAATGATTTTGTCAATCATTCTCTCAATCAGATATTTCGCAGGATTTTTGCCGGCGCGAAGGTAAAAAAAAGAATCCTGATCCCAAAATAAATTTCTCGGGGCTTTACGTAACCATTAGAATGATTATCTTTGCATAGACTCTGAAACAAACGGACAGCCGGGTCAATCATGGAAAATCGCAGATTAATACGTTTGGCGGATGTTATTGCCATGAGTCCTGATGGGGCCAAAATGGAAGAACTTTCCTCCTTCCAGGAAGGTCTCTGGGTTCTTCATGCGCAGTTCGGTACCGGAGTAATTGTAAAACGTGAGGAACAATGTGCATTGGTCCAGTTTGACGCTGGTGTTAAACGAATCTTCTTGAATTCCGACAAAGTGTCTCACCTGGACATCAATGACGCATTCTTCTACCAGGGCTTACAATATCGCAGAAAACCGAATGCGGATGAGCTGGAGCTTGTCGGTGTGGCCAACCCTTCTATTGCTAAGGCCGTCATTCCAAATCACTTGCACATCAACGGGAAAGACTACCCGGTAACTGCCATTGGTGATTTGGCATTTTCGAACATGAAAAGGCTGACAGATGTAACCATTCCTGCCTCCGTCTCGGAGATTGCTCCGCTGGCCTTTGTTGGGAGTGACCATATCAGGCAGATCAGGAATGAATCCTGCGGCCGTGAAAACGCCTCTTTCGTGATGAACGAACTGGCACTTTGGGGTATCCTGCCCAACCCGGAAAGAAAGGTTCCGTTCATTCCTTGCCAATTTGAAGAACTCCATTTTTACGCCGGCATTATGGACGAAAGACAGAAGAATCCCACCTTCTATTTCCTTGTGCGGCAAAATGGCCTCTGGGGCATCATCAATAAGACGGGGCACAAGCAAGCACCTTGCATTTATGATTTCCTCACCCCAAAGGAAGACGGAGGTCTATGCCTCGGTTTTGAATACCGGCGAGTAAATCAGAGCGGGCTGATTGACGCAAAGGGTAATGACGTTGTAAATACCTAATTCTATTATAATTATGGCAGAAGTACTTTGTGTTTTCAGAGCCCATTACAAGGCACATGGGATGAGGTTTTATGCCATCGGAAGATTCGAGCAGTGGTTACCTGAGACCGAAGCTACGAGGCTGATGAACGACCGTCAAGGGCGTATTCGCCTGTTCATGATGCATTTCCCTACCTGTGAGAAGATAGACAGGGACGATGTTGTCATCGAGCTGCACGAGCGTCGCTGACCACTAATAATACTTTTCTTCCATCCTCGAGGATTCGAACCAGCTTCCGTCGTCAATGATGGGGCTGAATTTCTTGGTGGCTATCTGGTTGTTGATTGTTTCTACCAATGAGTAAGACTTGCAGAAGAAGTGCAGGTCAAAGTCTTCGGGAGGGATAAAGGTTTTATCCGTGTTGGAGAACTCGGACATATATCTAAGCGCAAAGATGTGCACCCGGGAATCCAGTACAACACGGCCAACAGCGAACCATTCCATCGCGTAGGTCAGACCGTATGGCTCAAACTCTAGAACATCGTCAATCATGGTCTTGCCGTTGCCATCCCCGTAAAGATGACGGAATCGAATGACGGTATTCTGTTGGATAGCGTGAGTAATGATACCCAGGTTCTCATGAGAGAAGTGCTGGCTCAATAGGATACGGCTTTTCATGGCCGGCATTTCCATGACGGCGTTGTTCAGCACCAGGGCGTCAACCAAGGTACTGCGGATGCTTCCGTATTCCGAGAATTCTTCCTCAATGTAGTACTTGTTATCCCTGCGGTCACAGGTAATCTCAATATCGAATTCGTCCCGGATATCATTGATATTCTGGAAGAATGTTCTCTTGGGCCAGTCTTTGCCATCTTCGTTCAGAGCGGAACGGTTCCACTTACGGTTGATTTCTTCGTAAGTGATTCCGTTCGCACTCCGGATGGTGTCGATAAGCCATATGTATCGTCTTATCTGTAGTCTTGCCATAAACTCTAATTAAATCATGGGCCGCTTACCTCCGCAATAATAGTTATTTCCTCACCAAGCTTTGTTATTGCCTCCTTGTATCGCTGGGCGACAGCTTCTTTAATCTTATCTAACGCGAACTATTTTATTCACAACCTCTCAGATAGCCCGCAGCCCCCTTTCTATCGAAGAAATTCTTTCGTCTCTTCGATGGTCTTTTTCACTTGACCGATTGTTTTAAAATAACCCATATAGTAAAGGTTATTATTTCCACTGATTTGAATAACTGTTGAAATCATTGTAAACGTAATGCCATCCGGTCTCCATGATGACATGTACTGAACTACCCTGCCAGTAGGCATTCACAACGTGGCCGCAGGGTAGGTTGCAAAGGCCCTTGCAGTGGTGCGAATCGGACCACAGGCTTACTGAGCAGTTGGTGAAGGTGCACTGACCACGGTTGATGTACTCTTGAGGAAACATATATTGCTATTAAGAAGTTATTCCAGTTGCATCCGAGGGCAAATATACAAAATTATTATGCATAAACTCAGCATATTTACTCCGTTATTTCCTTTTTTGCCAAATAAAGACATAGATACGCAAAAAAGGGCTCCCCGATAGAACAAGGAACCCTTTCTTAAAATGGACCCAAAGGACACGCCGCTAGATAAATATCTTCCCGTAGGGAGTCTTTTCCGCCATCTCCGAGGAAGGCGACTAATAAGTGATTATTGGTCGCTTTCTTCTTGGATGGATGCGACTCCACGGCGAGGTTGCTCGCCCCTCCGGAGTCAAAAGAGTCGGAGATTTTGCAGGATAGCAAAGTCTCCGACTTCTTTTGACCCTGCCTCAATCACGCCTGGCTGACGCCAGCCGCGGATTTCGGCACCCGCTTCCGTGCCGCGGGTGGCACGTCCGTCGGTAGCGACAGCCTTCGCCCGTTCCGTTTCGCATCCATCACGGAGATCATCTTCTTTATATTGTGAGCTATGGCTATCGTGGCGAACTCCGCACCGGTCAACTTGCTGCCTCGATAGTGAAAGCGTCTGAAGCGGCCGTCATGCTTGATCTGACCGAAGACGGCCTCCGGCTCGATAGGGCGCATGCTTCTGTGGTACAGCCCCCTTTCGCTCGTAAGAAGTTCCTTCGCATGATCCCGATACTGCCTGCTTCGGACATTTACGTCTATGGTCCTGTTGCCCTTACCCTTGAAGCACAGACCGCGGAGAGGACACCTTTCGCAGTTCTGGGCACGATACAGCTTCGAGAAGCTCCTGTACCCAAGGTCGGACTTCCTGACCTTGTCTCCAACATAGGTCATATGCTGTCCCATCGGGCATACGAAGTAGTCCTCCTCTGCATTATAGTACAGGTGCTCCGGCAGGAACGGATTCTTGAGTGTCTTTCGCTTGAGCTCGGTATGGAAAAGAGGGTACTTCACATAGCCTTCGATGCCGTTCTGCTCAAGATACTCGTAGTTCTCTTCGCTGCCGTATCCGGAGTCCGCAACAACCTCGGCGCTGTGCCTGCCATATCTCTGCTCGAAGGTGTCCATGTGGTTGATGAACGTGCCCCAGTCAGTCGGACGCCAGGACATTGTGTAGTGCGTTATGAACTGATTCTCCGTCGATATCTGTACGTTATATCCCGGCTTTGTCTGGCCGTTGTTCATTGCATCCTCCTTCATACGCATGAACGTGGCATCGGGATCCGTCTTGCTGCAGCTATTCCGCTCACCGAGAGTTTCCAGCTTGTCATCATATTCCTTCATCTTCCCGGCATGCACATCCTTCACTTCGGATACAGACTTACGAAGCTTCTTGTCGCTGATGCCGCACCTGTCCATCTCGTCCAGTATCCTTTCTGTACGTTCGGTCATCTCTGATGGTGTCATCACTCCCTCCGTGGTCTCGCCCAACTCAAGGTTGAGTTCCTTTTCCGCTTCCGCAAGGATGGCTTTCACCTTGCGGTCAAGCTTCTCCCGGTTCGTCTGGGTGGACTTCTTCCACACGAAGGTGTACTTGTTTGCGTTCGCCTCTATCTTGGTCCCGTCCACGTACTGAACATCCAGACTTATGATTTTCTGATCGACAAGCATCTTCACGACCTGGGTGAAGAGGTCGTCTATGATGGCTGAGAGTCTATTCTTGCGGAACAGGTTGATCGTATTGAAGTCAGGTGTCTGCATGCCGGACAGCCACATGAAGTTCACGTCTCGTCTCAGCAGGGTCTCCATCTTCCTGCCGGAGTACACATTCTGAAGATATGCGTAGAACACCACCTTCGTGAGCATCCTGGGGTTGTAGCTGCTGGCGCCTCCACCTTCGTATGACGACTCGACAGCACTCAGATCAAGGTTGTCCACCACTGCATTCAAGACCCTGACCGGGTCGTTCTCTGCAATGAAGTCGCCAAGACATGGCGGAAAAAGAAGATTATCGTTCTGATTGTAAGATTTAAAGACTACCTTTGCCATTGCTTGATAGAGTTATTTATTTTTTTTCGCAACTACAAGATAGTAATTTTCTATCACAAAAGCAATAGCTATTCCTTTGA
>CAMEWE010000059.1:0-4276 GCA_945939695.1 uncultured Bacteroidales bacterium
AAGATGAAGATAGAAGAAATGACCGAGGAGGAAGTCCTCAATTATGTGGCGACAGCGATTCATGACTATCTCTTGCGGATTCGTCCGCAACATAGCGAATTCGTCCTGGGGGATTGTATGGCCAGACAGGTCAGTGAGTTAAAGATGCTGTTCCGCTATAGCCGCGGTTTAGGCAGGAGAGATCCTTTGAGTCCTCAGGATATCCAGGAACTGGACCTGACTATTTCTCATTTTTTGCCACAGATGCAGGAACGTGCTCGCGCAGCGCAACTTCATTATACAAAGGAACAAACCCTTTGGAAAATCAAGGGAACATCAGCGGAGGCGCTCATCAAAAAGGCCTTCCATGATGCCGGGATGAAGGCCGTCGTAGAATGCCAAAAATACCGTGCCAAAGTGATTGTCGATTTGGGTGGACGAACACTGCGTATTTATGTGGGGTTCAAAGCCCTGGAACAGGAAGACACCCTGCAAAATGTGACGCGGGCAGTTTTGGACTTAAAGGATGCCGTGTGCAGGATTGGTGGTGACATTAAACTCGGAAGATAGTATGTTCAGATTCTTGAGAAAACCGTTCCCTATGACGGATGAGGAGATAATTAATCGGTCTCTAAAGGCAGTCAATGAATATGCAAAAGAGCATAAGGGGGACAATTTCGATATCGAAGAAAGCGTTAAATGCGCCGTCAAGGCTATTGAACCAGTTTGGAGGGGTGTAAGACACCCCGGACGGATTCTGAAGCCATCGCAGGCTTTGGAACTGAAGGAGACTACCCGCAGGGTGAAGCCGGTGCTTGAACAGCAGGCAAGAGAACTGGCCTATAAGTGTATGAAAAAGCAGAAGATTGAGTTGATTAAGCTGACAAGCTATGAGGCGCAGATTACTTCTGAGCTTAGAGCAAGAGGCTATATGTTTCTTTATGATTGGCAGAAGAGCAAGGTCCGCGTTACAATAAAAATCAGCGATACGCTTGCCTGCACGCAGGAAATCAATTATTCTGACATTAAACGGGGGCTTCTTCCCGCACTTATTGCGGATGTAGCAGAAATAGTGGATCCGCTGATTGGAAAGAATACGAAAGCAAGCGTTTGGACGATGTCTAAAGATTGGAACGCATGGGCAAAATGGCAAGCATAGATTTCAAGACGATTACGGCTGAAGCGGTATTGGAAATCAGCAATATGCCCCTTGAAAGCCGAAAGTGCTCCTTTTTTAACAACTCCGTTACAAGAATCGTCATGACGCCCGATCTTGCCCGGCAAATACTTCTGGAAAAGGTCTGGGAAAAATGTGTCAACACACTGATTGCACGGAACTCCGAATCGGAAAGCCTGGCTATTGAAAAGGCTCTTTCGATTCTTATGAAAAAAGATGCAATCAAAGGCAAGATTATCTGCAGAAAGAACTCTTTCAGGGTAAAATTATCGAATTGCCAATATAGGGCATACAAACAAGGCGTAGACGGTGAAATCTGGGCCTGTCCATGGCCATCAAAAAAACGGTATATTATTCGGATTACCGGCAGCCAGTTCGCTGATTTTATCCTTCAGTTTGATGCTGAGATTCCAACTATGCTGACACATATCCCAGCAATCGTTGACACTATAAGAACCAGAGAGCGCGAAGAGCAGAAAGAGTTGATGGCGGAAGAACTCAAAGAGAAAGTTGTTACTTCTATCATTGGCCAGATACTTGAGCCGCTTGGTCTGTCAGTGCGGTATACAATGGGTGAAGGGGACAAGGTTATTCTGGATATCTCACAAACCCTGTCTGCGCATATCGAGATACCATTGTGGCAACTCCCGGAAAAGCTGAAGGATCCTGAGGCCGTAATGGCATTGCTCCAGGTTGAGCGGCCCATAGAGAAGAGAATAGATGATGATGAGCTTGATTATGACTTATTCCCATAATTATACGTAAGAATACAGGAGGACTCCGGTATGTATTATAGAGAAACGCAAATAAGCAATATGAAGAACGAAAACCAATTCCCCACAGACAAGCTGGTGCAGAATACTATTTCTGCCTTTAGAAACGGATACATTGGAGACGAACAGGCTATGTTTGCCATTGACTTTGCGGCCAAGCTGGGTGATGCTGACGCCCAAGCGCTGCTCTATAAGTGCAAGGAAATCGGTGTAGAAGAGGCATTTAATTCAAACGGCAAGTAGCATATGTCGATGTGTCTCCAGATGATTCAGAAGCCCCCGGTGATCTTCACGCAGTACGACCCTGCCAGGGTCATCAGCCAGTCAGAGCTTGCCTTGGCGCTTGGTTCACGCATTAGCGATGCCATTCCCTGGCTCTGGCTCAGTTATGGACGTGCTGTACTGGACGATGTCGATCCTTGTATGGAAGCTAACGAAGGTGCCGCAGCAACCATCGCTTTCACGTCCTGCTACAAGAGCCTCTCAAAAATGGAGGTTAATCCAATGCTGGGCTCTGGCTATGAGCTGAAGGTCGGAGACATAAGTTTATATCTATCTGAGACAAACGAAGGAGACGTATTCCTCTATTTCTTCTCCCCGGAGAAGTCCTTCAACCGCAAGGAGGAGTGCAGAATCGATCTTACCGATTACGGAAGTGACGCATCCGCGTACTTCATAGCGACAGTATTTGAATCATATAACTCCATAGTGAGATACTTAGAAACGAGCAAACACGAATAACCATGAAGAGAATCATCCTCATCACAATCGCCGTCCTGATGGCGATGCCGGTTTTTGCCCAAGGGGCAGAATTCCGCAAGAAACTCAGGGAAATCAAGAAGGAAGGTTGGGAACTTTTCGGATCTTCCAAGACCCTGAAAGCTGCACTTCACGACCACTACGAAGCCCTTGCCGCCGACGGGACTTTTGAGGTGGTAGGAACCGCTACCGGCATCAAGTCTGAGACCATCGGCCAACAGGTTGCATGGAACAATGCCTGCATCAACTATGTGCAGCAAGCCGGCAGTTTTCTTCGTGGCAGAATCGATACTGACAGTCACATTGGCGGAGGTTTGGATGGCGAATTCAATCACTTCTATTCCGCCTATGAGACACTGCTTCAGAAGGAGATTCGAGGAGAGCTCAGGCCATCATATACCCTTGTTCGCCGTAATGCAGACGGTACTTGCCAGATGATGTCGTTCTTCGTCGTCAACGAGGCTGCTGCCACAAATGCCAGGATTAAGGCGATGGAACTGGCCGCCAGCGAGTCAGAGGCCGCCCAGCGGATTGCCGGTCAAATCAGGGAGTATGTGCAGGAGGGTTTTCAGGAGCAGGCCGATGAATAGGGCGCTATCCGTCCTTTTCTTTTTCATCTTCTCCGTCAGTTTGTCTGCTCAGACCGGCGGAGAAGAGCGTAATGCCTTCCTGCATCGCAGCAATGCTGCCGCGAATGCTTATCGTTCTGCAAAGCAGCAGGAGTACGGCGCATTCCTTCGCAGGTCTTGGGGCTCTGCTGCCGAGTCGGCCCCCAAGGAGGATCCGTTCAAACGCGGTGATGCAGGACGGCCGACAGGAGACAACCTTACGGATAATACCGTGCCCGTTGAAGAACCTATAGTAGTACGAAAGACTATGCCTTCTGAAGAAGTCATTTCAGGGGGCAAGTTTCCGTTTAATTTCTACGGACGCACATACAGGGTGCGTTATAACAGGTCAGCCGATTTGACTTTACCTTCGGTTTCCGAAAGCGATGTTGCCTCTGCCTGGGATGCGTTGTCGGCCCGCTTGACAGATCTTGTCGACGACTGCCTGGCAATCCGCAAGCGGGAGGCTCTTTGTGACTGGGCCTATCTACAATTGGTAGACTCCCTTTCTGTATCGGTCTATCCGGAATTGGAAAATGAGCGGGAACTCCTGTTCGGTTTCCTTATGGGCAAATCTGGCTACAATGTACGTTTTGGACAATCCGGAGATGAACTGTATTGTCTATACGGGGCCAAACAGATAATCTATGCCAAATCATATTTCCCGGAGGACGATGCTTACTTTTTCCGCCATCGCCCGGGTCAAGGCTCGTTGGCGATGAGTGAGAAGGTCCCGGAGGGAACACGATTGCTGGATTTCAGGCTCACGCGTTGTCCGGCGTTCCAGCTGGGCCCGGAACTGGTGCGACACATCAAGACAGGGAGCATAGAACTCGATTACCGGATTTCCAAATCCCAACTGGATTTCTATGCTTCATATCCTCACACGGAAATTTATATCAAGGCGGATGCCCCTGTAAGCGATGCTGTCAGGTCAACCGTGTATCCTGCTCTTTCGGCGGCCATTGCTGGAAAAGGAC
>CAMEWE010000060.1:0-4263 GCA_945939695.1 uncultured Bacteroidales bacterium
GAGCCTCAAACGGGAGATAAAGGTGGTAATAGCAGATTACATTGACTCGGATAAGGAGACTCGGTCTAGGAAGGTATTCTTCAGCACTGACACCGGCATGAACGCGATAGACATTTTTGATGTTTACCGGACGAGATTCCATATCAGGTTTCTCTACCGTGATAGCAAGCAATTCATGGGACTGTGCAACTGCCAGTCAAGGGATGTTAAAGCAATGGACTTTGCGTTCAATATGTCTCTCTCTACAATCAATGTTGCCAGACAGTTTGGAAAGGAGTATGACGTGTATCTATCCGTAAGCGATGTCAAAATGCTCCTACATAATGCTGCAATGGTTGAACGAATATTTTCAATGTTCGGAAAAAGCCCAAACTTGATGAAAAACAACACCTGATTTCAAAGAACTTTTATTCTACGGCCTCCGGGCTGTTGTATAACTTTTATAAATTAACCGAACTATTGATTACGAGATTATTGGAATAACGTCTCAAGATCAGACTTTTGATTAAAGTGAGATAACAATTTATCAATTTGAATCGCTGCAATGAGTTCATCAAAATCTGAAACTGAAGATAGCGCAAAGTAATACTTCTGATCTATGTATTCATTATCGGACGCCGTTGCTTCACCCGTGATAACAGCTACACACAGTCCTGAATCTGTTACTACAAAGCGAGGCTTTAGATTATTATAAAAATCAAATCGCCATTCTGAACCATTCCATGCTATTGTGACATTAGGGAGCGTAACATCAAAATTTTTATCAAAGCTTTTTACACCATTTTGCTTTGCGACTGAACTCCACTCAATAAATTTTTTCTTTACTGTCTCTAAAGCGCTAATAAACTCATGAATACGATTATTACCCTCTATATTAAAAAGAACATAGTCGGTTTTATATTCACCGCTAACTTCGATGTAAAGATTAAGTACTTGTTTATCGAAAGATGCAAGAATATCGTATTCTTTATCAAAATACGATGAATGATAAGTTGAAACTTTCTCTTGTGCATAAGAAATCGCAAAAGCGAATAATGCCAAGACAGAAATAAATGATTTTTTCATACAAAGCTTTATGATTACTTGGCAAATATACTATCCCACCCCGACTTTTCCAAATTTTTCTAATACAACCACTTAATAATATTTACTCAAGTTTCGTAAGTGATAACTTATTATGGTCCTGAAGGTTGTGCCGCTTGCGAAACTTCCTCCCCACGCACATTACCCTGTTAACGAGGACCCATCCCTAAATCCCTGGCCGTCCCTCCGGGCTGTTCGCTGAAATAGTCCATTGGACTATTTCCTTTCCGCTCTCGACCCCGGGGAAGGGACTTACTATCGACCTAAAGGTCTCAGAATTCGGTAGTTTCGCAACATGCGAAACTTAAATTATTTATAACACCATCACTTCAATCAATCCCCCTTTTTACCTGTACGATACTTTCCCTTAAAAACCCACCATCCCGTCTACCTTTACAACGTGGATCAAACGACAGCGGGATGTCGACTTTCGGACTCAGTACTTTGCTCAGCTGCGCTCCAAGTACAAGGGCGTCTTTTGGCGCGTGGATATAGCCGAGCGCGACTACAGAGGCCCCAGCGAGGAGATAGAGTTCGCAGGCGGCTCACCCCTTTCGATAACGTTGGAGAACCGGGGTGATGAGTTCTACGTCCCGTCCAAAGCTCGGTTGATTACCTTCTCCTCTTTTGTCTGGGTGGTGGTCCTATAGTTCGTACTGTCCCAATGATCCGTAAGCACATTCTGTTTGGTGGATATATGGATCGTTTCCTTGTTGACAGTCAGCCTGCACAGGATTGCGGCTTTGTCGCTCCAGAAGCGTATGCAAATGTGGCATCATACTTTGGAACACGCAAGTTAATATACGAGATAATTCGCTGTGGCAGAGCAGTTTAGAGTTAAATAACGGACCCGCTGCCATATAAAGACAAAAAGTAGTCATTTTAGAGACATCGGGTCCGTAACGGCACCTTTTTTGATAAAAATATACAACTCGTACTGCTTCTGCCACGCAGCCAGGTCCTTCCTTCTGAAAGTCCCCCGTTGTTGCGCAGCATACTGGACATTTAGGCTTATGGCTCAATATCTTGATGCCAACTGTCTCTTGATGTACTCGCCCAGGGCCTTGTCTTCACAATAGATGAAACATCCTTTTTGACCACGGGACAGAATCGTGCGATATGTATTTCTGATGATTCTGTCAGCTAATGCGTAATTCTGACTGGACTTGATACCTTTCAACGAGGTATCAGTTCTAGCTCGGGCAAGATAATCGGTCTTAATCTCTCCATCACTGAAAATAAGATCTTTCCCAATGATGACACCCACATAATCAAATTCCAAACCTTGAGAAGTATGGATGCATCCTACCTGTTCAAATGAATCTTCATCTATCGCCCACGTAGCGGTATCGGAGAAGTTCCATTGCGCCCTGAATCCATCAGGCAGAATTATGTCATAACGATTCCGGTCTTTCTTGCTGATCCAGTCGTAGCAATAACCGGCTATCATTCTCGATTTGTTCGCAACTCTGTTCTTTTCTCGAAGCGCATCTCTCATCTTGCTCGGACTATCAAAGACCTGAATGTCATAATTGATATCCACTTGTATATTGGCCGTTCTTCTGATACCGAGAAGATTATCCAGAAATGCCAGATATCCATCGCTCCCATTACATCTGAACTGGGATACAAGATTAAGTTCTTCCCCGCAAAAGACAGTACTTCCCTCTTTCTCTGCACATTCCCTTATCATTTCCACGCTCCCGACATCGGAAGTCGTTACTATCTGATCCTCATCAATAAAGAAAACCGAAACACGGGAGGAATGAATGATTTCCCTTGTCTGGCACTCACCAATATTCTGAAACATTCCGCTTTTCATCTGCAGCCGATGGGCCTCATCTACAATCAGACAGTCAAAAGCATCCTTACCCGCATAAACATACGAACCTGACCCTCTAAAAAGCGATCTGATATAATTGGCGGAATACGTATCCCTACGTAGTTTCTCAAAATATACATTTCGGGGTGCAGCATTCTTAGTAACATAATTGGCGGTATAGCCATTTCTTATCAAGTCGCACAAAAGCTGGATGGCTACCACACTTTTGCCGGTTCCTGGGCCACCTTCAATGATAACTGTATACTTGGATTGGACTGAATCGGGTTTTGAGGCCTGTTCAAGTGAGTTGCGTACCAACCTTCTGATAGTTTCATATGCAACCTTCTGTTCATCAATAAGATAAAACTCCTTGTTGCCCTTAAGCATTGACCCCAAGGCATCCTGTAATGATTTGGCCGGCCTGAGCCTGCCATCTTCAATCTTGTAGAGCAAATCCAACTGACTTCTGTTCCTGACAAACTTCAGGATATAATCTGTCAGTTTCGAGGAATCTCTCTCCAGAAAAACAGGGGCAAGCGCAACCGCCTCCTTGTATAGTTCACAATCAATATTCGACCTGTTTGACTCCTTGTAATTATGAAGGAATGCGCATGGATGGAGAGAAATGTCGCAGTTTTGAACGTTCTCGTTGAAACACTCTATTGCCTTTGCATATGAATATGCCTGGTATGAGGGATGTACGACCGCTCTGTTGGCACCTCCGGTATAGGCCGTCACTATATCGGGCCTTGATGTCTTTCCACTTGTTTCCCACTGCTTCAATTCTATAATCACCACATTGTTATGACCGGATTCATCAACTCCTGAGATTAAGAAATCGACTCGCTTTGATGTAAGCGGAATCTGATATTCGATTGCAACCTGACACCCGTCATCCAACTGGGGAACATCAATGACATTTCTTAAATACTGAAGCGAATTCGCCCAACTGCGATACTCGGAATCATTATTATGGCTGATGTTGTGGGCAGCAAATTCATTTTCAATTATTGATGCTATCGAGTTGCTCTGGACATCATTCACAAAACCGCTTTTCGTGTTGCGATATACTATCATGCTTAAAAATGTGTTTAACGACTTGCTTCGTCTTACAAATGTAACAAATTTCCGGACAAGGCCATACCAAGCTATGAATAACATTCATATATTTACGGAAGTTAAGCGCCAATCGTTTAACGAATTAGCCAAGGCAACTGAAAGGAAAAGACACAACGAGCGTCGCAGGATCTTCACCCGCAGACTCCAAAAGGAGGGATTCAAAAATGATGAAATTTTTTCTGATTGACTAACAGTATCTTACAAAAACAAGCCTATTTTATATTTCTGTCAAAAGTGTC
>CAMEWE010000061.1:0-4045 GCA_945939695.1 uncultured Bacteroidales bacterium
TGGTAATAAGAAAGCCCCAACTGTCACTGCGACAATTGAGGCTACAAATAAATTAGGAAAAAAGGCGGAAATCCGTTTACTCTATGGTATACTCTACACTACCTTTCATTGAAATAATCCGTCATGGCTTGAGCCATTTTATTAAATATATCCAAGTGTTTTTCTAATTTGGTATTGTCTTGTAATGAGCGAGTTAGGTCTTTATTGTAGTCACCTAAGTCGACATTAAGTGCATTACCGATAGTAATAAAGCACTGGGTCTTAATTTTTGTTTTCCCCTCAGTAGAAGCGAAGAAGCCAATCTCACTCAAAGCATTGATGATTCGGATCAAATCAATCTTCGCAAACTTCTTTTCGTTAATCTTTATGGTACTTTTGAATCCTTCGCCCGATGCAGGCATTGAGCTCTTCCTTGCTTCGAGATTCTTTTGAGCTGCTTTGATCTGCTCCATTGTATTGCCCTCTTTGTTTGCGACAAAAGTCTGAAGAAAACGAAGGATGACTTCGGCTTCGTCAGGAGTGAAGGAACTACTTGCTTCTATGAGTTGAGGTATGGAATAGGTGCCTTCTTCGGGAATCTTTTCCAGAAGCTCGTTATATTTGTCATAATACTCAGAAGCATTCTCTTCTGCTTCTTCAAGCCTGGTTTCTGCCTCTCGGTGAACGCTCTTAAGAACACTTATTTCATCATCCTTCTTGTTGATTAATTGCTTCTGGGCATCAATACAGTTTTTCGCTTCTGCAAGCTGCTGCTTGAGATGTGCTATTTCAATTTCCGCTTCGGATGGCAATTGCTCACACCGTGCAGTCTCATCGGATGGGTCTTCGAATTGGTTCCCATCTTCAATTAATAAGGGTTCACCTTCGGGGGTATTACTGTTATTGATTTTATTCAACAGTTTGTCCATCATACTGTTGAACTCTGACTTGTTTGGTAAAGTATACATCATAGGCTAAAAAGGTAGGTCGTCATTTAATAATTCATCCGCATTATGTTGCTCACACTGTGAATATGATTCTCGAATTGCTTTCAGAATCGCCTTTTTCTCGTTTTTAGTCTTTCCATATTGAAGCATCCTTTCAATCCCTGACTCTTCAAAATGGTCCGTGTATTCATACCAATCGGCAGATATGAACTTTGATGGATCAAGGTGTTGTGTAAAGTCAGTTTGAATTACATCATCTTTGATTTGCCAATAAAAATCCTCTGGAAGATCATCATACCTGTGTAAATAATCCTCCACAGCTGACTTGAAATCAGGAAAGTAATCAGTACTTTCTTTTAATGTCTCTTCTATCGAATTAATAGCATATTTTATGTTACGCGCTGTTTGAGTCTGAAGAGATAAAATCATATAGACAACAGAAAGAATGAGTCGTACCTCATATTGCCTCTCAACATGATGTCGAATATCCAGATAATAATCATAATAAAAATTACTCTCTGGATGCTTGTCGTTGGCTATTCTTGTTGCTTGAGCATAAGCTTCGTTAAATATGTTCTGCATCTCCATCTTCAATGAATAGCGTACTTCGTTGGGATGACGTACTTTGAGAAGTACATCATAAATCAAATTGTTGAGCACGGAATTCTCCCCATCCAAATAGTGATCAAGGTCATCCTTTTCAATGTAATAAAGGCATTTTGGTACTGGCTTCATATAATTTCTGTTGTTTATTTCTCAATGAACTTCACAATTTCAGAGGCTTCCTTCTTTTTCTCGCTTACGAGGTCAGCGTAGATCTGTGTGGTGCTGACGTTCTTGTGGGTGAGCATCTTGCTGACTGTGTAGATGTCGGCTCCTCCTGCAAGCATTAGGGTTGCGTAGGTGTGGCGGAAACAGTGGAATGTGATGTATTTATCTATACCGGCAGACTTGACCCAGGGTTTGAGCCGGCTGTTGACAAGGTTGCGGTCAAGCCCTTTGAATATCTTGCCTTCTCCAGGCTCACCACATAGGCGGAGTGCCTGGTCGCTGATTGGGATGAGGGCTTCGGTATCGGTCTTTTCTGTTTTGATGCGGATGCACTTTCCTCCTTGCTGGTAGTCCTGGATATGGCTCCATTGGAGCTGAAGGATGTCGCTCAGTCGAAGGCCCGTGAGGCAGGAGAAAAGGGAAGCGGCCTTGAGTATGGGATAGTCGCAGTGTGATTCGTATAGCATCTGGAGTTCTTCGCTTGTGAGGTATTCTCGCTTGGTTTCTTTTGTTTCCAATTTGTCCAGATTTTCGTTGAGGTTTTCCTGTATGTAGCCTTCTTTGTATGCAATGGCGAGGAAAGCGCGGAAACAGCTCCAGTACCCAGCAGCAGAATTCTGGCTGAGTTTAAGATGGTCGCTTTTGAGACGCGATGCTGTTGACAGGTAGTCGCGGAATCCGTTGCAACAGACGATATCAAGGTCTTCGAAGCGGCACTTGCCTTTTGTGTAATAGTTGAAGTGTTCATAGACGATGCGCCATTTCTTGTCGTGCTCGTTGAGAATGGAGTAGAAGTACTCCACTGCATCGAGTTTTCCTTTACTCTTATCCAGGAATCCGTACTGCTCGTTGATTATTGCGATTTCCCGCTCTGCTCGGATGGCCTGCGCCTGTTTAAGTTTGACAGCATTAGCCTTGCGGTCTGCAGCAGTGCGCGGACTCTTCATAAGATAGATGCCAAGATACTCTCTTCTGCTGTATTCACGTGTGCGCGGGTTTAGAAGGGCAGGGTAGAAGTCAAGGTAAAGGGATATTTTTCCGCTTGGGTATTCGCGCTGGCGAAGTGTAACTTTTGTGGTACTCATTGATTATTGTATTTTGGCGAGTCGGTATTCAAATATCTGGTCTATGATCTCACGGTCGAAATAGGTAGTGCAGCCAATCTTGATGCGCTGGACCTGCTTCTCTTTGAGTACTGTGTATAGGTGATTTCGTGACATCTTGTACTTTTCTGCAATTTGATCAGGTGTGTAGAAGGCATCCTTGTCGATGTTGTTGCCTCTTGCTCGATCCCAATGCTTTTTAGAAATCAGTCCACGGCCGTCTTTGTCTCGTTTACGTGGGATATTGTACTTTGAACAGAAGTCGTATAGGGTTGCGAGTTTCATTCCGGTGGATTCGGTGAGTTCCGCGAAGGTGTACCATTCATTGACGCCCTCGAGTTCCTCCTTATGGAATACGCGGTACATTTCGTCTTTGTCGAAGAATGACATAGTACCTATTTTATGAGGCTTTATGCCACGTCTTTTTAGGACCTGATACATGCCACTGTCGGATATCCCATACTTTTCCATAACCTGTTTCTTTGACATCCAGTTGCCGAGGTTTTCTTCCTGGTTCTGGATTGTGTTGTTAATTAGTGTCTCTCGGGTTTCCGAGATGTGCTCGAGGTCTTCCCGGGCAACGCGGACCGTGCGGGCCGTGAATTTGCGAAGTTCAACTCCATTGTGCTGAAGGACTTTGTATAGAGTCGTTCGTGACATCTGAAGAAGTCTTGCAGCATCAGAGATTGATAGCCAATTCTTGTCAAGGAGGATGAGACGTTCGTTCTCCCTTACTTCTAGGCTGGTTTCTTTCAGGCGTTCAATTCGCTTGCGCTCTTTGTAGGCCAGTTTTGAGCATCTGTCAGAGCAGTAGTCTGTTCTTGTGTTGTAGGCTACGAACTCTTGTCCGCAGTGCAGACAAATTTTCTTGAAAGTAGGAACTGATGAAGGCATAACATTGTGCCGAGGTTCTACCGAAAGATGTTGTTCAACATTGTTCAAGGTTGTTCACCTTTGTTCAAAGTGCGAATAACCTATGGAAGATGTTGGATAACACAAGAAATTTTGTACCGCACAAGGTACAAATGCGGTACAAATATACGACAATATCGGTAGAAAACCATCAATAAATAACTATTTGTTAAACTTAACCTTTTGGGATAAGTAACTGAATAATAGTTAGTTATTTTGGTTTGTCCATTTTTGCCGATGATGTTCTATTTTCCGATACATCAATTGTTAACTAATTAAATATCAAATAGTTAAGGCGTCTGCGCGAAAAACTTGACGCTTTTCTCAATTCAC
>CAMEWE010000062.1:0-4022 GCA_945939695.1 uncultured Bacteroidales bacterium
ATAAAGAACGGACTTATTATTCCCGCCGGCGGGCTTCTTCCTGCAAAAAAGCATAATCGAGTAGGGGCTAACTCGTAGCCCCTCTCACACCACCGTACATGCCGTTCGGCATACGGCGGTTCAATTCAAATAATAATCCAAACAACTTAGAAGTCCTCGCCTTGCGAGGATTTCTTTACTTATGAGATGCAGGCCTGTGGTCTTTGCGACCGCTTGATAGTGGTTTCCGAATCCCACTGACTGCTTCGCCATCCATATGGGTGCTCCGAGTTTCCTCAATCCCCAGAGGCGCTTCTCTCTTGTCTTCCACTGCTTCCATATGACAATTCTCATTCTTGTTCGCAGATGCTCGTCTATTCGCTTTAAGGTGTTCTTCATACTGCCTATTCTGAAATAGTTTATCCATCCGCGAATGACCTGGTTCAGTCTCATGATTCGATAATCCATTGTCACTGACCAGCTTCTCTTTGTCAGTTGCTTTAGTTTTCTCTCGAATCTCTTGATTGAATCCTTGTGCGGTCTTGCCTTCCATTTTCCATCTGTACTATCCTTCCAGAATCCGAATCCGAGGTATTTGAGCTTCGTTGGTGTTGTCACCTTTGACTTAGTGGCATTCACTTTAAGCCCGAGTTTCTTCTCAATCCACTTCGTCACACTTGCCATTACTCTGTTTGCGGCTGCACTGCTTCCTACTGTTATCACGCAGTCGTCCGCATACCTTACGAAGTGAAGACCTCTTGCTTCGAGTTCCTTGTCAAGCTCGTTCAGCATTATGTTGCTGAGAAGGGGTGAAAGATTTCCTCCCTGCGGGGTTCCCTTGGTGGTTTTCTCATACTTTCCCTTTACCATTACTCCTGCATTAAGGTATTTCCTAATGAGTGATTCCGTGTCGGGGTCGTTTATGAGTTTGTGCACCAATGTCATGAGTTTGTCCTGTGGCACATTATCGAAGAATTTCTCAAGGTCTATGTCTACAATGTAAGTATATCCGTCATTGAAGTATTCGAGCAGTTTGACGATTGCCTGCTGGGCTCTGCGATTCGGTCTGAATCCGTAGCTGTATTCACTGAAATGTGGTTCTGCTATTGGTGTCAGCACCTGTGCTATTGCCTGTTCAATGACTCTATCCACTACTGTAGGTATTCCAAGATTTCGCACTCCGCCGTTTGGCTTGGGTATTTCTACTCTTCTTACCGGCTGTGGCTTGTACTTTCTTCTTCGAATCTTGTCTCTGATTTCTACCCAGTTTTCTCGGAGATACTGGTCGATTTCATCTATTTCAATTCCATCAATTCCACCTGCACCTTTATTGGCTTTTACCTTTTCAAGTGCCATGTACATATTTCCTCTACTGAGTATTCTCTCAAGCAGTACGGACATTTGGATTTGTCTCCTTTCTTTGTTATGCTTCACATCCTCTATACCTCTATCTCCTATGGAAGTTTCACTCCGTTACGTCTTCGCTACTACCTTCCTCGTCGAGTATGGATGCGTACTTTCGCAAGTCCATTTGACTCTTGAATTGTTCAGCCCTTCGCTCCGTCTCCATTACAGAGACTTCAACACTACTATGGCTTCGGCTGACTTCTCACAGTTCGTTGTTACTACGGCTAATGAGACCGCCTGTGAGACCTCACGGGATAAGTCGTCAGTCTTTCCTCGTCTACCTGCCTAATCTACCTGCATAGGTTACGGTTGCCCTTTGGACTTTACGGCTTTCGGCCCGCTCATCCGCTATGCAAGCCTTGGTATTAGGTTTCTGTTCGTCAGGCTACGATTTCGCTATCCCTTCTTCTCGCCTGCATCTCGCGGTGCAAACCTTGGGAATCGCTATGGGGTTCGTCGGCAACTACGCCCCTTGTGGACTTTCACCACAGACTGACGGCATGCCCGTCATAATAGGGTAGAGTGAGAGTTTCCTCTCACCCTCCCGTTGCACCGTACGTACCGGCCAGGTATACGGCGCTACATCAACGTAGAGTCAAGTATTAACTCAGATAATACGCCAAAGGATCGACCAGTCCTGGCCGGTCTTTTGTTTTGCGCCCAAGTATTTCGGGGTTCAGTGCGTAATTCACTACGTACATTCCACATCGTCTGTACCACCCAAGGCGACTGCATGCTACCTTGAGTATTTCTTCATCCGTGAATTTGCACCCTACTATTCGGTTCAGCTTCTGTAGGTTCAGATAAATACGCTTTGGCTTCTTCCATTGCTTGAGTATCACTACCCTCACTTTGTGTCTGAGCCATTGTCCATATTCGTCAAGAAATCCCTTCATACTGCCGATTCGGTAGTAGTTCACCCATCCTCGGATGAGCCAGTTCAGCTGCATGAATGTGGACTTTATCGTCCTCGACGCCGCCTTCCGTCTGCAGAGTATCGCACGGGTCTTGTCATACAGTCTCTTCTTGCGGTCATCTGCTGGTCTGCATTTCCATCCGTTCGCGCCTTTCCAGAATGTGAATCCCAGAAAGTTGCTCTTGGTGGGTCTGACGACTTTCGTCTTGGTCGCGCTCACATTCAGCCGTAGCTTTCGCTCCAGCCAGCTTGTTACAGACTTCATGACTCTGTCAGCCGCCATTTCGCTTCTGACGAAGATGTTGCAGTCGTCAGCGTATCTGACGAAGCAGAGTCCTCTTGATTCGAGTTCCTTGTCGAACTTGTCGAGATAGACGTTGGACAGCACGGGACTTAGTGGTCCGCCCTGAGGCACACCTTCCTCGCTCGGACTTGTCAGTCCGTCTTCCATGACTCCTGCTCGTAGAAACTGTCGGATCAGTCGTAGCGTTTTCGCATCGTTGATGCGTTCTCTGAGTATGGAAATCAATTTGTCGTGGTTCACAGTGTCGAAATACTTCTCGATGTCAAGGTCTATCACCCACTCATATCCTTCATTAAGATATTCGAGTGCTTTCTCTACAGCCTGCTGACAGTTTCGGTTCGGCCGGAATCCGTAACTGTAGTCAGAGAAGTACTTGTCGTAGCCGAGTGACAATATCTGTGCCACCATCTGCTGTACTACTCTGTCCACTACTGTCGGTATCCCGAGCGGCCTCTTCTTGCCATTGGCTTTGGGTATGTAGACCCTTCGTACCGGACTCGGCTTGTAATTGCCCTCACGGATTTGAACTTTTATCTCCTTTCTGTGGAGAGCAAAGTAAGCATCGAGTTCATCCACCGTCATTCCATCAACGCCGGCGGCACCTTTGTTTCGCTTGATTGCTTTTATTGCCTCGTCAATATTTCTGTCCTGTAATATCCATTCAATCAATTCCACTTGTTGCTCCTCTTTCTGCTCGTAAAGCTGTCGGAAATCGTCCCCTCTACCTTTTGCCTCCGCAGACCTACGTTCCTGCTTGTTGGGCATATCCTCGATTTCGGACTGTTCTGACCTTGCTTACAGCGATTTGCAATACATTGACATTAGACCCTTCCCCATCGGTGCTATGGGATACTATGGTCTCAGCTGACTCCTGGGTATGAGCTTTTTATCGCACGTGCCTTTGCACGCTACCCAGGCCTCCCGGGGTAAGACTCAGTTCTTTCGCCGCACAACCTCCGGATTTACTCGCTTGGCGTTACGTTTACCTTTTGGGCTTCGGTTTGTCAGGCAACCTTGCCCGCCATTTAGCCTCATATCCGGTTTCTGTTCGTAGGCTCATCGGCTTTGCTACACCACTTCCTCCCCCTTGGCATTGCTGCTTCCGGCTTGTGGTTCGCTACACTTGGCGGTAAATACCCGTGACGGGACTTTCACCCGTTAGAACTGCGCCATGCCCGGCACACCAGAAAAGGCGTTCGGATCGAACGTAATTTCTCTCCGAAACGCCTTCTGTTTTTCACACATTCAGCACAGATAATCTTTCATTCTGTAATAAATTCCACGCATTTCAACAACCTTACAAATAGCTACCAGTCGAGAAAAAACCGAATAGTCCAGTCGTTCTGAAAGAGTTTCCACGCCATAATTCGAAGTAATAATCATCGGTATTTTGTCTTTATATCTTTCATTTACCAC
>CAMEWE010000063.1:0-3976 GCA_945939695.1 uncultured Bacteroidales bacterium
GAGCGGCGAGTAATTTCGGCAAGGCCGGAATATAAACTCGCTAACCACCTCAATGCATTCGTTTCCTTCAGGCAATCAGCGTCTGGATTTCGGCGCCAGTTGAACGATATTCTTCTCGGCTTCTGCGAGTCTTTCGTCAATGCTTTCGCACTTTCCTTCGCGGACCCAGGCCATGAGTTCGTCCTCGAAGAAATAGACTGTCTTGCCTCGCTTGTAATGCGGGATCAGACCCTGACTCGTGTAGCGGTACATAGTGTTCTTCGCCTTGCCTACGATTTCGCAGGCTCTTTCGAAGCTGATGGGATCGCGCTTCTTCTGTACGGGCTCGTCCGGGTGAAGAAGAGAATTCTTGATCTGACGGATGTCCTCCATCATGGTCGCCATTGCGGCCGGCATCTCATCGAAAGAGATGCGTTTTGTGTCGGTTTCTTTCATACGTTGCAGTTGTTTTGATGTGCTGCAAATATATGAAGGTAAGATATAAATAAAGCAAGCCAATGCCTTGATTGGTAAGACATTGGCAATTTGATATAAGTTTGAAATCTGTTTGGTGACAGATTGATATTGCGAGCGCTTGCGAAAGCTGGTGAACGTTTAGGACTCCGGGGTCTGGGCAAGGCTGATGAAGTATTCTATAATCGCGTTCTGAGTCCTTTGGTACAGTCTCGGAATCACCTCATTGGGGATAATGTGGTTTTCCGAGTCGTACCTCTCGGATTTGGAGAGGCTCTGTGCAAATGAATCCTCCTTGACTCTGGCGAACACTCCGGGAAACATCTGCCTGTATGCGAGGTACAGTGTTCCGTTGGTTACTCCTTCACCCATGGTCAGCGGGCGCAGGTTTGCGATAAGTGAATATATGTCGTACTTGTACATTCGTTTACGGGGATTTGACATATTGTATAAATGCTCATTTTCGGATACGACAGCGAGGTTTCGGGCACAGGACTCGGGGTTCGTTGATTCTCTCAGATCGAAGATGTTGTTCACATATGTTTCCATCCGGTCCCCGGTCAGGTAGTCCTTCAGTACTTCTGATATGTACTTCATTACCCCCTGATACAGCATATCCACTTTACGACTGTTCAGCATCTCTTTTTCTATATTCTTTCCTTCCGGAAGATATATCTGCTTTGGTTCCATGAGAGCCAATGGTTCACCTGTCTGGTCGTCTATATCCTCCGATATCTCAATAATTATGATTTTATTCTCCTTAAACCACGAAGTTTCGGAATTCTTGCTGAAAAATGGCCGATTTCCTAAATCCAGCGAGCACATGAATTCCTCTTCACCAGGACTTTTGACAATATTGTCACCCTTGATTCCATGAAAAAATTCAGAAAAAGCTTGTCTGAATGCATCAAATAATATCCACCATGCGTTTATAATCCATAGGATTAATGGTATAAAAATCAGAGTACCCAGCACCATGATGGCACACTCTATCAGTACTTCGTAAAGTGTGTCAATATTCCTTGCATATCTGATCCAACATAGAGAGATTGTAATAAATAAACCGCCCCCATACACTAATGGAAGAAAGTAACGTATATGATTACTTAAAGGCAACCTTACAAAATAGTTCCTTACGTACTTGAAGAATTTGTTTTGACTCATATTGCAAATTTATTGATTTTCTTTTGATTGTGTATCGTCTGGAATGCAAAGAGCATTGTGCATGACTTCGGACATACGCTCCGCTGCCATCCGTTTGTTCCCGTCGCTGACCTCCGCGTAGATCTGGGTTGTCTGGACGTTGGAGTGAGTGAGCATCTTGGAGACAAGATAGACATCCACACCCTTGCTGCACATTGTTGTGGCAGTGGTATGGCGCAGACAGTGAAAGGTTATGTGCTTGTCCGTGATGCCTGCATCCTCGATCCACTTATGGAAGGGACCGGAAATCATTGTCCTGGTGAAACCTGTGAAAACCTTGCCTGAGCTACGCTCGCCGCACCAGTACAAAGCCTCTTCTGTGACCGGGATGGTCTCCTCTCGTGCGCTCTTGCGAATCTCCTTCCGTATGCACCAGCTGCCGTCCGGAGCACGTACGATGTTCTCCCAGGTCAGAGACTCCAGGTCGCTGATACGAAGTCCCGTGTACAGGCCGAATATGGCTATGCGGCGAAGAACGTCGTACATGCATGGAGTGGACATCAACTTGTGGATCTCATCAATGGTCAGATACGGAATCTTCGTCTTCTTCATCGGAATTCCGTCAAAGAAATCATTGAGGTTGGATTCCAGCAGTTTGTCTACGTAGGCGCGTCTTAACAGGGAACGGAAAGTCGCGAAGTAGCCTGAGGCGGAATTCTGCGTCAGACGCGCTCCTGTCCTGACATTTATCGCATCGTGCAGCAGGAATTCCCTGTACCTTTTGCAGAAATCGACGGTCACCATACCGAAAGTGCATTTGCCGCCGGTGAACTTGATGAACTGCTTCAGTGCTCCGTCCCATTTGGAGTGCCTGCCATTGCTGACAGTACGGAAATATTCAATGAAATCCTCTTTCTTGACACTCTTGTCCAGGAAACCGTATTCCTGATTATGTACCGAGACTATCCGCTTGGAGAGAATCGCCTTTGCGAGCTGGTCAATGTCTTCGTTGTGGTCTTTTTCCACCTTTGTCTTCGGGTGGGTATAGAGAAAGAGATTCAGATTCTCGGACTTGATTGTCCTGCGCGTACGCTTGTCGTAGAAGGGCGGATAGTAAGCAATGTGAAGAGTGGTTGTGCCATTCTTCAAATAATGCTTATCGAGTTTTACTTTTGTTGCCATATTTATTTTTTGTTAGCGTTACTTACTTTCCGTTTGCTTCTCGCCGCAAAGGAAAGCAATTATTTTGTCAAACACTGTCACTCTCTGGATGTTTGGTATGAGTTTGGGAAAATCGGAAAATGATAATTATTTGATTGTATTTGATTTAGCTTGAATTGACAGTATGTTTCGGTCTTGGCTGTCCTGACGTTCAAGCAGGGTTTCGATGCGGCTGTTCCGTACCCATTCAAGCAATTCGTCCTCGAAAAAGTACACAGTCTTTCCTCTTTTGTAATGAGGAATGAGTCCCTGGCTCGTGTAACGGTACATCGTATTCTTTGCCTTGCCTGTGATTTCGCAGGCACGTTCAAAACTCACCGGAATACGTCGTGCACTTACAGGCTTCGCCATAATATGCTCCCTGAGTCCTTCAACTTCCTCCATCAGAATATGGAGTGCATTGCTCATTTCCAGAATATCCACACTCAGCTGGGCAATTACGTTTGGCATTTCGTCGAACGTGATACGTTTGGTTGTCGGCTTTTCCATATTCCTTATTTGTTGGAGATTACACTGAATTTCATTGCCTCGTCATAGTCGCACCTGCGGAACTTTACGCTGCGTCCTACCTGCACCCGCTGGATATTATTGTAACGCAGCACATTGTACACCTGGTCGCGAGTCTGACCATACTTCTCCATCGCTTCCTGGACCGTGTACCACATTTCTGAGTCCGCCGGCTTTATCCCCCTGGACATATCGAAGTGGACTTTTGAGTAGTATGTGACATTGTGTACCTTCTTAGTAGGTATCCGGAAGGTGCTTGCGATGTCATAGATGCTGGCAGGTTTCAGCTGGTACTTCTCCTGAATCTCAGCGCAGGTGTACCACTCTGAGATTTCCGGATGGCTTTCGGCCTGGCGCTTGCGGAACAGGGACTCAACCTCGTTGAGATAATAGTAGTTCTTCCCCTTGTGCTTGATTATGGTGAGGCCGGCCTCCTTGAGAATTTTGTCGGTGCCGGACAGCGAGAGTCCATAGCGCTCAGCCACCTCCTTTACGGTGGTGTATCTCTCGCCGTTCACATTTTTCCCACCGTTCACCTCGCTTCCACCTTTTATAGAACCGTTGCCCGGAGCCATCAGCTCCTGAGGAGCTGCCTCCTCTTTCCTTTTTCCGTCATAGTTCCGATTACGATAGGGTGGTGCAGAGTCGAAGA
>CAMEWE010000064.1:0-3841 GCA_945939695.1 uncultured Bacteroidales bacterium
GAGAAACTGATGTTCGGGCGTAGAATCTATCCAAAAGCTGATGTGGACAAGGTATATGCTCAACGCCAGGAGGACCCGCATCCTGAGATTACGGAATGGTATTCAACCGCCGAGATAGTTGAAAAGTTCGGTATGACCCCTTCTGCAGTGTATTCTATGGCATTTGACTACGTGGTTCCGAAGAAGATTGTCCAGAGGCGTACATACTATTCAAAACTGCACGTGGATGCCATCAAGGGAGGATTCTATCTGGATATGCTGCAACAGGCATCCGGTCAGTACATAACCATCGAAGAAATAATGGCCAAATATGGGATGAACAGAGATCAGGTAGACACTTTTCTCAAGGGCCATAATATAAGAAAGGTCAAGGTCGGGAAGATAGTGAAGATTCTTAAAGCTGATTTCGAGAAGGAATTTTGCTTGCAGATTTGACGAAAACTTGACGAAATACCAAATATTCGTTGTATTTACGAAAATATTTATCAACTTTACATCGCAAAAGCTACGAAAAAGAGATGAACAGCATTTATATACGAAAACGTACAATGAGAAGTGGAAGGGTTTACCTATATCTCCAGTATTACCCGCCAATCAGGAACCCACGCACGAATAAGGCGATCAGATGGGAAGCACTCAAGCTGGAAATGTTCCCCAATCCGAAAACCACTTTCGAACGCGAGCATAACAAGAGTATGATAGAGATGGCCGAAATCATCAAGAGCAAAAGAATGATGCTGCTTGCCGGAGAATCGTATGGATTCATTGACAAGACACGAAAACGGGAAGACGCTATCCGCTACTTTGAGCAGGTCTGCAAACAGAAGGGTGGCAAATGGGGTGCAGCACTGTTGCACTTCAAAGAGTTCATGGGTGGCAGTTGCCGTTTTGAGGAACTTACTGAAGAACTGTGCGAAAAGTACAAGGAGTGGATATTGAACAGCGAAAACAATAATAAGGAGGGTGCCAAACTCAAGAGAAACTCTGCCGCAGCGTACTTCTCTCTTTTCCGGGCCATGCTGAAGATTGCATACCGTGAACATTGGCTGACAAAAAACCTGAATGATTTCATTACTCCAATCAAGACGGTGAAGGTCAGCAAACCCTACCTTACGCTGGAAGAACTCCGCACTTTGGCTGACACTCCCTGCGATAATGACGTCCTGAAGAGGGCTTCCCTGTTCTCTTGCCTGACGGGATTGCGAATCAGTGACATAAAGACCCTGCGGTGGGAGGATCTGATCAAAAACCAGTATGGTTGCTATACAATACATAAGACAATAGTCAAGACAGGCGAGATTGCAGACAACCCAATAAGCAACGAAGCAAGGTCTTACTGCGGGAGAAGGAAAAAGGGTATCATATTCAAAGGGCTGAAGCGTGAAATGCTGTACAATGACCTCCCGAAGTGGATCAGTGATGCCGGAATCACGAAGCACATCACATTCCATTGCTTCCGCCACACATACGCCACTCTCCAGATAGCCGCAGGTTCGGACATATACACGGTTTCCAAGATGCTGAACCATTCAAATGTCCAGACGACACAGATATATGCCGAACTGGTCGGAGAGAAGAAGGTTGAAACCATCAGCAGAATATCATTGAAAGATAAAACAATAAAGAAATAGTTATGGATAAACAAAGAACGTCAGGACAAGTGGACCGTGCTTTATATGACACGGTTGTCAGGAGATACTTTGCCGAGAAATCTGCCCGGGAGGAGCTCCAGAGACAGCTTCAGGAATACAGAAATCCCGTCAAGGCAGATGACTTGAAGTTCATCAAAGGGATACTGTGCTATCTGAACAAAGTATTTCTTCCTTACTCGACAAAAGAGGGAGTCGCAATGCTGTACAGAAACATCAAACGGTATCATGATGACTTCCCCAATGAATTTGATGCAAGCAGGTATCTGGAGGTATGGGCATCCCCAAAAATAAAGTGCCACGACCTTGGTCGGATGTTCTGGGGAATCAACAAGGCCATCGGATACAAAATCGATGCTGCCGGCAAGTTCCTTAAAGCGGTATTCCCCATTCACTTCTGCAATGCCAATCCGCAGACGATATCCTCAAACCTCACTAGGGAAGAACTCTCCCCTGTGATTGAACAGTTGAAGTTCAACAGAATGAACCCTAAGCAATATTTTGAAATGCTATATGATAAAGAACATAAAGATGAATGACAAGCTTACATTCGAGCAGCTTCCGTCTGCCGTAGGGCAACTTCTGGAGGGATTCCAGAACTTGCAGAAAGAGGTCTCCGACATCAACGGCCTTTGCCAGACAATCGCCGAAACCAATGCCAGGATGGACAAGAAGAAATCAAACGACACTGAGGCCATGTACCTGAATGTCAAGGAAGTCAGTGAATTGCTCAATTGCAGCAAGTTCGCCATTTACAAGTGGGTCCAGCACCGTGATATTCCACACATCAAACTGGGCCGCAGACTTGTCTTCATAGACAAGGAAGTCAAGGATTGGTACTACAGCAATGAAAGCAGACGTGTCTATCCGGAACAGGACAAACACGTCAGGAATCAATTGAAATATGTTGGAACAATGGATTAGAGCCGGTCTCCTCTTGCCCCGTTGACATCTTTGGGGATTAGGGAGAGATTGAGATTCCTTGAGCCTCCATCCTCATAGATATATATTCTCAGAACCTGATCATCAGCAAGAGTGACCTTGTCAAGCAGGCATACCATCTTTGAGGAAGAACCCGCATCAGCGCTCAGGTTGCCAAGGATCTTGACCGGAGAGAGCGTCTTTCCGAATTCTACACTTCTTTTGGTTTTCTTTCTTGATTCCACCACAAAGCCGGCATCGCTACATCTGTAGTTGATGCCGGACTTGTTTTTCAGGGACAGGATAAACCAAGTCCGGTCATCCTTGATAAAGACGTCTTCGCAGATTACGCTGATTCCGTAATGTCTGTCAGCGATATGGAACAGTTTCTGCCTTCGCCCTGATATGTCTACGGAATCCGGACCGGCAAGTCCGGACTGGGGCTGATTTCCGCTGATTTCAGAGGATCTGAAGGCTTTCCTATAGTCCAGTACCAATTCTTTAGGTGATTCATCATAAATGACGATATATGTGTGTATTGTTCCGTCATTTTCTAGTGCAGTAACTGTGGTCTCGTAATCAAAGGGAGCCCTTGCCTTCAGAGCCAGAACGTTGCTACTTTGTTCGAGAACTTTTCCTGCGAGGGCCTTGTTGGAGATGTCTACATATTCGAGTTCATTTCTGAATACGATGTGTGTGGTAAACAGGCTGGATAACCTGAGAGTGTCAGGTGCCTGGGCTTTCAGCATAACGGCTGACATCAGTGTCATCATTGTCGAAAGTACTCTCTTCATTGTTTCTTCATTATATAGAATTCATAACCGCTTTTCAGATTGACATAGCTCTCTCCCGAAGCGTTCCGGAACAGGCTTGCTCCGGTCCTGACAACAGCATTCGCTACACTGCCTAAACGCCCTCCTACGATGGAAGTCCCGGTGCTGACAGCCTGGTCAGCTACAGTCCTGCTGTTTCTGGAAGCAGATGTTTCAGGGCAGTAAATCCCCTTGTTTCCATCATAGTCATAAGCTTCATAATCAAGATATAAAATACGTCCATTTATCTCAACACTTGAGATGTTCAGATTGAGTCTTTCATTCAGATTGCATACGGCTGACAGATGGGTATTGGCAGGAATTACAGTCCCATCTACCGAGATTTCCTGAAGAGTCCTGACAGTGACCCTCTGGCCGTTGCGGACCTTCTCATCTTTTGTAAACATACACTTGACAGTCTGATTGTCGGAAATCGCAGCGGGACCATCCCCATCATAG
>CAMEWE010000065.1:0-3706 GCA_945939695.1 uncultured Bacteroidales bacterium
CGCGATGGCATTTTATGGGTGTGGGAAGCCTGGTAATTGCGAATAATGCATCATAGTGACTGCTGTTGCCGCAATTTCTGTTTATTGATTCTCAGCGAAGTTCTTTCTTCGCTGAGTTTTTATTTCATCTATCCTCGTGAATTTTGATTCATTTTGTACAATTAATGCTCCAGCTCCGTTGTCTTAGGCTTTGCCTTTCCGGTGTGCTCCACACATCTTATTGAGCGCATCTCATCAAGCACCTCAAGGGTGGATGAGAACTGCTTATGCAGGTCTGTTGAGGCTCCGCTTTGAAATCCGCTATAATCTGTTTAACTTGGCATCGGAAGTCATCGGCCATGACACGGAGGAGAGTGCGGACAGCGTCTTTGCGTCAGCAGGCAACGGCGTGTCGGCAGCAATCCCTCTCTGCGAGACGGTTTATTACGCGGACGGGACGAGGTCGGGAGTGCGGCGTCCGGATAATGGTCATTGGTTTACCAGATATGTAAGTTCTTTGATATGTGATGGAGACGCCGAGTTCCTCTATCCGAAGGGAGTAGTGACGGATTTCGGCTACATCGACCTGCAAAGCGGCAAGATGCAGTACTTCCTGCGTGACCATCTGGGCAGCGTGCGGGTGATTGCTGAGGACAGGCACACGGTCATCAGCAGGACTGACTACCTGCCGTTCGGGGTGAGAATGAGCGGCGACGGCCTGACAGTAGGCAACCCATCAGCCCGAAGCAGCTTCTTCGGCTTCAGCGGGAAGGAGAACGAGATGTGGGGCGGATATGACACTGCCGACGGCGACATCACTCCGCACTGGCTCAAGGGCGAGCGCTACCAGCACTTCGGTGCACGCGCCTACGACCCCGTCAGCTGCATCTTCATGCAGGTGGACCCGATGGCCGAGAAGTACTACGGGATGACGCCGTACGGGTACTGCGCCGGGAATCCGGTGATGATGGTGGATCCGGACGGCAATTTTCCTGAGACTCTTTGGGACATCGCCAACGTGGTGTTAGATGTAACGAGTCTTGTCTCAAACATTAAGCAAGGAAATAGCAGTGCTGCCATTGCTGATGGTGCAGGCTTGGTCCTTGATGTTGCTGCGATGATTATTCCAGTAATCCCTGGAGGGGCTGGTACAGCGCTCAAAGCCGCCCGAGGAGCAGACAAAACCGCTGATGTTGTCAAGGCCGCAGACAAGGCGACAGATGCAAGCTCGATTGCAAAGAACACAGCTCGTGGGCGTCAAAGCGAAGCAAGAGTACTTGAGGATATTGGGGCTACCAAGAACACGAAAACCAAGGAAGCAAGGGTTGATGGAGCGCCTGTTAAAACCATTCCTGACTCGATGGATGGAGCAATAATAGAAATTAAAGACGTTAAGGCTCAATATAATACAACTCAAATAAAAGCGGAACGCCAGTTGGCTAAAGACCTGAATATGGACTTTTTTCTTTATGTCGGAGACAATACGCATGTCTCCATAAATATACCGACTAATGAAATAGTAAGAAGACCTGATCTGGGGCCTAAATCCAAATAGTAAATTAGACTTAATACATTAGACAATGGGAAATTTTGATTACAACAATTATCTGGCAATAATTAAAGTCCGTGATAATATTATGGATCCGGTGTATTTGGATTACTATACCAGCACTGATATGAATTTTTCCGTAAAGGAGATGTGTGCCTTTGATATCGCTCATCCAAAGGCCACGCATCCCGTAGCAGAAAAAGCGCTGGACTTCGTTTGTAACTATAAGGGAGGTCGGCTGAAGCCGGACAAGTGGGGCGGTGGACATCCGTTGAAGAAGATATTTGATGACGAAGCACCTCAGAAATTTATTACAAACCTCACCAGCTCTGGCGGAACCATAGATATAAGGAAAAACAGGTTGTATTTGGCCGAGTTCACTAATGAATGGTATACTCCAATTTGGGACGATCATAAGCCCCTTCTGCTCTCAGAAAGAAAGCGTGTTCTTCCCGAGTATATGTTCTGGATACAATTCTACTTCAGCAAGTCATTGAAAAACATCTATCCATTTATTGAGGAGCTGGTCGTGGACTTCTGTGAAGCGCTAAATACAGATAATGGACAAATCTTGGATCAATCCACGATGGAAAAGATTTTTGATATCTCAGACAAACGATAGGTATTTTATGTAAACACGTTAGGTTCTCCGCGATGCTTCCATTCTGGCGATAGGGCATCGCGGAGTTTTCGGAAGCGTCTCCAATCCGCTCCGCTGTTTGAAATCCGCTATAATCTGCTTAACTTGGCATCGGAAGTCATCGGCCATGACCCGGAGGATACAGCTGCGGAGGGCACCTTGCTCTGCGAGACGGTTTATTACGCAGACGGGACGAGAGCAGGGGTAACGACTCCGGATGACGGCTACTGGACGACCAGATACATCGGCTCTTTGATATACGAGGGAGAAATTTGTACAAAAGAGGTTTAATTGCCTCTCCTACAGTTTCAACTTACTACAATGATTTTGGTTACAAATATGCGTGCAAATTTTTAAAGTTATCGTCAGAACTTTCCGAATCAGGGAAAAAGTGGGTAAAAGATGAAATGACCAAAATATAGAAATCTATTCTGCAGAAGGGGAGGATGCGCAGAATGCATTAAGAGAACTTTAAGACAGTCTGAAATAAAGTAAAGATAATGAAGATGATAAAAATAAGATCCTTTACCAGTATGCTTGTTAGCATCTATGCTTGTTGTTCATGTATACCTATTCCTTCTTTTGAAGATTCTCCTGTTGATATAAGGCATTTTCGTTTCCCCCCAACTGAAATAGCTGCATCTGAAAAAGACAGCTTTGGAGACTATCAAAGGTCAGAGGCATTATTGTATGATGATGGCTCCATGTATATTGTAACTCGGCAAAGCATTATCAAGTCTGACGATTTCCCAAGGCATAACAATACGATTTTCATTACGGACAGCTTATTGTTTCTCAGGGGATGGGATGATTTTGACAAAACATATGCAATCGGTAATAATTGCATCTATGGCGGTATTATGCCTGACATTAGAAAAATGACTCCGGGAAGCGATCCACCAATAAGAGTATTTTCATTTGATGTGGATTCTCACGAGATGAGGCTGTCAGAACAAACATTCCAGGGTATTAAGAGCCTTTGGTTGGGGAGCGATGGTCAAGTGTATGTGTTGGAACAAGGACGGGTATTATGGATGTTGGACAAGAATTTTGAAGCAAAACGTATCCGGGATTTCCCTTCCTTTGGCTCAGCGGGCAGGTTATCGGATGGCTATTGGATAGCTGAAGAGGGCCATTTGGAGATTGTCAGGAATGATTCCTCGTTATTTTTTGATTTACCTAATGTTGAAGGCGTCCTTGATTGCGGTAACAATCATTTGTGCGTAATATGTATTGATAGGGTTTCTAAAGGAATCACTGCCTTCCATATTGTCAACAATAGCATCGAAGACACATCGAATAATTTTTGTGGTTTGACAGGCGTGTGTATTACCCATGCATGCTCAAGTGGTGATAATCTTGTTTTGGGCCTGTTTACACCTACACGTGGTATCTTATGTTCTTCTGACGGTGGCTACACTTGGACCCTTTGCAAGGGTAAGGTTTCTACCGATTTGACTGAGATGACTTTTCGCGATGGCAGTTTATGGGTGTGGGAAGCCTGGTAATTGCGAATAATGCATCATATTCATCTATCC
>CAMEWE010000066.1:0-3678 GCA_945939695.1 uncultured Bacteroidales bacterium
ATATAATTGCAACCGCTTCCATTTGGAGGCGGTTTTTCAGTTAATAACCTTAATCGAATTTATATGGAAACAAAACCAACACTCAGCCAGCTTCTGGCAAAGCCGATCTGGCAGATGACGGGGGAAGAATTCCTCCAGCTGAACGAATTGGGCAGGGAGAATGCGGCCGCAGGCGAAGAATCGAAGGATGTCATTGAATATGCCCACGGAATCACCGAACTGTCCCAGAAGATAGGGTGCTGCCAAAGCACCATCTACATGCTCAAGAAGGAAGGAGTACTGGACGATGCCATCGTTTCTCAGGTCGGTCGCAAGATCATCTTCAACGTTGGCAAGGCCAGAGCCCTGGCCGACGAGTATCAGAGGACGCAGAGAGAAATCCGGCGTGAGAACCAGTAACGGCGTCCGATATGAAAGAAACGGAGCCATACACAAAGGTGCACGACTTTCTCTTCACGGACCTGAAACTGTCGGAAATGATGGCTCGCATCTTTTCCTTCATCCTCACCAAATGGATAGGTGGGATTCCTGTCTATCGGCAGAGGTATGTGGCGGAAAAATGCAGGGTGTCCGACAGGGAATGCAAACAGATCTTCAAATGTCTGCAGGGCATAGGCCTGATACGGAAGATCCCCAAGGAAACGAACGGGACAGCCAGCTACGAACCTGCAATAGGGAAATGTCAGGACACCACCCAGGTCAAATTTGCACTGGTGCACGCCATTCACCGGTGCACGGCGTTCACCGGTGCACGCGGCGCACCTTCAAGGTGCACACGGTGCACTTTCGGCGGTGCGTACTATGCACCACAAATACATATAAGTAATAATATTATTCAAACTGAAGATTATGGATTTGTTAAACGAACAAAGCATAGGCTACCTGATTCAGAAGGTACAATCGAATTTGACGGACACGACACCTTATAAACTTTGTGGCAGATTGGGGCAGCTCTCACAATCCGATGTAATGCAACTTCTCGCCAGCTCATATTCGGCACAGATGGAATCCAGAGGAATACTCTGCCCGCTGGACGAGATTACTCTGAAACGGATTGAAAAGATAAGCAATTGGCTTATGAAGAGAAGTAGCCCTGGCCTGATTCTCTATGGCACTTGCGGAACCGGTAAGACAACGATGGTCAAGGCCCTTCAAAAAGTCATGGGGTTAGGACGGAAATATTATTCGGTCTCATGTCTCAATGCCTGTCAAATAGTGGATTACTTCAGGAGTGAAGAGACTCGCTATCAATTCGAGAAAGCAAAAACAATGGAAGTTCTGTTGATAGACGACCTTGGATGTGAACCGGAGCGTCTGATGATTTACGGAACTGTTTTCGAACCAATAAAGGACATACTATACTATCGTTATGACAGAATGCTTATCACTGTCCTGACCACTAATCTCGGCGACGAAGAAATCTGCACACGCTATGGAGTACGGATTGCAGACAGGATGAATGAGACATTCGACGCTATAGTTTTCAAAGGCACCAGTTACAGAGGCAGGAAGCAGAGACCAAGGTAAAAGTTTGGTTAGCGAGTTTATATTTCGGCATTGCCGAAATTCTTATGCTCCCCTCGGTCACATCACGGAAAAGAAGAAATGAAGACACATGATTCATACAAGGCTGGCCGTCCCCCTAAGGGGAAAAGCAAGCGTTCGTTCAAACTCACTGTCTCGTTCAATGAGGACGAGCTTTTAATGATGCGTCACAAGGCCAGGAAAACCGGAATGACACCTGCGGCATATTGCCGAAGAGCTGCCGTCAGGAAGCAGATTGCCGAGGCCCTCTCGGAGGAAGACAGAAAGCTGTTGCACTCCCTGTGGAATATCGGCAACAATCTCAATCAGCTGGTGCACAACCTGCACGCCTTCGGCAGAACAGCACAGGAAAGAGAACTCAGGCAGATGTCCCGTGAGTTCTCGCAGGTATTGGCATATTTCAGGGAGGTGCGTGATGGTAGGTAAGATAATCAAGGGCAGCTCGTCAGGGCAATGTGCGGGCTATTGCCTCAATCACGACAATGCGGAAATCCTCTGCTGGCAGGGCCTGGACATTGACTTCATCCAGGCGGAGACATTGGCCTCAAGTGAAGGCAGGGAACGTCTGACGCTTGCGCGAGAGATGGCCCTGAACATCAGCCGTAGTTTTGACGAGCAGGCATCCCTGAACCCGGCCGTGGATAAGCCTGTAGGACATATCCCTCTGTGCTTCATGAAGGAGGATGCGCCCCTGCTGGACAATGAACGTATGCGGCGTATTGCAGAGGAATACCTTCGGCTGATGGAATATGGCGACACCCAGTACATGGTAGTCAGACACGATAACTCCAAGGGCAATCCTCACGTCCACATTTTCTTCAACCGTGTGGACAACAATGGGAAATGCCTCAGTGCCTGGCAGGACTTCCGGCGCAATGCGGAAGTCTGCCGCAAACTGACTGTCAAGTACGGACTGAATATGGCGAAGAACCGCAGCAACACCATCGTGAACGACCTTCACGGACGTGAGCGTGTGCGGTATCAGATCAGCAACGCAATCGACGCAGCTCTGCCGCATTGCCGGGATTGGAATACGCTCGGCAGAACCCTTCTGCAGCAGGATATCACGATGGAACTGGTCCGCCGCAACAACGGCGAGATTCAGGGAGTGAAATTCGGGAAGAGAAGCGATTCTGACGGACACTGGTACGAGTTCGGAGGCTCCAAGGTGGGAAGGAAATATAGCTTTGCCAATATCGGCAGGGCACTGGAAACTGGGGAGAGCCTTGATGAGGCTCAGCAACACAGGGACGAGAGTGAACGCCAGGGGCACAATGCATCCCATTCGGAAGCCATCACTGCCGCAATCGGCATTCTCACATCCGGCTTCTGCGACACAGCACCACAGGTTGATGACGCTGAAAGACGGAGGAAGAAAGAACTTGAAAAGAAGAAGCGGGGCATGCACCGTTAAACCATAAACAAATGATTCTTATGAAACAGAAGAATTTCGACTCAGATGTCATTCCTGCGGAACAGGTCGTTCTGCTGGAGAAACACATACTTGAAGAGCTTAAGAAACTTCGCGCAGATTCGGTCGAGGAGATGAAGAATGTCCGCACGGAATCTGAGCGTAAGAGCAAGCTTCTGGCGGAATACCAGGCAACTCCGATGGAGGTCGTTGAGATAGACAGTCTATGGGACATAATTAACCCCGATACCATCGTGAGGAACTTCGATGAGCGTCTGAGACCGCTGAAGGAAAGCGACAAGTCAATGGCTGCGCTTTTGAACAAGATCGACAACCGGACAGGCAGGATAGACAATGGACTTGACAATCAGTATTCCCTGATAGAAGGGCTGGATTCATATATCACCAAACCGTCCCGGAGAAGGCGCTTCTTCGAGTTTGTCTGGAAGAACAGGTACAATGTCATCTACGATGTAGCTGTAGCCTTACTCTCCCTCTTTGCGATACTCTGGACTCTCTACGAATCCCGCTGGTCGGATGACGCCTGGGCCAGGCGTGCGTATGATGCGGCCGTTATTCTGGAATTTAAGGATAAGGAGATTGTCTATCATAGCGTCAGGCAGGACTTTGCCAATGGCAAAGCAAAATCCAACAAGCATCGGATTCGTGAGCTCGAAGCGGAGGTTAAGGAGTTGGAGATGGCTGGCGCGGATGGGGATGAT
>CAMEWE010000067.1:0-3605 GCA_945939695.1 uncultured Bacteroidales bacterium
GTATCCGGATTAGACTTAAGTATTTGCTGTATCTTTGTTGCCATATTCTATAAATATGCGAATTTGAGAGTAAATACTTAGCAAATATATGACTTTATTCCTAAGCTGCCAAACAATTCTTTGGCCTATACAACACAGCGGTCACCCGGTGAGGTGGCCGCTGTGCGGTTGAAGGGTTTGTCGTGTCTGGCTTAATATTCCTTCTTGTCAGCTGCTGCGCGGACGAAGAAGAACTTCATAAAGCCACGATAGAGATACTTTTTGGACTCTCCCTCCTGTCCTTTGCCGGTGAAGTTAATCTTCCCGTTTTCGATGTGGGCTAGGGCGCACTCCGAACCATTGGGGTCGCTGTTTTCGCGTGACGTGAAGATGGGAACGTCGATGCTCAGGTCTGCTGGCAGTCCGGTGATGCTGTACTCATTTTCAACGCCGGGCGCGTAAGCTATAGAGTACATCTGGAGGAATAACATTCCTAACATCCTTGACACAGTTCAGCTGACTCCCCCAATAATAGCGGTAATATAACGTATTGCTTTAAGTAAATCCGTAGCAGTTTCAGGTGGTTTTTGAAAAAAGTGAAGATTTTTGGTTACTCCTGGCGTGATTTTACGTTGTATATGTGGAGACACAAAAATGACACAGCAGGAATTTGAACATATCTATTATTCCATCAAGGCAGATCTGATAAGACTCGCAGGACAGTTTTGCAGGTCTGCATCGATAGACCTTGACGCAGAGGATGCTGTTCAGGAAGCATTGATAGCGTTCTGGGAACTTGCGGAACAGGGTTATTCTATGCCCAATCCGAAGGGCCTGCTGGTCAAGATTACAAAGAACGTCTGCATCTCCCGCTATAGAAAGCGAAGACTTGAAACGGAGCCGATAGCATCTGATAACTTTCTGGGTGACACAAGCGCTTCCTCTCTCGTTGAAATGGCAGATGAGCGTATCATCAAGCAACGGCTCTATGACACCCTTACCAGGACGGAATGTCTGTATATGCTGATGAAATCGGAACAGGGCCTGTCGCTTGATGAGATGATGCAGGAAACGGGTGGCTCCAGGGCCAGCGTCAAGATGGCGCTGTCGAAGGCAAAGAAGAAACTTGAAGAACAATTAAAGAAAATGGGTTATGGCAAATAGAACGATAGAGGAACTTGAGAAGACTTATCTGTCAGATACGTCGGCAAATGAGTTTGACTCATGGATTGCAAGGTTCAAGAGGAAGCAGAGAATCCGCTGGACCGTATCTTGTGCCGCATCGCTGCTTATAGTTATGTTTCTCGGGAAGTCGGTGAAGACTTATAATACCTTGGATTCGTACTCCGAGATTACAACAGTGGAACTTATTGAGACCATCAGTGCATTGACCGAGAACAGCCTTGACGAGATCAATAGTATCAACGCAAAACCCGGCAGGAATGGCATTGTGGTGACGGCCGAGTTCAAGAATGGTATCACCAAGACCTATCTGATGAAACGTGGAGCCGACGGCTCTTCAATTGAAATGACTGCGCAGAATTCGAAATAATTAAAACACAATCAAGATGAAAAGAATCATTACAACAGCAATTATGGCTATGCTCCTTTCTGTTGGCATTGCCTCGGCACAAAAGAAAATTAAAATCAACGATGTTATTTATGTTATCGACCACGAGATTGTAGCTTCGAGTCTGTTTGATGGAAGCCAGCTTGAGAACAAGACCATTGCCAGCTACCAAGTGGATTCCGAGTTGGGTTTTCACATCATTTTCACCTCCGACTACACAAAAGAGAAGAAGGTGTATCAGACAAAAGTTGTGACTAAGGAGGATGGCATAACAATCGTTTCATACGATAAAAAGGGCAATACCGTGGCTTCCACAAATATTGTTACTCATCCAGAAACGGTCCATGTTGTTGATGGCAAAGTTATAACTGCGGACGAATTCATGGCGATATCTCCTTCCAAGATTGAGTCCATGACAATTGTCAAGTCAAAAGACAATCCAGACTTCCAGAAATACGCGAAGGCTAATACGGAGGTAGTTATGATGATCACCACCAAAAAATAATCAGCAGGATTAGTTTCAATCAATCAATAAAGGGGATGACCAAAAAGCCTTTTGTTCATTCCCTTCTGGACTATTTAGCCACCCACTCTTATTTTATAAATGTTGGGATTTCAAAATTTTCCACAGATAGAAGGCGGAAAGGATGGTTCCAAGAATCAGTGAGATGATTGAAGCCTCAAGACCGAATGAGCCGCCGGTGATGATGTCCGGGCCGGACAGGGTGGCTGTCAGGATTGATTCCTCAATGTCTCCACCAGATACGGCGAATCCGAATACGTTTCCTTGTGTGAAGTTCCATGCCCAGTGGATGCCGATAGGAAACCATAGCGAATTTTTGTATTTGTATGCAGCTCCCAGCAGGACTCCGGCTTCAATGGCGATTGCAACAGAACTCCAGATACTTGCGCTCGGGTTGAAAATGTGGGCAAAACCAAAGATCAATGCAGATATGCCCAAGGCCCACCAAAGGCCGAACCTGTCGTCAATCATCCTGAAGATGATTCCACGGAATATTACCTCTTCACCACAGGCCACAAGGAAATAGAAGCTAAGATTTACGAGTATATAGGACCAGTGTGGCGATGCATACTGGGCACCGTAGCAACCTGTCACATACAGAATGCCCGACAGCACCACGAAGAATAGGAATCCTAACGATATGAGTAAACATCCTGAATAACAAGGAAATATTCCGCGTTAAGCTTAGTCAATGTGAGGAAAAAGGGCCTCAGATGTTGCTGTCTTAAGCAGAAGATGTTAAATAAGCTGCATCAGGCGTGAATGTATCAGGCTCTTGTATTCCCTCTTGAGACCATCCGACAAGAATGATGAATCAATTACTTTGTACCACGCGCTCTCGCAAGCACACAGCCTTGAAATCATTTTAGCCGCCACTTTCTCTCCGATACCGGACTCCTTCATCGCGTTGATGAAAGTATCTCGTCCGAATCCGCTCTTTCTGCCTCCGACCTCAAAGGTCATTGCCATTTCGTCAGTATCGTTCTTGTCTGCGAGAAGCACTGACAACAGGTCGTAAGCAGGTGCGAGACGGTACTCCCCTATGCCCTTCTCATCAATCAGGGAGAAGTTCTTGCAGTGCATATCCGAGTTGCCGGTTATCCAGCTGAATATGACAATCTCCCAGAACCTCTGCACATCCAAGAGTGGAGCGGCGGAGTACCTGCGTACCACATCTGCCACTTGGACGTATGTACCATCATACTTATGCTCGGTCAAGCGGTTCGAGAGCTGACACATATCCAGCATAGAGATTGACTTTCCGTCTACCGCTCTGTCAACTCGTTTCGTGAGATATCCGAACTCCCCATCTGCCAACTTTATCAGCGTATGAGGAACCGTCTTGATCTTTGCGATGTCCGCCATTTTCATGGTCAGATCTTCCAGCTGAGGAAGCTCAAGATACTTAGGACTCTCAGGTTTAAAGATATACTTTCCCCATAGGCCGACCACAGTGAATCTGGAAGGCTCGTTCTTTTCTCCTCTATCAATATCCAGAGACATCTTTGCCTGCACTCCAGTTACTGAAGTACT
>CAMEWE010000068.1:0-3471 GCA_945939695.1 uncultured Bacteroidales bacterium
TTTTATGAGCAGTAAAAGATTATGTGTAGTAACTTTCTGTAAAGTCCTTGTTTCTTGCCCGTTAGCCAGAAGACTTCCATCAGATACTACACATAATATTAGAAGGATTTGAGCCACGAGAGCAGGTCCTTGTCCTTTTCCCATAAAGGCTCAATCTCCGGATTTACATTCTTGTAGGCCTTTTCTATGGCTTCCCTTTTTTGTTTTGAGTCCGCTCTGGCGTATATCTCCGTAGTCTGGATTGACACGTGGCCTAAGATATCACGGATGTATACAAGATTAACCCCGGCTTGAAGCAGGTGCATGGCCTTCGAGTGCCTCAGGGAGTGACAGCTTATTTTGTCCGGGATTATTTCCTGGTTCTGTTGGCGTGCCATGGACACATACTTTTTGAGGATGTGCGTGATTCCTCCTCGCGTCAGTTTCTCATGGCGATTGTTGCTGAACAAAGGATAGGGACGACACTCAATACGGTCCAGCCGGTTTTCTTTGACATAGAGCGACAGGATTTTCATCTGTTCCGGAAGAAGCGGGACTTGCCGTATTTTGCTCCCCTTCCCGATAATAGTAACATAGTAAGGTTCAGACAGATGCACATCCTGCACCCGTAGATCCGCCATTTCCTGAACGCGACACCCGGTGTCATACATAAGAGACAGAAGGGCAAGATCCCTGCGTCCTTTCTTAGTGGTTGCGTCAGGCATTGACAGCAAGAGCTTAATGGCTTCAAGGCTCAAGTAGTTCAGATGCCCTTTCTCGTGTTTCTTGCTCTTAATGGAGAGTATCCGTTGGAACTCGTAAAGATTGTCCGGGTGGTGATATTGAACGTACTTTATGTAAGAATGGATTGCGGCAAGCCGAGCATTTCTGGTCGATGCGCTGCAATGCCGTTCCTGTTGCAACCAGTTCAAGAAGTCCGATACAAGTTCTTTATTCAGAACTGATAGCGTCAGCTTTTCCAATTTGATTCCTCTGACGGAAGATGTATAGTCAATGAACTGGACAAACGTATCCCGATACCCCTTGACCGTGTTCGGACTTACACCCTTCTCGTTGACCAGATAAACCGAAAGGAAGTCCGCCATGTATTTTGCGAAGTCAGTCGTCTTCATGGAAGTCGTGGTTTAGATGGGGAAAGACATTGTTGAAGATTCCCTCCATGCTATGAACTAGATCCGGATACATTTCAACGCAGATGCGGACATAGTGGTTGGTTGCCTCGAGCGATTGATGCCCAAGGTATGTGGACAGGATGGGCAGCGTGCAATAGATGTCCATTCCATTGTCTACCATCTGCTTCAGCGAACGGACGGCAAAGGTATGGCGCAGGTCATGGATGCGTGGGCCGTAATGATTCCCACGGAAAGGTATCCCAGCTTCGGACATTAACTTGCGAAAGAGTTTATAGATATTTTCAGCCTTGCACGGAAAGCCTCTGTATGTGAGAAAGAACCGGGTTGAAAGGCTGTCCGGATTAATGCGCTGGCGGTGTCGCCTGTATTGTGCCAGCACTTCTGACAGTGACTGTGTAATCGGAAGCAGCCGCTCTTTCCCGTTTTTGGTATCACGTAGGATGAACACGTTGTTGACAAGGTCCATATCCTTATCCTCGATATTCAGAGCCTCACTTATACGAACGCCTGTACATAACAGGAAGCGGATGAGAGCCGGCATGACAAAGCAAATCGAGTCTCTGGTGATTATACCACATTTTCGATTGTCGGCTACTTTAAGGATTCTATCCGTTTCCTCCTGTGTGTAGATGTATGGGACGAACGTTTTCTTTGGTTTTGGGGCAAAGCACGTTGCTGATTCCAGATCATTCTGACTCAGGTATTTCGAGAACTGGTTTATCGTGATACACCTCTTGTATCGTGTTGCCTTTGCCTCGTTAGGGCGAGTCCTGCTCAGTTCCTGTGCCAACTCTTTGCTGATTATGGGTTGTTGGATTCCCTTTTCATTCGCAAGTTTGTCAAAGCAGTAGAGTATCTTTTCCTCGGCAATGTAGCCATATCCACATTGCCGCTTGAGAGCAATGAAGTTTTCAATGTGCTCTTTGAAGACGCTGGATAATATATGTGCCATAGGATCAAGCAAACTGAAGATAGAACTGTTCATTAACCGGCGCCGTGTCCATCTGACAGGACTTGAGGGAGGTAATGTCCACTCTGAGGTAGTACATTGTGGAGTTCGTGTCTGTATGTCCCAAAGCCTCAGATATAACCGGCATGGCGGTTTGTCCTTCAAGCATCCTGCTTGCCAGGGAGTGACGCAAAGAATGAGCCCCATGTTTCCGGCTTGAGACATCTATTCCGGCGCGTTTGAACGCCTGAGATACGACTTGATACACCCCCGTGGACTGCATGGGATAGTATGGATGACTGGCGTTCAACAGCACGTGATGGTCATCAGACTCCGGCCGTCCATGCTTGAGATAGTCTATGATGGCATTGCCTACTTCAGGGAGCAGCGGCAAGCTCAATGGATGGTCCGTCTTTAGCTGGATGATATTGATGCAGTTGGATTCCCAGTCTATATTGTCAAACCGGAGGTTGCAGATGTCCGAACTTCTCAACCCGAGATATGCCGCAAGTATAAGTACAAGATAGTCACGTTTTCCCGTAGCATTCCCCCTATCTACACAGGCAAGAAGGCGGGATATCTCTTCTTTCGAATAGACAGACGGCAGGTTGGGTTGGTTGACCGTCTTTGCGCTTGGGATCCGAATGGCAATATTCTGTTGGATCAATCGATTTTCGTATAGCCAGTGAAGAAAACGTTTTACCATCAGGATGGCTATATATGTGTTGCTTTTATACTCCGGCTTGAGTCCCATAATGTATAGCCTGACTGTGCCAAGCGTGATTTCAGACACCGCTTTGATTCCTTGTCCGTGCAGGAAGCATAGAAAGCGAGATAACTGTATTTCATACTCGCGATAGGATGCAGTCCTTAGATGCTCGCTTTTTTTGATTGAAAGATACTGGATTACTTCGTCACTCATCGGACCGATTAAATGGGTACTGGGCAAAGTGCTGTATATTTCTCCATACTTGACGTACTCTTGTATCAGCTGAAGAGAATAAGGAATGCTGTGATTACGCTCAATCAGCTCTTTTCCGTCAAGAGCCATCCGATAAGCAAAACGTTGCAGGCTGTCTGAATTGGAAAAGTCAACCGATAATTCCTGCTCTTGGGCAAAGGAACAGATTGAGCCCCAATTCGATTGGTGCTTCCGCAGGGTCGTTGCTGAGACTTTTACCTTACTTTTGAGGTGGGAATAAAGTCTATCCAAGACTTCCTTCCCGGTGATTAATGGATAATTCATATTCTACATCATTAGAGTTTTCATGCTCTCATAATGTAGAAAAATATTATGTATAGTAAAAACCGCTTAAGATTTAATCAAGTTTAAGGAGTTCAAACACTTACAAAGGAAGACTGCACATAATCTTTTACTGCTCATAAAAA
>CAMEWE010000069.1:0-3468 GCA_945939695.1 uncultured Bacteroidales bacterium
TATGGCTTCTTCAATCTTCATCATTGTCCAATTACGAAACTCTTCATTTCCTCTTCCAGAAGAAGGAATACCTTTGAAATCAGATAACCGTCAGCCACGGCGTGGTTCATCCGTACGGTTACGGGCATCATCATCCTTCCGTTAATTTCCTCATATTTCCCCCAATTGATGATGGGCTGGTAATATAGATATCCTTTCGGTAATATGTCTCAAGATCAAGAATCCTGTATCCGTGCTGTTCCATAAATCAATTTCTATTTCCCGTAATCTTCTCAGTCGGCGATCCCTTTGCCAGCTCGTCCACCAGTTTGTTACAAATAGGACTTCTTCCCTTGTGCGTCCTTTCCTCTCAGCCTTGGCAATCAGGCTGGGAAAGACCTTCGCGAAGGCCATGTCAAATACATTCCGAGCCATCTCAGCACCCTTTCCCGTCAATGCTGCACGATGCCCCAGAGGAGTATCCTTCATGGACAAATTCTTCAGTGTCGAAACTGACTTGTCCATCTTCTGAAACAAAGCACGGTATTCCGATGGACCCGTTAGCCCTGACGGAGTCGAAGGCAGGAGACGAATCCCGAAGCCGGATGAACTCCTTGAGGTTCCTCACGTGCTCGCCGATGTCGATTATCTCGAAATCCGGATTGCCCGAGAGCCTTACCTTGATGTCAAAGCAATCCGGGCAGGTTGACATTACATATACTTTGGTCATAAAAACTCTCATTAGTCTATGATCACGGCTGTTCCTGATGCGGTAACCATAAGCATCCCGTTGTCCGCCCCAAGCACCTCGTAATCTATGTCTATGCCGACGACGGCGTTGGCACCCATGCTGCGTGCGCGCTGTGCCATCTCGTCCATAGCCTTCTGGCGTGCCTCGACGAGTTCGTTCTCATACGAACCGGACCGTCCTCCGACAAAGTTGCGGATGCTGGCAGCAAAGTCCTTCAGGAAGTTGACTCCGGTGATGACCTCCCCGAAAACGACTCCCTTGTATTCTCTGATTGTGTGGCCTTCAATGGCCGGTGTAGTTGTGAGTATCATATTCTTTTTCCTGTTATCTTTTCAATTGTCCAACCTTTTATTTGTTCTAAAAATATGATGAACAGTTTCTTCATGAATCAAAGCTTTAGTATTACAAATGTATGCAAAATCTTTGGCCTTCCAATAAAACAGGCCAGGAGTTATGCAGAAATACTTGATGCTCTGCTCGGAAATTGGGAGAAATCCTATGAGGTGGTCAATGCACCGCTGGAGCGCAAACGAAGGAAACTTGCCAAGCGAAACGATGAGTAATTGCCAATGATATGTTAACTTTGCAGTTGGATTGAATTATTCCCTGCTATGGACTGCAACAACGATTATTTAATGTATTCTGACGCTGAGGCGATGTATTCCGTTGGAAAGCGTTTTCTTAATGGAGACTGCCTTGAGAAGGATTTGGTGAAGGCTAGAGACCTTCTCTCCCGTGCTGCTTCCCTCGGACACATACGGGCACAGGAACTGCTCCTTACGATGGAGGAGACTCCGTCTGAGGGGGTTCCTGAATCTCAGGTCTGGAACGATATGATCTCCGGACTGGAGTACGATGCCACCCATCCTTATCTCCTCGAAAGGCTTAATGCCACCAAGGACAGGATCTGGGAGTATAACAAACTGCGTCCTTCGATGCTTAAGGAGCGGAATGAACTGCTCCGGGGACTTCTTGGAAAAAGTGATGAGGACACATTCATAAACCAGCCGTTCTACTGCGATTACGGCTGTAACATCTTCGTGGGCAGACGTTTCTTTGCCAATTTCAACTTCACGGTGTTGGACGAGGCCCCGGTGACTGTCGGCGATGACTGTTTCATCGGCCCGAACGTGAGCATATATACTGCCTGCCACAGCACTGACCCAGTCGAAAGGAACGCCCGCAGGGAATGGGCGAAACCAGTGACCATAGGTGACAACGTGTGGATAGGGGGTAGCGTGACAATTCTTCCGGGTGTGACTATAGGAAGCAACGTGACCATCGGCGCCGGAAGCGTGGTCGTGAAGGACATCCCGGACGGCTGTGTTGCCGTAGGCAATCCTTGCCGTGTGGTGAAAATGTTGTAGATGCACTATTTCTTGCCGATATCGGCAAGAAATGCTATATTTGTACATCAGATAATACAATTTTTTGCCGATAGCATATGGAATACATTTCAATCACAGAGTTCGCAGCCAAGTTCGAGGTGCCCGAAAGAACTGTACGCAGCTGGTGCTCAACCGGGCGCATTCCCGGTGCGCATCTTGTGGGCAAGACGTGGAACATTCCGTACGAGGCCATGCTACCGGCCAAAGGGAAGAAACCGAAGGAATCTCCCCTTCTTTCGAGACTTCGTCAGGAGAAGGATAAGCATATCAAAGGTGGCATATACCACAGGACGCAGATTGACCTAACTTACAATTCGAACCATATCGAAGGCAGCCGTCTGACCCATGAACAGACCAGATACATCTTTGAGACAAACACCATCGGCATCGCGGACGAAGCTTTAAGGATTGATGATATCGTGGAGACTACCAATCACTTCCGCTGCATAGACTACATCATTGACCATGCATTTGACAGGCCAACGGAGGCGATGATAAAGCAGCTCCACCTCCTTCTTAAATCCGGCACAAGCGACAGTCAGAAGTCATGGTTCAAAGTGGGAGACTATAAGAAGCTTCCCAACGAGGTAGGCGGCAACGAGACTTGCCCTCCGGAGAAGGTCCACGAAAAGATGGCAGCTCTGCTGAAAGGCTACAATGCCAAAACTTCCGTGACACTTGAAGACATCATCGATCTGCATTGCCAGTTCGAGCGCATACACCCCTTCCAGGACGGGAACGGCAGGGTCGGAAGACTCCTCATGTTCAAGGAGTGCCTTGCACACAGCATCGTTCCGTTCATCATAACCGAAGAGCTGAAGTTCTACTATTATCGCGGGCTCAAGGAATGGGGAAAGGTCAACGGATATCTCTCCGACACATGTCTGGCGGCGCAGGATGCATACAAGTCCGCCCTTCTCCACAATTTACATTGTGTATCAATGAGTTAGGTGTTAAATACACAAAAATATACACGAATTTTTAGGGTTATGTGTATTATACCGAAGGAAACTCAAAAAGCACGAAAATCCGGCAAAAGTCAGGATGAAAGAAAATTCCCCAGCCTTCCGAATGGAAAGTTGGGGATTTTTTATCGGCATACTGTATATAGCCCGATAGAGTTGGCTTACCAAGTTAGTATGTTGTAGTTGATTCCGATTCCAATGTAAGGTGTCGCCTGAATTTGCTTGTTGCTGATACTGACTCCATACCCAGCTTGCAGGCCTATGCCCCAGCGCTTGGGCTTGTTGACCATCTTGATTTCTTTGGTGATGTATTCCGTTCGCTGGTAGATCTGGATGCTGTCGAGCTGGGGCCGATAGCCGGAGACCCAGGCGGTGTAGCGAAGGT
>CAMEWE010000070.1:0-3438 GCA_945939695.1 uncultured Bacteroidales bacterium
GGATGTTTTATTCTCTTCAAAATATGATGCGAATAGTTTGTTTTTTCGCTTCATGAAACTATCTTTGTGTAAGAAAAATATTAGTTATGAGACCTATATATATATGGCAACATCCGACTTGGGCTGAGTTTACATGGAATAATTCCCGCTTGATAAACCTGTTGGCGGAGGTTCGTAATCTTGAAGGTAAGATACAGGGGTTGATGAGCGGTCTTGGTTTTGAGATCCAGAACAAGACATCTCTTGATGTGATGACTGAAGATGTTTTGCGCTCCAGCGAGATAGAGGGCGAGATGCTTAATGCGGACAGGGTACGTTCTTCCATTGCGAGACATCTTGGTATAGAGCTAGAAGGACTGCCGGAGCCAGATCATTATACAGAGGGTGTTGTGCAGGTCATGATTGATGCCGTAAGGAGTCAAGATAAATCTTTGACGCATGAGAGGCTGTTCAATTGGCATGCTGGTTTGTTTCCGACTGGTCGTAGCGGAATGTATCCTATAACTGTAGGTGCTTATCGTGTCGGTACAGAGCCTATGCAGGTGGTTTCAGGTGCAATGGGTAGAGAGAAAGTTCATTATGAGGCACCAGCATCAGACGCGGTTCCTGCAATGATGGATGATTTTATAGCATGGGTTAATGAAGATAATAGTGTTGATCCGGTGCTTAAGGCAGCGGTTGCACATTTGTGGTTTGTGGCAATCCATCCATTTGATGATGGTAATGGGCGTCTGGCAAGAACAATTACAGATATGCTTCTTGCCAAGGCTGACGGTATGCCTCATAGATTTTATAGTATGTCTGCTGAAATCTTGAGGGAGAGGAAGGCATATTATGAAATTATGGAGAAGACAACAACCGGAACAATGGATATAACAGAGTGGCTTGAGTGGTTTTTGAAAACAATGAAGGCTGCGATACTTCATGCAGAGACAACTGTCTATAGAGTTGTCAAGAAGTCTTCTTTCTGGCAGAGACATAGAGAGGTTTCAATGAATGAAAGGCAGGTCAAGGTTATTAATTGCTTGTGGGATGGATTTGAAGGCAAACTAACTACATCAAAGTGGGCGAAGATGACCAAGACTTCACAGGCTACTGCACTTCGTGATATTACAGATCTTATGGAAAAAGGAATACTTGTAGCAGCGGAAGAAGGAGGACGAAGTTCCAACTACTTGCTGAAAGACTAAGACTTAATTAAGCTCCGCCAGCTCAGTTGCCGGAAGGTCGCTCCCCTCGCTGGAGCGTGGATTGAAACATATGAGTATATGAAGATACTGTTCATCCTATTTTCGAACAAATACAAGGTTGGACAATTGAGAAGATAATAGGGAAACGAATATGATACTCACAACTACACTGGCCATTGAAGGCCACACAATCAGGGAATACAAGGGAGTAGTATTCGGAGTGGTGCGATTAAGGCTGAGAGACTGACCGACAGGTTTCTGCCGGTCAAATACCGCAACTGATGGATGAAACGTCATATCCCGAACATAATCACCCTGTCCAGAATTCCGATGGCCATGGCACTGCCGTTTGTGCAGTCCTCCCCTGCCATCTTCTGGACCCTGTACTTGCTGTGCGGACTCTCCGACGTTCTTGACGGAGCGCTTGCCCGCGCAACGGGTACAGTGAGCCGTTTTGGGGAGAGGCTGGATACCATTGCCGACATCATCTTCGTCGCCGTCTGGATAGCGCTATTCATTCCGGCTATGAATGTTGGCCGGTGGCTATGGATCTGGACAGGCATCATTGCCTTGATCAAGGTCGTGAACGTTATCTCCGGCTTCGCAATGAAAAAGGGCTTTGTCGCCAAGCATACGCTTGCAAACAAGGCCACGGGTATTCTGCTGTTCCTTCTTCCGATGATAATCCATTGGGAGAGCATGAAGCAGCGCAGCCACCGGGCGGAGCCGGAGGCTCCGGCCGTATGCCCCTGACAGGGGCTGTCAGCAACGCTGACTGGGGTTGAGATGTAGGCACTTGCACAGCAAGTGCTTATCTCCACTGAAAAGGCCCTCCGGCATCACCGGAAGGTACAAGGGCGGCATCGGCCGCTGTGGCGGAGCGTCAGCGAAACTTCCGGAAGGAAGTTGAAGCAGCGAAGCCACCGGCCGGAGCCTCCGGCTCCGCCCGCATGCCCCTGACAGGGGCTGTCAGCAACGCTGACTGGGGTTGAGATGCAAGCACTTGCTCAGCAAGTGCTTATCTCCACTTAAAAGGCCCTCCGGTATCACCGGAAGGCCTTTTAAGTGGAGATGGAGGGATTCGAACCCTCGTCCAAACAACGCCCCAAATGGCTTTCTACACGCTTATTCTTTCTTTGGTTTTCGACTGTGCAGTGCCGAAAGACAGGCCAAGCACGGCTTATCCTCTGAAGTCTTAACGGTCCGTAGAGGCGTCGGGGCCGCGCATCCGGTTTTGATGATACCCCTTTGTCCAGACTGAACCGGCCTAAAGCTGGAGGGATATACGTCAGCGTCGCAGCCTTGGCGGCGCCGATTGATGCTCAGTCTCTTGGAGACTAGCAAGCGTATGAGTAGTTATAGTTGCCAGTTATGGCTTGAAGACTGGGATTAACGGGCCAATCTCCTACTCCCGGCGTGCTTACCACCCGGAATCGATGCTGTCAAAACCAAAACATCCCCAGGTAGCAGGAAAATCGTTGTGATGTCAGTTGGCTGGTGTCCAGTCAGAAAATGGAATCCCGCCGTCGAACTCAAAGCCGAAGCTTGCTTTCTGAGCCTCAAAAAATGCATTCACCTCCACGCCATCCCCCTCGCCTTCAATGCTTATAACTCCGCCCTGGACAGGGTAAACGGTCTGGCCATCCTCGCCCAGTTGGCTGAACACAACGTAAGTGCCTTCCCCGGACCATTCGAAAATTCCGTCGTGGACAGCATTCGACTTGTCGGAGACAGGAGCCCCATAGCTGAAACTATACCCGTATGCGGCGTTCGCCGATGCGGAGTAGGTCCCAGGAGGGATGGACAGTCCGTCGAATTCAGGAGCATAGAGGGTGACGAAGGCAACGGCACCGGGAGAAATCAGGTTGAATTCTTCGTCCGTACGCCCATAAGCCAGCACCAGTCCGAATTTATGGCTTGAACTCGCCTCATCGTACCCGAAATAGTAGGAAGCAGCTACTTCCGCTTCGAAATCAAGGTCCAATTCGTTGAGCTGCAAGTCCATACGGGAGCAGGATGCATACGTGCACACCGCAGCTGACAGTATTGCAAACAATTTTCCAAATCGATTCATACATTAGTGAGATGCAGAATCCAATGCAAAGATTGCATTTTTTCACAAAAAAACCCAAAAAAATTTTGTAGTTCTAAAAAAACGTTGTACATTTGCAAACCGAAACGAACAACGGTCGCTCGGGAGCTTAGCTCAGTTGGTTCAGAGCGTCTGCCTTACAAGCAGAGGGTCGGG
>CAMEWE010000071.1:0-3329 GCA_945939695.1 uncultured Bacteroidales bacterium
TGAAAGGGAAATCGTACCATCTTTCATAGCATGGACTTTCCAGAAGGACAATCTCGTTTCCGAAAGTGTCGATAGTCTGTCCTTGTGAAAGAAAAGATGAGAGTTTGAATGAATCGGTATCCATGATTTGGGCAATTATTATGCAAAAATAGGAAACAATTCGCCAAAACAGCACAAAAGCGCATTATTTCACATAAATAATAAGAAATTACCCTTTCTTATCAATTAATCGGAGGCTACTTTTGCACAAACCAAATTATTATTTCAAATGAAAATCAACAACACGAAAGTCACCCTTGCAGATGATGCACCTTGAACAGATGGACCTTGTAAGCCTTCAGCGGCAGGTAATCATCAGCCGTGCAGAAAAACAGTAATTTTTGCAAGTATATGAAACGTAATTTTAAATCATTCATCATGCTCTTTGCGGCATTATTTATCTACAATGTTGCCGGAGCTCAAACTTCACAGAAAATGGAAGAAAAGAAAGAAATGAAAGACACTGTCATTGTCGACGGAAAGCTTGTTGAAGTCGGATACAAGATAATCGCTGATGGCGTGACTGACGGCTTCACCAAAATCGAAAACGGTGTTGTCAAAGGCTACAAGTCAATTGAGAACGGTGTAGTTACAGGATTCAATAGCGTCAATGACTGGTTTGTCTCAAAGCTATTCCAACGCAACGGCGAGACGCTTGAAGAGTGTAAGGCTCGTCTGAAGGCTAATGCGGAGAATGCGGGCAAGTAATTGAGTCTTGCAATTAAGATAATTTCACTATATCTACAGTGGTTCATCGTAGGGCGCCGCCCTGCTTTGGGCCCCCGCTGAAGCTGACTTCTATTTGAAGTCGGCTTCTTCTATTTTGAAACCGTTTCGATGTCATATAGAGGCGCAATGTGCTTATTAAAAACTTCCATCAGTTGATGGGACTGATGGAAGTGAGGGAATGAATCAAAATTCACGTTACATTGCAACGCAACGTACCAGGACTTTTCATTTTACAGTTGGAAATTAAACTATAATACGTATATTTGCCCCATAATAGTTTATTTTTAATCTATATGGAAGATATTTACATGTTGTCTGATCTCCAGCTGGAGAAACGAATCGGAGGGAAACTTAAGGCGATCAGGCTGAAAAGAAACATTACTCAGCAGAGTCTGGCGGAGGCTTCATCCATTTCTCTTTCATCACTCAAGAAGATAGAGAATGGAGAAATAGGTACTTTTGACTCATTGCTTCGGGTATTGAGGACTCTGGGAATATTGGAGAGTATCTCAGCGCTATTTATGGAAGATCAGATGAGTCCAAGCGAATATTATGAGATGGTAAATAAAGCTAAGAAAAACACGCGCAAGCGCGCTGCAGGTAAAATACCGGCAGACAAAAAAGACGAATCAGAATGGTAGATGTAGCAAAAGTCAGGATGTTCGGAGATTACATCGGAACATTCGTCTGGGATGACTCGTATAAACTTGCGAAGTTTGAGTACGACAATGATTTCATTGGCAAAGGAATTGAACCGTCTCCTCTGATGATGCCAGTGCAGCAGGGACGTATCTATTCATTCGGAAATTTGAACTGGGACACATTCAACGGTCTACCTGGAATGCTTGCAGATTCATTGCCGGACACTTACGGACGAGCTCTGTTTGACAAATGGCTGACCTTGATTGGCAGGAAAACCAATAGTCCTGTGGAATCATTGTGCTTTCTTGGAGAGAGATGCATGGGAGCTTTGGAATTTGAACCGGCCACGAGCCCGGCATCTGATGCAAACATGAAAATTGAGATCGACTCACTGATTGATGTGGCCAGGGAAGCTCTTTCAAACAAAGAAGAGCTCGGTGTCAACCTGAACGTGGACAAGAAGGTTGCAATAGCCGAAATCCTCCGCTTGGGAACATCTGCAGGTGGACAAAGAGCGAAGGCTGTCATTGCATACAATAAGGAAACCGGAGAGGTGCGTTCCGGTCAAATACAGGCCCCGGAAGGTTTTGACTACTATCTGATCAAACTGGACGGAGTTACAGCTGAAGCCGGGTTCAAGGAAACAGAGAACTTTGGACGTCTTGAATATTCATTCTCAGAATTGGCAAAGCGGTGCGGCATTGAGATGACCGAATGTTCTTTGATTGAGGAGAATGGACGAGCCCATTTCCTAACGAAAAGATTTGACCGCGAAAATGGCAGAAAGATCCATATGCAGACACTCTGCGGAATCGCACATTATGATTTCCGCCTCAAGAACGGATACTCATACGAACAGGCATTCAATGTTATGAGACGACTCCGCCTTCCATACTCACAGGCTCAGGAGATGTTCAGAAGGATTGTGTTCAATGTGGTTGTAAGAAACCAGGATGATCACACAAAGAACATATCCTTCCTGATGGATGAATCCGGCAAGTGGAGACTCTCTCCTGCTTATGATATGGGATTTGCATATAATCCGAAGGGGGCATGGACTGCAACTCACCAGATGTCAATCAACGGCAGGTACGATAATATAACACGAGCGGACCTCTTGGCATTAGCTGCTTCAAATAATATCAAGGGCGCCTCAGAAATCATTGAGCAGGTGTGCGAAACAGCAGCTCTCTGGCCTAAGCTTGCAAAAGACTGTGGAGTGCCGCAGAAGATGATAGATGGCATTGTTCCGCATATGCTTCTTGACTTGTGATAGGAAAACATAGACTTCTGCTCCACGCAGGCTCAAAAAGGAGGGATATCGTTATTTCAATGTCCTTTTCACCTCTTGCGAAAGATGCTATCCCGTTGAGGTTGGCGTTATTGAATGCGTGTCTTGCTCCCTGCGCAGGAAGGGCAGAGTCCGTTTATCACATAATTGACGGAACTGGCAAGGAAACCGTCCGGAAGTGCCGGTTCGGGAACTGGCATATCTCTGAAACAGAACGTCTTGCCACACGCCTCGCAATGGAAATGTATATGTCTGTCCGAATCGTCGCCTGTATCGTCGCCCGAAACGGAACAATGGCATCTGCACAATTCGTATCTGATGCTGTCAGACCCGTCCTGGATGATATGAATCAGCCTGGCGGATCTGAACAAAGCCAAGGTGCGTGAGATCACGGACTTGTCCACGGTCTCGAGCGCATCGCCGATCTCTGCCATCGAAAGAGGGTGGTCAGCCGCATCCAAATTGCGGATTATCAATATTCTGGCTGCGGTGGGCTTGATCCCTGCCGCCTGCAGGAGTTGTTCTTCTCTAATTTCTGTCATACGAATCTGAGAATGTTGATTATCTGTTCAATTATCAATCTTTTATATGTGGCAATCGATGGCCAGAGGACGGCCGCACATCTCGC
>CAMEWE010000072.1:0-3302 GCA_945939695.1 uncultured Bacteroidales bacterium
TAATAATCTTTCCATGCATCGAAAGGGTGCCGGGAGTCAACAGACATATATTCAGGGAAGGCTACAGGGAAATATAGGATACTTCCAATCTTTAATTTTACACTTTTGGCACTTTTGCCATAAAAATTAAATAGAACAACCATTCACCTCTCAAATGGACCAGCAAGAAGGCAGAGCTCTAAGAGATGCCATTTTGGCATTTTAAAGATTTGACCTCCTCCTTGGTCAGTTGGAACATGAAATCCTCAGGAAAGCATTGAATATTACGCTTCACTTGCCTATTGAGTTGCGAAGTTATTTTTGTTATAAGTACAAATGACCTATAATGTTTGACATATCAAAATTCAACGACCATGTCAAGACACTTTAAGATCATCACCAAGGAGGTAGGCAGGGAAAAACAATGGAGGCTGCAATGGCATTTACTATGCCGCTTGCAGCCTCCAACTGTTTATGATGGGATTGAATTATTATAAAAGCTGAACACTCCAATTCTCAGGGAATAAAGACTCATTAGTCCAATCATCGCGGTGATTATTATAGCAGTCATACATAACGCCGACCAAGTTCAATTGTGCTGTATCTGTACCTGCCCCATTAAGCCAATTCGACAAGTAAAAATGTGGATTAAAATCATGTTTTATTTCCGATTCGATGAATAAAGTTACACTTGAGAGTGAGGTGCAACCAGAGAACATGCTTTCAAAGCAATTATTTGCCAATATGAAAGCTCTAAGCTCTGGTGCCGTTGTGAGTGAGGTGCAATTGGTGAACATTCGCTTATAGCAAAAACTTGCCAATGTTTTAGCAGGAAGCTTTGGTGCCTCGGTTAGTGCGGAGCAACCCAAGAACATCTCTGTATAGCAATAGTCAGCCAATGTTTCAGCAGGGAGCTTTGGTGCCGTTGTGAGTGAGGTGCAAACGCTGAACATAGCATAATAGCAATAACTTGCCAATGATTGAGCAGGAAGCGAAGGCGCCGTCCTCAATTCTTCATTCAAATTAAACAATTTACAGAACCTGGCATCGGTTGTATTTGCATTGGCGTAGTCTTCATAGTCGATGAGCGTGCGGATATCGCCAGTGCAATCTACAGGAGAGTTCTTAGTAGTAAATCGAATTTCTGAATATTCATAACCATTATATGCATCGGATAGTGCCGTACCCTTACTGCTCTTGCCGCGGAGTCGGAGCTTGCCGAGGTTGCCTCCAAATTTGATATTCTCTACTTTTGCTTCAATTTTTACCCATTTGCCGCCGCCAACAGAGTATTCGAAATACTCATTGTCCCCCAGGGGAAATAAATTACGGTACATATTGAATGTCTGTTCGTTTTCAGCCGTGAAAGTAACGTAAGGGATAAAATCATTGAGATAGATGATTCCGAGATTGATGACTGTGTTCGTTTTGAATTGAATCTGCTTAGTCCCTTGGCGTGAATAGACCTTGTCATCTGTGGCAGTAAATGAAATATTCCACCCCGCAGCCAAAGTCGTTGCAGGAACAGCGATGTAGTAGGTCTTTCCAGCGGCAAGAGTACCATCTCCCGCAGGACGAAGGGTAATGCTGGACTCTGCTCCGTCATTAAGGGTAAAACTTGGAGTGCCGTCAGTGAAAGTAATTGTGCCCGCTCCTGCAAGAGCCTCCCCGGAGGCAGCACAGAGTTCAATCTGCTTGCATTCGAAATCCGTAGTCACCTTCACATAGCCCACAAGGTTCTTGAAAGCCAGATTCCTTCCGCCGCTCACGGTTTTTGCGGCCATCAGAGCAGCGCTCGGGTCGAAACTGCCCGCTACGGCAGTCTGGATTGCAGGGAGAGTTACTCCGCTGATAACTCCTTTGCTGATTGTCGCTGCAGCGGTGTACGGATACACTGCGGTATAGTCAGTTGCAAGTTTTGTCACATTGCCCTCGAAAGTGCAGCTGGTGGTTTCGGTGCTGAAGTCCTTGGTGTCGAATTCACAGTTGTCTCCTACTCCGTCAAACACGCTGATCTTGTCGCTTCCCTGCCAGTTGATTGCGGTGGACTTTGATGTGCCCTCTCCGGTAGTCTCCCCGATGACAGCCTTCGTGCCGAATCCGGTCTGGGAAGCACTGAAACTAAGGGTGATGTCACCCTTCTGGGAGTTGTTGTCGGGGGTTTCTGTCGGAGTGATGCTCTCCTTTGCGCAGCCTGCAAACAGCAGTGCCGCAGAAGCGAATAAAAGTATCTTTTTCATAAGCATCGTCTGTTTAGCGGTTACCACTCATAGTCCTCCTCATTGAGGCTCTGGGTTGATGCTCCGGCGCGGCTGGCCTGAAGCATTGCGCTGTCCGGCTGCAGAAGCACTTCTTCCACTGCCGGGCTCTCATAGATAAGACGTTCGTTTCTTTCCATTTGTATGTCTGTGTTTTGATTTTCCCGATAACAAAGCGGTAAAGGTATCAAGCCCTCGCGACTTTTCAAAATATTCTCTTAATATTATCCATAGAATTAGGAAAAAGTGTATCTTTACACCGAAAGTCGCCGGGAAAATGTGTTTGACGTGAGCTAATCTCGGCTGGAAAACGTGGATAATATGTATAGGCGCAAGATTGAGAAAAGGTTAAATGAATGGTTCGACACTCCTAAGCACAAGCCTCTTGTGGTGAAAGGAGTACGTCAATGTGGCAAGACAAGCAGCGTATGACTCCGGAAAAGAGAATGAAAGCTCAATTTCAGCGACCTCCGTGCCTATCCTCTCATAATACTTGCTTAAATGCAAAGCTTTCGTCTGTATCGCCGAGATACGGACTGAAATTCAATTGTCCGCTGACATTATCGCACGCATAGACTCTATTCTCAAAGAAAAGAATATGAGTCAACGTGACTTGGCCAGAAAAATGGGCAAAAGCGAAGCGGTCGTCTCAAGGTGGACGACCGGATTCCCTAATTTGACTCTCCGCTCTATTGCAGAACTGTCAACGGCATTGGGTGAGCCGTTGATCCAAGTGACGAAATAATCAGCAAGCTTATCTCAATAACTCGAAGGTGTCATGTATCTTTGCGCATATTCTGTGCTGGCTGAAGTCTTGCCGACCTGTCTTGCACCCATAAGGATAATTGCTTTATTAGAGCCTATCAAAGACTTGATCGCTGATTCCTGAGTTCTTTCAATCATATAATCGTTCTGTGCAAATAAAGAATTATGTCGGTATTCCAAAATTATCGCCTATTTTTGGGATTGTATTCCAAAAATATCGCCACTTATTGGGAATTTGACGCTTTCAGTTTCTTAAAGTGCAGGGTAGATATGTTTCCAGATGAGATTGAGTTCGGCCTG
>CAMEWE010000073.1:0-3259 GCA_945939695.1 uncultured Bacteroidales bacterium
CCTCAATCTGTTCCGCTGGAACCGCTACAATCTGTAAACCATCAATCCTAAAATCTTATAAAATCATGACAGAACTCATCAACCAGATCAAGGCGCAGGTCGCCGCAATCTCCGCTGACATCGACAAGGTCGACAACAAGGCAGCACGGGCAAGGGTACGCAAGGCCACCCTCATGCTCGAGAAACTCGGCAAGGTGTACCGCAAGGAAAGCATGAAGTAATCCTCCGGTAAACACGTGAAAGGCGGGTCTTCCTGATAGGGGAGACCTGTCTTGTTATATGTCTTTGAATGGACTACTCAGTGACTGCGTAAATCACGTAGAGAAGAAGTCCTACAGTCATTTTCCAGAGGATCTTGAAGAATCCCTTGACGAACCTGATCATAGCAAAACAGATTGGGGTTTGACAAAGTCCTGCCACCTGGCACGGGACGGTATGTATACTTCACTGGGGACGGATGAACACCAGACGCACGGCCTAGACCCCGTACTGCCGGTTCCTAATGTCATCTTCATCTTGACGGACTGAATGCCGCAAGACGGGTTCATACCTGATATGCCACCCTGGAACTGGGTCGGGCACGTATGATTTACCAATGCAAATTTAACGAAAATCTGATGGAATATCAAGAATAGGAGGCGGAAAAGCTCCGCCTCCTATCTCAGAATGAACTATTCCCCGATGGGATCTTCAGCAAGGTCATCCAGACCGGCTGATTTCAAGAATCTGTTGCTCCGCTCATAATCTTCGGGCGCCGCAATGTGGGCGACGGCAGACGCGGCGACGTTGATTCCGTAGACGAAGTCTTCGGCTTCGCCGTGCAGGACATCCGGACACGCTTCCGAAAATAAATCCACACCGGATGCTCTGATGTTGCTGAGGTCTGTAAGAAGATTCGCGAACTTCGCCTCAGTGTTATTGTTTGCCAGGGCTAGTTCTTTTGTTGATGTAAAGTCATTTTTCATAATGCTGATTGCTATGAAAGGTTGATACTGAACTGGTCCTGCCGCGACAGTAAGAATTATCCAGAATCTGAATCTACGCAATTCACATTGCGTCAGGGTACATCGGCATATTGCCGGATAGCAGCTTTTCCCGGTACGGGAAACCTTGCGCCTGGGTTTGACATCAACCCGGTGCTTATTATGGCCGTCACTGCGGCCAATATTTGAAATTATTGTCTATCTTTGTGATAGCAAGTAGTATGATATCTACTGACAAAGACATATAACAGCGTTTTGCTATTGTTTACTGGCAACGAAAATCTACCAACTTTTCAAAGGATACAGGAAAACAATGGGCACAACGCCTGCGCGTTAGCGTGGGCAATGCTCATTTTGTATCCGGGCTTTGGTAGAGCCTTCGTTGCAGGTGAGAGGAGCCCGCGCTTTTCTTGCATTGGCAACTCGCCTGACATTAGGCTTACTGTTGATGGTAAAGTCGTGTATAGGTGGAATACGGATGACATACGTAGACCGCCTATACTTTTTTGACGGGCGTACTGCATCTTTCCTCCCAACTGTCCGATATCTTTTTCCAATACTCTTTTCCCTGTTCGGTATCTTCCCAACAGAATGACCTGTTGATGAAGTATTCGTCACCGCACATAACGTCCCAGATGTCACGACAGAAAGCCGTACACCGGTTGAAGGAATAGAAATTGGTCCTGAATTGACGTTCGCATCCAAATTCTTTCAGGAAGGACACGAAACTGTCATAAAGCGTATCCGTTACCTTGGTCATTATTAAGTGTTGTTGCTACTTTTGCCAAAGGTAGAACGGAACTTTGACACATAGTGTCAGAAGGAAGATATCTTAAAGAATACCGTCCTCTTTCATATGCCACAGGTCGATGGCATTCTGAAGACCGGCATCATCAAGGTCATAGTTTTCCTTGTCTCTGCCGATTTGGTCCGCTATGAAATTGGCGATGACCAGCCTTTCGCATTCGTTGAGCAAGGAATATTTCTCCCTGACTTCTTTTTCGCTGCTTGATGTAGCATATATACCTTCGATAAGTTTGGAAGCACACGCTTCATTCGCGATGATAAGTTCGTCCAGATCCATATTGTTTCAAGTTTATCAAGTGATCGTTTATATAGCCATATACATATTTTTCAAGGGCAGGGGAGTCGATGATCCTGACATCGGCCGCAAGCCCTATTACAAACCTGCCGACCCCCTCCAGTCGGCTTACCTTCGTATCGAGTATCCAATGGCCATTCTCTTCATGCAGATTTTCCATTGCCATCGGAAACTCCTCCAGAAGCAGATTCTTGGCGCGAAGCGTCATACTGATCTTGACTGGAATTTGTTCCATACTCTGCATCCTGAATACATCCAGGTATCCTTTTCTATGAAGGGATTCCTTCACCCAATCGGAATCCAGTTCAATCACGTCATCTATTCTTGTCACCTTGAACAGCTTGTTCTCTTCCGCTTCCAGATCGTATGCCCAGACTGAAACATATTCACCGGTAAAGTCGAACGGCTCAACAAACCTGTCCCTGACAGTGCCTGAATGGGCCGACTCGTAATTCTTCAGAATTACCTGTTTCCGGTCGGTGATTGCCTCTCCCAACAGTTTGACGTTCAATGCGGCCTTCTTGTTGTCGTGATATTTTGCGATGTCCGTCATGTCATATATTCCTGACAGTTTCCTGTACAGGTTTCCCTTTAGGACATTGCTCTCGTGAAGTCCGTTTATCAAAGCTGTAAGCACCCTGGCCTCCTCTTCGGAAAAGTAAATCAGCTTTTCAAGGTCCTTGAAGGTGTTCGGAATCTTCATTATCCGGTAATACGCTCCACGTACCTTTTGGACGACGAATCCGGCTTCTTTCAATGTGTCAATATATCTGTATACGGTCCTTTCTGATGTATGCAGCTTCTCTGCAAGTTCGTCTATTGTGTAATTGATGTTTCCACCCATAAGACGGATCAGACGCAGGACCCGCTCAATTGAGGCGTGTTCCATTTCTCATTTCTTGAATTATCTCCTGCTCGCGTAACTTGCGCTTGCGGATTTCTTCCTGCCATTCTTTTCTTCGCCGTTTTCTGTCCTCCATGTACTTCAAATAGTCAACCCGGTTCTGTTCGAGCAAACTGCAGATACTGGAGACGGTTCCGTCGATGGCATCATTGGCAAGTTCACATTCCCATACTGTTATGACTTTCCAGTTTTCAGATTCCAATAGGCTGATGGATTTCAGGTCACGCTCACGGTTTCGTGCTATCTTCTCCCTCCAGAAGTCTGTTCTTG
>CAMEWE010000074.1:0-3236 GCA_945939695.1 uncultured Bacteroidales bacterium
ATACGCCTATTTCTGCAATTATCCAAAGAGTTTTAGCTTCAAATCTGCATTTTTCTAAAAAGAGAAGTTCGCAACTTTGTACTTTCTATGCTTGCGTTACTGATTGTTCTTCAGCCACTCTAATCGTCTCTGATCAGGAAGATGCTTCACTTTAAAGTGTGAGAACACTGCTTTGAAGCCCTGACCGTCCGGACAGGCAGCAACAGGTCCTACCATAAGGGGACAATTGTCCTGCATCCAGAGGGTGCGCATCATTGTATATTCCTTGTCGTCAAAGCTGTAATAGAGCTCAATTGCATCGAGACGGCGTACAGCCTTCAGCCAAATAAACGGTATCGGTTCCTTGAGTTCGATTACACTCCAGTCGGAGGTGTTGTGTGTGACAACGGCAGATATATTGAATTTGCCATCAACGAACTCAATCCCGAACTTGACATAGTTCTCGTGATCCTGACGAATCATCATTCCCGCCTGGTCGAAACGTGTTTTATAATCTCCGCTCACTTTGATCTTTGCTTCGAACTCTCCGCCTACAGTGGTGTAGAGGAACGGGCCGTCATCAACCGTGAATCCATAGTGGGCAATCCTCCAATAGTCAGTTTGTGCCGGCACGTCCATTTCAAGTATTCCGTTTCTGATTGTATAGGACTCCGGTTCGTTGAACCATTGCATTTTGTCAAGATTCTGAGCGTTTGCCCAAAGTGATGCCGCCAGTGTAAAGACTGTAAGAAGAAAATACTTTTTCATATTAATAGCCATTGTTTTTATTTCTTTTGCAAAGGTAATAAAACGCCATAAGGCACACAATGGCTAAAAATAACAGCAAGACAACGATTCGGACAACGAAAAAATACCGGTCTTCCGGGAGACTTCTCCTCAAAGCGAGGAAAGGGTACTTTCCTTTTTACCCAATATATAATGTACGTTCTGCCGCGGCAGGGGTATCCGTAGCATTACTGCAAGATAGCATCTATGAGAGGATAGATTTCCCCTTCGTCCTTATAAGGGTGAATCTGAAAGTACTTGTTGCCAGTGAGCATTGCGGAAAGCTTCGTACGCGACTTGCAGTAGAAGATATGCACCGGAATGCCGTGGGCTTCAGCATAAGCCAACTCGTAACCAACACCAAGAGATGGCGTTGTGCATTCCGCAATAACCACCTCGGATTCCCGAAGCCAGGAAGTATCCTGCTTATATATTGCCTCATCACTGTCTTCTAGGCCTTCGGTCTTACTCTTAGACAAGTCTCCAACATGCTCTGTCAAGACAATATTGTCCCGTTGTATATACTCTATAATGTGCTTATATAACTCTGCATCCTGTCTACCACCACGGATGGAGCCGGCAAAATATACTTTCTTTCCCATTGATTACACTTTTTTATTTCGAAGGTATCAATTATTCCGCCTCACCCCATCCCCCTCATCGACTCCCAAACAGATCATCCAGCGAAACCACGTGGTTGACGATATCAGTATTTTCTCCTTTTGCGAGGCCGAAAGAAGCCACCATCGCAATCTGAATAGAGTGGGTCTTATCGTGTTGCGGGCTCTCTTCAAAAGCAGCAATTTTCCTCCTGATATTGTGATTGTACTCCGCAGTCATTGCAAAGACACTCTCAGAAAACTTCATTTCGCACAGATAGTCCGTCCTTGAGGCATCGCTCACCAAAACAAGGTCAATCTGTGCTCCGGCCCCATCCTGAGTTTTCCCGCTCCAGCAGAAGTTTCTGTCCACAGAATAAATGTGAAGTGCCTCCTGCAACTGCTTCAGATGCGACACACACAGCAATTCGAAGGTCTCCCCTGCCCACGAATAGAATTTTCCTGTACGGTTGATGGTATGCCACATTCCACTTTTGTTCTGAATTCCGTCAATGAATCTCAAATAGAACAAGGAGAAGAAATCCGTGATCTGATAAACGGTCTCCACGCGCTCCTTGCCGTATCTTGGATACTTTCGTATTATCCCTGATTCAAACAGATTGTCCAAAAGTTTGGAGAATGTACCTCCCGCCTTCAATCCGGTCACGTCCAATATCTCCGACTGAGTCATACCATAGAACTTGCGGCCGAGAGCCTTGACAATTTCCACATACTTCTCTTTGCTTGAGTACAATCCGGCATAAACATCCTTGAACTCCTGATGAATATTATCTTCCGCAAAGAAGAGTCTGTCTATGTTGTCCGTCAGAGTAAGGTCATTACGAAGTTTACCCATATAGAAAGGCACGCCTCCGAAAACCATATAACTCAGAGTAATCTCGTATCGGGACATATGGAACCCCTCTCTCTTGTAAAACTGTTCACATTCAGCCAAAGTGAAAGGCAGAAGTTTGATTTTCTCCGTCAGCCGTCCGTGAAGGCCACCATAGTCCCGGATTACATTATCCAGCATCCAGCTCGTGGCAGATCCACAGACAATGAGTATAATATTTCTTTGACTGTCAGCCCAGGAGTTCCAGAAATAGCCCAGTTCAGAAATCAACTCTGAGGATTGCGGACCGGCGAGCCACGGAAGCTCATCTATGAAAACGACTTTTCTCCTGTTCTTTTTGCCTGACAAAAGTACCCTAAGCAGGAGAAATGCCTCCCTCCAGTTGTCCGGGGCCGAATGCTTCGGATCCAGTCCTGCAAGAATCAGTGAATCATAGAAATGTAACAATTGAAACTTGCGATATGTTTCATAGTCTTTCTCTTCATCCTTCACATATGTTCCAACCACAGAAAACAGTACCCTGTTTCGGAAGAATTCATTTACAAGATATGATTTGCCAACACGCCGCCTGCCATATACTGCTACGAATTCAGACTTATTTGATTGAAATATTCGGTCAAGGAGTTCCTTCTCCGCTGTTCTTCCGATAATCGTTTCTTTTGCCATTACAACAACATTTATACCGTTGCGAATATATAAAAAACTTCCGGAAAACTCAGCGAAAACGGTCAAAAAATCGCCATTTTCGCTGAGTTTCTAAATCCTTCCGGTTTGTACTTTCCTGATTTAGGTTGACTTGGGTTTATGGTAGTGTTTCATCAAGTGTGTCCGGCGTTTGACCTGACGCGCAGTGGGTTAGGTCGCGGCGTGACGATGTGACCTCTGTCGTGTTTGGCAAAATACCAGGGTTGGGATTGCCATTTTCAGAGAAAATAGCAAAATAGATGGGTGATAATTGCTATTCTGGCCACAAGTGACTATTTCGGTGAAGGCCACCCAGGAATTTCTGCTGCAAAGTG
>CAMEWE010000075.1:0-2994 GCA_945939695.1 uncultured Bacteroidales bacterium
TTGGTTGCTAAAGAAAGTACGGATGAGAAAACTTGGATAACAGATTATTGGAAGAAAGATGCAAATGGTACAACGGTCGTATATAAAGACAATTCCTCTGGTCTGGGAGAAGGGGGATCTGAAATCTAACAATTGACATAGAAAACACGACGATATGAAAAGGATAATATATTTTGCTGCCCTTGCGGCGCTGCTTGCAGGCTGCTCGAAGAATACTCAGAGCGAGACTCCGCTTAGGGACACGCCCATCAGCGTGAATGTGCTGATGCCGGAAATCCAGACCCGCGCAGGTTACGACGAGTCCAATCTGCCTACGAAATTCTATCTTTCGATAGACCAGAAAGGCACCAAGTATGACTACAATGTGGTGATGAAGTATGAGTATGGCAAATGGGTAGCCTACGAGTCTGATGCTGAAAATGCGCCTAAAAAGCTCCTGCTTTGGGAAGGCTCAGATTTGGGCATATTCGTCACTGCGGCTACATTCCCGCTTGATGGTTCCGCTCCTTATACGGTCAGCGTGTCAGATGACCAATCCACCGAAGCAAAGCTCAAGGCAAGCGACTATCTTTGGTATTTTGACGAGGTTTCTCCTAATCCTAATGAAAATGTCATAAGCATAAGATTCTGCCACATTATGTCGAAAGTCAAGATAGAGATTACGCTTGGAAACGAATATGCGGATAATACCGACCCTGTTACTTCGGTAGCCATTCTCAATACCAATACCCAGGCACACTATGCCCCGAAAAACGGTGCCCTCTTTGGAAATCAATCCGATCCTAAAGCCATATTGGCTTGCAAGACAGGCTACAATTCGGGCACCCGCACCGCCAGCTTTGAGGTGATTCTGGTGCCCCAGACCGTGGCTGAAGGCTCCTTCGGCCTTTCCATCCTCGTAGGAGACAACACTTACGAATGGTTCTCCTCGGCTGAGGTCACCCTTGGCGGCAACAAAGAATACACCCTCTCACTGACCGCCGGCAAGGACAAAGCGAGCGTCAACAGCTTCACCACAAGCTCCTGGGGCAGCGGGAACGGAATCAACAGCGCCACTGAATAGTTTATTTAACACCAATAGGACGATTAATGGTAAAAGCATCAAGATATACTACCCTTGCCGTCGCAGCGCTGTTCCTTGCAGCCGCCTGCACGCAGCAGGACCACGGCTCAACTTACCGGGATGACCCTGACGCAGTGCGCATCTCGGCGCAGGTAGGAAACGGAGAGGGGAGTCCCGCAACCCGCAGCAATCCTGTGGGCGTGTTAGGGGAAGAATGTAGTTTCAACTCCGGCGACAGAGTATGTGTCACTGCGGACGGTCAGCCTGCGGTGGTCTATGCCTATGATGGCAGTTCGTGGACTCCTCAGGAAGACAAATTCCTGAGATGGAACACCCCTACGATGAACTTCACCGCGTGGTATCCCGCAGCTGAGGGCGTGAATGCAGATAATTTCACCGTCCCCGCCGACCAGTCGAATGAGGCCAAGATAGCCGCAGCAGATTATATGACCTGCTCGCAGCAGATTACCAGGGATGGCGACAATCCTGTCTCATTGTCTTTCCAGCGCAGGATGGCTCGCATAATGGTGCACCCTATATTTAACAATCAGTTTAATTCTGTCGATTATACTGTTTCGGAAATAACTGTCTGCGGAAACACCAATGGTTATGCCTCCGGCAGCCCGGCTTCAGGTTCAGTTGAGGTAAAGGCGTATAATAACGGGATATTCTATGCCCTTCTATCGCCTACCACGGCTTCAAGTGAGACTTTCATCAAGGTGATAGTGAAGAAAAACGACGGCACCGAGGAGTATTCCCTGGAGGTAAAAGGCATTATCGCCACAGAGGCAGGAAAGAGCTACATCGTCAATCTCACGGTGGGCAAGAACATGGCATCTGTCGCGCGCGTAACTGTCTCCGATTGGGTTGCAAGTGGCGAAATCACCGGCAGCGAAGCGGATCAGATTCCTTACCTCACCTTCTCGGCCGCGAACGAGCAGACTTTCACGATGGACTTTCAGCCAAATAATTATCACGAGCAATTCATGCTGCCAATAGGTGAGTATTTCGAGTATTCCGTAGGGGGAGGAAAGTGGGTGCCATTCAATTCGACTGTCTCTGTTGACTTTGGCGGCGATTTGGGCAATCTTCGTTTGCGCGGCACGAGCAGATGTGGAACGGCAAGCGGTAGTAATGATACTCCTCTCTCAATAATCAAGTTTGATAATAATAATATCCCTGTTGCCTGCACAGGCGATATCCGCACTCTCGTTGACTATAAGAACTATGCAAACGCAAAGACTGAACAAGCACGTTTTTGCTGTCTATTCCAGGATTGTTCCCTACTGACATCTGCTCCGGACCTTCCTGCCACCACCTTGACGGTAAACTGCTATCACTCAATGTTCAAAGGATGCGTGAGACTCACCGAGGCACCAGACCTTCCTGCCACGAATTTGGCGGAATACTGCTATATCTCAATGTTCGAAGGATGCACATCTCTCACCAAAGCGCCGGAACTCCCTGCTCCCAACCTGAGTAGATACTGTTATTATTCCATGTTCAAAGATTGCACATCTCTCACCACAGCTCCGGAACTCCCTGCAAATCAGTTAGCGGAATACTGCTATGGAAATATGTTCGAAGGCTGCTGGGATCTCACCGAAGCACCGAATCTTCCTGCAATTTACTTGGAGTCTTCCTGTTACTCTCATATGTTCGACGGATGCTCCTCTCTTACCAAAGCTCCGGAACTACCTGCTACGTATTTGGCGGATAACTGTTATGCCTATATGTTCTCTAAATGCAAGAATCTTACCGAGGCTCCGAAACTCCCTGCAACTGACTTGAGTTCGTACTGTTATTCAAATATGTTCGAAGAATGCACATCTCTTATCGAGGCTCCGGAACTCCCTGCCCCGTACTTGACTGTAGGCTGTTATTATTATATGTTCGCTGGTTGCGAAAAGCTCTCAAAAGTCACTATGAAG
>CAMEWE010000076.1:0-2969 GCA_945939695.1 uncultured Bacteroidales bacterium
GTGTCGACAATCTTCATCTTGCCGGTGTAGAAAGGGTGAGAGGTGTTCGAAATCTCAAGCTTTACGAGAGGGTATTCAACACCGTCAACGGTGATGGTCTCCTTGCTGGTTGCGCAGGAACGGGTGATGAACACTTCCTCGTTTGACATATCCTTGAAAGCTACAAGTCGGTAGGTTTCGGGATGAATTCCTTTTTTCATATACACTAGTGTTTTATAAATCGGGCGCAAAGATAAGCAAATTTTTTGTATTTTTGCAAACTATCAAGCTCATTTTAAAGCTATGACACTTATAAAATCAATTTCCGGTATCCGCGGAACAATAGGCGGACCGTGCGGAGAGGGTCTTACCCCCGTTGACATAGTTAAATTTACGTATGCGTACTGTGCCTGCCTGAAGAAGCGTCTGGCCAGTCCGTCAAACGGAATCAGATATAAGGTAGTAGTGGGACGTGATGCCCGCATCAGCGGGGAAATGGTGGAGCAGCTGGTATGCGGCACCCTGGTTTCCTGCGGTGTGGATGTGGTGAAGTGCGGTCTTGCTTCCACTCCGACCACCGAGCTCGCGGTACGCTTCAGCGGCTCTGACGGCGGTATCATAATAACTGCGAGCCACAACCCGCGCCAGTGGAATGCACTTAAGCTCCTCAATGAGCAGGGTGAGTTTCTCACTGCCGCCCAGGGCCAGGAGATTCTTGCACTTGCCGAGAGCGGGGACTTCGACTTCGCTCCTGTGGACGGCCTGGGCAAGATAGTGGAGCACGATTTTACGGATGAGCACATAGATTCCGTGCTTGCGCTGGATGCGGTGGATGTGGAAGCGGTGAGGAAAGCCGGGTTCAAGGTGGTGCTGGATTCCATCAATTCGGTGGGCGGCATCATTATGCCACGTTTGCTGGAAAAGCTTGGCGTTGAGTGTATTACCCTTTTCGGCGAGCCGACGGGAGACTTTGCGCACAACCCCGAGCCCCTGCCTGCGAACCTCGTGGATCTGAGCCGCACCGTGGTGGAAAAGGGCGCCGATTTGGGCATCAGCGTGGATCCGGATGTGGACCGCCTTGCTTTCATCTGCGAAAACGGTGAACCTTTCGTTGAGGAATATACCCTCGTTGCCGTGGCCGACTACCTCCTTGGACTTGCTGAGGAAAAGGGCGTGAGCCCGAGGTACACTGTTTCCAACCTCAGCTCCAGCCGCGCTCTCAGGGATGTGACCGAGGCGCACGGTGGCAAGTATTTCGCTTCAGCCGTGGGCGAGGTGAACGTTACCACCAAGATGCACGAGATCGGTGCGCTGATAGGTGGCGAAGGCAACGGTGGCGTGATTTACCCCGCAAGCCACTGCGGCCGTGATGCTATGGTGGGTGTGGCGCTCTTCCTGAGCAAGCTGGCGCACAGCGGTATGACGGTGAGCGGGTACAAGGCCACACTGCCTCAATATTTTATCGCTAAAAACAAGATAGAACTCAGCGATTCCTCCCTTATCGACAAGATACTCGATACTTTGAAGGAGCGTTTCCGCAATGAGGATATTAACACCATAGACGGTGTTAAGATCTCTTTCGAGGCTACACGTCGCTGGGTGCACCTGCGCCGCTCGAACACCGAGCCTATTATCAGAATCTACGCCGAGGCTCCGACTCAGGAGCAGGCAGAAGAACTTGCCCGTGAAGTAATTGCAATAGCAGAGTCGTGTTTTCCTTCAGAACAAGCCCGATAGAAGACCAGCTTGACAAGGCTCTTACCGAGGGCCGCGTTGCGTGTTTCTGCACCCAGAACTGCTGGAACCCGTACACGGGAAGCTACTTGTATGACATTTTCCGTCAGAGAGGCAATCTGGAAAAGATTTTCCTGCCTCACGATACCGAGCTGACCCCTGAAACCAACCATATTGATTTCAGCGCGGAGGAGCTAGAAGGGCTGAGTGCCGTAGTTGTGGAAATCCAGGACGTGGGCTCGCGCTATTTCAATTATACGCGCGACGTGATGAGGCTTATGTCTTCCTGCGCTCGGATCGAGGATGCTCCGGCAATCTATATTATCGACCATTTCAACCCTGCGGGACGCGTGGTGGAAGGCACCATACCTGCCATAGAGTCGGATATATGGACTCCTAAGGTGGCGCATCGGCACGGACTGACCCTGGGGGAACTGTGTCTGCTGTACTACAGTGAAATCGGCGCCAAGTATCCGCTTCATGTCATTTCTGCCCATTGCTCCACCGCCGGGAGGGATTTCCTTCCCTGGGTGATAGCTCCGGCTTCCGATATTCCGGGTATGTTTACCTGCGAGATGTATCCCGGAGGGGGATTGTGGAACAATACTTCCATCAGCCCTGCCATAGGCACTGCGCGTCCGTACGAGTATCTGGGTGCTCCTTTCATAAAGCACTCTGACATACGCTTCATCCCTGCTCCTGCGGGCGCGATGATGCGTCCATGCTCATTCACTCCGGCAGCGGGACGTTACAAGGGAGAACGCTGCTACGGCTATCAGATTATGCTGCTGCCCGGAGCAAAGTACCATTCCCTCCTGCATACGCTCCAACTTATGAAGCATTTCGCCGGGCATTATTCCCAGTTTGAAATGTACGATTCCCTCTTCGTGAAGATTGCCGATCCTGTGATCGAGGAGTATCTGAAGGGGGATTTGGGGTTCGATATTGTCCAGGAACACGTGAAGACCGAGGAGCAGAAATGGATACGGAAGGCCAGACGCTTCTGCCTGTACGATGATTTGCCATACAGGATGAAGTAGGGAATCGTAATGTTTGCAATTGCCGGTTTCTGATGGGGTGTGATTGCCGGTCTTTGATGGGGTGTGAGAAAATTTGGGGAAATTTCCGCAAACTATTTGTGAAATCAAATTTTCTTCATATCTTTGCATTCCCAAAACGCAACGGTGGGTTCGTATAACGGTTAGTACTCGAGATTCTCAATCTCGCAATAGGAGTTCGATTCTCCTACCCACTAC
>CAMEWE010000077.1:0-2818 GCA_945939695.1 uncultured Bacteroidales bacterium
TTTGCAATCCAAATTGTAAAAAGACCTGTAAAGGAAACAACATGCAGAACGTTAGAATGAACAAACCAATGACATCTTTGATTCAAAGCTCAGTGCGCTTTGAATTAGCTTGGGATGTGCTCGGTCTTGCCATTCCTACATATCTCAGCAACGCTGATTTCCAACGGGTCCACAGGTTGAATTATATTGTCACGCCATGATACGAGCGGGTACATATACGAATATAGAGAACCATAGAGAGTTGGAAAGTCAGAAATTTTCCAGCTCTTTTTTTTGTCATTCACGCGCAGTGATGCGCATAAACAACAACGTTATGAACTACACATTTGACGGAAGCAGGGTGTTCTTTACATCTGACACCCACTTCAACCACACGAACATCATCAGGTACTGTGACCGACCATTCAAGAACACTGATGAGATGAACGAGAAATTGATCGGCAACTGGAACTCCGTTGTCGGTCCGGATGACATCGTATTCCATCTTGGCGACTTCTGCCTTGGAGGTTCGGTCGAATGGACAAAAGTGCTCGACCGGCTCAACGGCAGGATTTACCTGCTCATCGGCAACCACGACCTGAAAAACATGAAGCAAGGGTTCATCGGCCGCTTCGAGCACGTGGCAATGGAGATGCGCATCGAGATAGGGAAGCAGAAGATATACCTCAATCACTATCCATTTCTGTGTTTCGAAGGAGGCTACAAAGATGTATGGCAGTTGTTTGGCCATGTTCATACCAGAAAGAACAATACCGGAATCGATGCCGGCCGTCTGCAGTACCTATACCCGACACAGTACGATGTCGGCGTTGACAACAATGATTTCATGCCTGTCTCATTCGAACAGGTGAAGAAGATAATAGAGAAACAAGTAAAAGAAAGTAAGATATGAGAATAATACAACCAATAATGCATTCAGTGCTCCATGGAGCGCACATAGATGAAACCTGCCTTGATGAGAAGTCATTTGCACTTCTGAAGGAAATACAGAAGACGCTGTCTGTATTTGAGCCAATCAATGATGATGAGACTAGAATGATCTGGCTGGAGATACCCCGTGGTACTGCAGAGGAGATGATGGCCTGGGACAATGATCGCTTCGGATGTTCAGAAGACGAGGACAATGACCTGCAGTCTTACCAAGACATCCTGGCGGAAGACTATCCGAGGGAGATAGAGTGGTTCTTCCTTACGACTTCAACTTACGGGGAGAACTCTTTCCTCAAGATATCTGACAGATGTCATCAATACACTTTGATGACCAATAGGAATCAGGACGGAAGAAGATATGGTGAAGACATGACTTGGTTCCTTGAACCACTGCTGGATCTTGTGAAGTCACGTGTCGCTGAGATAGTCCAGGATCCTGACGCATACAACAGGCATGTAGAATCAGATCTTCCGTATCGCCAGAGGTCAGGACGGATAAGGAGCCGTGACCTCAATGCAATTCTTCCAGACCGCAGGCTCGAAGTCGAGAACAGAGAATACTGCATATCGGTCATGAAGGATCTGATAAGAAGAGAGCAACTGTACAAGGATGCTCCTGAGGACGCCGGTGCTGAGTACTGGAAGGAAAACAATCTTCCGGAGCCGTTTGACGAGATGACCATCAGGAAGTTCTGTCACTACTACAGGATAGCTGACACGATATTCAGAAAGGAATCCGAGTATCTGTCAAGACATGACAGGAATATGGATGACATAGCGGATGACGTTGAGTACTACAAGAAATCTGGTCTTCATGGCGGTAAGCTTAAGGGTTTCGATCTTGACAACGTCGCAGACTTCGACAAGTTCGCCAATGACCATTACGGAGAGTTGGGCTTGTCCCGCATGAACGTGCACGGCACGGACTACTATGTGAAGGGAGGCAAATGGATAGTTACCTTCGGGATAAGCTATTCTGCATATGTGGACACCGGTCTGAATATAGCGATAGGTCTCTATGAAAGCGGTGCTCCTTTCATATACCATGACGCTGAGAATACGCTGCATGTCCTCGAGGAAACCGGCTGGGTGAGGATCTCCCCATGGACCTTCCATGACTATCTCGGAAATGAAGATGACGAAGGCGTGATATCGATACCTTTTGATGACGAGTGCGGAAATGAAGACGAGATGAGTCTCGATCAATTGAAGCAGATTGTCAAAAAGGCGGTATGGCAGAAGCCGACCAAAGTCAGGCTGGACAAAACGATCCCGTATGAAGATCTTGTCTATGACTTTGTCCGTGACAAACTACTTGTTCCTTCAACACTGAGCGAGATAAGACATGCTATCGAGGAAAAGTATGATACATATCTGGCAGTCGTCGATTCTTACAAAGGACGCGGCTTCCACTACATGACGCCAAGGCTTAGATCAGACAGAGATTACCATACCAGAGAATCAAAGGATACCTATGCCACTTTCAATGAGGCCATGTATGCCTTGATACTTAAGTTTAACGAATATGTAAAAGAAAAGAATCATGAGAATACAATACATGAGTGACCTGCATCTGGAGTTCCAGGATAACTGCAGGTTGGTGAGAGATTATGATTTCCCAGTGACCGGGGAAATATTGGTACTGGCTGGAGATACAATGTATCTGAAGGACAGGACTACAGCGCAGATGCGCTTCTGGAAGTGGGCGTCTGCGAATTATCAGGAGGTTCTGTTGGTTCCTGGCAATCACGAGTATTATGGCGACAGCGACGTAATGGATCGAGGTCTGCAGTGGAACTGGATGTTCATGGAGAACGTCGGGTACTACCAGAACCAGGTGAAGAGGATAGGGGATACTGACCTTATCCTCAGCACCCTCTGGTCGCAT
>CAMEWE010000078.1:0-2771 GCA_945939695.1 uncultured Bacteroidales bacterium
ATGGATTTGCTCTCAATCCTCATAAGGTTGTCATCCTCTCTTTCGCGGGAGAGGAAATTCATACTGCCATACCATACAATGGAGCCGTCGATAACAGCAAAGTGTTCTTTACAATTATCCTGGGTTTTGACATCAATTCCTGACGAACGAAGGATTTGCACAAGCTCTTCCTGATGCTTTACTGCATCTTCCGGATATAAGGAAGGTGACATAGTAATAACTGTTGTCTTTACACCACGTTCCTGTATCATTGGCAACTGTCTAACGAACTGCCAGATTTTGCTTGTGCCAAGCCCGGGACTGGATATGATTACAGAAGAATTGGCAGACGACATATCTTGAGAGAAAACCTTAGAATATGTCGTATAATCATATATCGAATTGCTGATATCTTGTTTATCAACCACTTGAGAGCAAATATCAAAGCCAATCCGCTTGTAAGTTCTTAATCTTTTATAGTACATACGCTCCAGAATAGGGATATATCTGTCGATGTAGTCGAAAATGATTACATCTTTCTTTCCTTCATAATCCCTGTTCAGTCGGCCAGCGTACTGTTCCACATTACCTTCAAAGGAGATTGGCATAGCAAGAAGGAGTGTATCAAGACGCGGATAGTTGAAGCCTTCTCCAATATATTGCCCTATTGCAACTGCAAGCATTGATTCGTCAGAGGGCACAGCAGCCATCTTCTCCCTTAAGGCCGCACGTTCTTTCATACTTCCGCCACCTTGGAGCAAAAAGGTATGCCGAGCCTCCCCTTTCAGCATATCATATAGAATCGCCGCATGGTCTTTGCGCTTGGTCATTACAATCGGGGTACGACCAAGGCGGATGCATTCCTTGACATCTGCAACAATCTGAAGGTTACGCAGTTCATCTCTCGCAACCAAACTCAGCGCCTCAGTGATGGTTATTTTCTCCGACAGATCAACAAGTCTGGTGAATCTCGGATATATAAAATGACCTATTCCCTGTTTCTCCGCCCTTTCCTTTGCTGAATACTTGTATCTCACCGGACCAAGCTGCATAAACATCCTCCGCTCCTGTCCATCATCGCGCTTTGTCGTTGCGGTGAGTCCATAAACATACTTCGCACTAATCGCTCGCAGGACCGACTCACTTGTATATGCAGCACCATGATGGCATTCATCCATTATCACCATACCATAATCCTTGACCATCGGATTCACATTGCCATCTTTACCGAGAGAGGATACCATTACTACGTCAATGATACCCGTAAGGTTGTTCTTTTGAGATGAGAATGTACCAATCAATGATTTTCTCTGTTTCAACCGTCCCGAAGGTGTGGTATAAGTAGGTAAATCTTCATTGATGGATAGAAACTTCGTAAGATCGCTCACCCAATTGTTCATAATCTCGACATTATGAACCAGAATGAGAGTATTGACCTTTCTTTGTGAAATCATATATGCACCGACAACCGTTTTGCCGAAAGCCGTTGCTGCATTCAAAATTCCATCCTCAAACTTTAAAAGAGCCGAGACAGCTGAATTCTGCTCAGGATACAATGTTCCGTTGAATGCAACATCTACCGGCCTGCCTTTCTGGCGATTATCAATTATTTGATATTCAATGTCTCCATCATCAAGACGTGACAATAGTGTTTCTCTGCAAGCACGAGGTAGAACAATATGAGCACCGTCGTCGTATCCGCAGTACACAACACGAGGTATTCCATTAGTATTGAATCCCCGCCTCAGTTTTTTATAGAACTCCGGATTGGAATATGCGGCAAGACGACGCATAGAATTTTGGAGACGAGGCCTCAATCCGTTGGTATTGATGTATATGCCATTCTTCAACACAATCTTCACTTCACATAGAGCGTCCGAGTGATGAAAGCCATTGCGCTCAAATAAGCTATTATCGTCCCTTAATTCATCATCTATACATTGTTCATACAATCTATCATCAACATTCCAATCCTGTATATACGATTCAACTTCCTTCAGAGACAATTTCCGAACATTCTTCAATGTTGTCATCTGATCAGGAAAAGGACACCACTGTTTATCAACGAACACACTATTTCCCTTCTTCATCGCCCTTCCCTGCCAGGGCAACGCTATAAGATTACCCAATCCTCCTCCCTGGAGAGCATCCTGCATTGGAAGCAGACGATCATAATATCTGAAATTATTTACACTGATGAACTCTGCCCCCTTGGTTATGAGAGCATTGCCAAACTTTCTTGCTTTCTCTGCAGGGATTGCCTCACTAAAGAATATCCATACGTGTGCACCGTGTCCTGACCGGGAGCGTTCCACAAGGCAGTCAATTCCACACATCCGGCAAATTTCACGCATCGTGTCAACTTCTTTCTGCCAATCATCAGGTGTATCCGATTCTCCATTATGGTCATCAAAATCAAAGACAATAAAGCGACACGTATTCTCTTTCAACATTACATACACTCCAAGAACGTCCGTGCAGTCTTCCCTCTCTCCTTTGAAATGTTGCATCAGGACCTTGGAATTCAACACCGCATAAGCTCTGGCAGAGCATTCCGCACACTTAATCTTCACTTTGTCCTTTTTCGGGCAGATTCCTGACTTCCAGAAATTACTACACTCCGGAAAATAACCCTTATCCTTTGAGCGTCTGGCATAGACGTCAACCCGCCCGTGGAACATCGAAAAGAAGAATTTTGCCATTTCTGGGGAAATATCCAAAGGCATCAATTCTACATCCTTTTGGCCGGCTTTATTCTGCACCTTTAAATACGCCTCATAGTCATACGGAAT
>CAMEWE010000079.1:0-2728 GCA_945939695.1 uncultured Bacteroidales bacterium
ATGCAAGGATTTCCCCGAAAACAACCTTTTGCGTGCATCGATTCTTGATTTCAAGGCTAGACTTGGGAATCGATGCAAGGATTTCCCGTAAGCGTCTCCGCGGTTACGTGTTGTTGTGAGTAGAATAGGTCAGTAGCTTTGCGAAAAAACATGAACCAATGAATCAAAGCTACGACATAACAACGTCCGAAGGTAAGAGTCAGTTTATTGAGGCCTATCGTGAGGCCGTCAAATCAGAGGCTGGACTGAGCCTCAAGGCATTCTGTGACAGAATGGGATTGAGTGATGGTTATACTAAAGTCCTCAGTTGGGCAAATAGGCGCGGTATATATATTTTTGAGATACATCAAGGGAAAAGAGATACCCCGAATCAGAATCAGCCCACCTTCATTCAGTTACAGCCCAGCCGGCAATCCTTTTCATCAAGACTGAAGGTTGTTTCAATTACCTTTCCCGATGGAATCAATCTTACCCTTCAGGAATCCGGTGTTGCAGAGGTGATCGCTCTGTTGGACTCATATCGGTCAAGACATCAGGCGGAGGGAGGCGCAACGTCATGTTCTCGCTAGAAAGCAATGTCCGTTACTTCATGTGCCAACATCCGGTAAGTATGCGCAAGGGTATCGATTCGCTGTTCAATCTTGTCGTGTCGGAATCCCCGATGTCGCCTATGAATGGGGATGTATTCGTGTTCTTTTCCAAGAACAGGCAGTCGGTGAAGATTCTCAGGTGGGACACCGACGGCTTTCTTCTTTATCAGAAGCGTCTGGAAAGAGGCTCTTTCGAGATGCCACGCAAGAATGCCGACAGCGGCTATTACGAGCTCTCCTGGGAGACTTTCAGTTTTATAATGTCCGGCGTCTCGCTGGAGAGCGTGTGCTTCCGCAAACGCTACAGGACACGATTTATTAGCATATAAATAATTGATTTACAATAAAATAAATCGTAAAAACGCTTGTTTTTTCCATAGAAAAGTAGTACCTTTATGCTATGGGAAAGGACATGATAATAGAGATATTGAAGTCGCAACTGGAGGCGTCGAATGCAACCATACTCACCATGTCGGAGGAGATGAAATCCATGCGCCGGTCATTTGAAGCGACCATCTCTGATCTCCGAAAGACAATAGCCAACCTTGAGTCTCTTCTCAAGGAACGGAACGAGAATCTTAATAAAGCCAACGCCCAGATGCGAGGTCTCAAGGCCACTTGCCTTCCAAAGAAATCAGAAAAGCAAGCCATCGCAGCGCCAAAGTCTGATGAGCAGAAAGCCGCTGAAGAGTCGGCCCGCAAAGCTACTATCAAGGCCCGCGGCAATAACGGAGCCAGGCGCAAGGACTACTTTACCGTGGAAACGGTTGAAGAGGATGTCTATCCTGAAAACATTGATCCAGCTGCGTGTGTTGAAATTGGAGCTCGTGATGTCATCCGTTATGAGATGATACGTCCCAGCTTCATCAAGCATATCTACCATATCCACAACCTCAAGAAGGATGACATCATCTATAGCGGTGCAACTCCTTTAAGCCCGCTGATGAACTCGCGCTTCGACGGGTCGTTCATAGCCGGCATTGCAGAGTTGAGATACCTTTACTCAATGCCGGTTGAGCGTATCGTCAAGTACTTCCAGGGCAATGGCTTTGACCTTGATAAGCAGACCGCCCACGGGCTCCTTGCAAAGACTGCCGATCTTTTTGACAAACTGTACTCGGCTATGGGCAAGGCTGTGAAGGAAGGCGGATATCTGCACTGCGATGAGACGTACCATACTGTTCTTGTAAAAGACAACGACAAAGGCAGCAAGAAGGGATACATCTGGGCCACAGTCAATGCGCATACTGGTCTGTCATACTTTTTCTATGATGAGGGCTCACGCAGCGAAAAGGTCATCCTGAAAGAACTCGATGGCTACAAAGGGATAATCCAGTCCGATGGCCTTGGCGCCTACAAGAAAGTAGCCATGCTATCTGGGGGCAAAATCACAAGGGTTGCTTGTCTGCAGCACTGCAAGAGAGCCTTCCTGGAAGACGAAGTAAAAGACAATCCTGATGCTAAGGAAGTCGCCGCCCTTGCAAACTCACTTTATCATAACGAGCATCAGCACAGGATAGGGGAAGACGGATGGACTGTTGATGACAACCTGAAATGGCGTCAGCAATATGCACCACCTATACTTGCGGCACTGAAGGCCAAACTCGAAGATATAAGGGACAATCTGGAAAAGTATCCTCCCAAGAGCCAGATGCACAGGGCAGCGAACTACTTCCTCAATGAATGGGACGGCATAGAGGCCATCTCGAAGTATGGTGATGTCGAATGGGACAACAACCGTCTTGAGAGGACCAATCGGTACGTCTCTCTGTCCAGACACAACTCCCTCTTCTTCGGCAGCCATGCCGGAGCAAAGCGTGGATGCATCTTCTACTCCCTTGCATGCTCATGCCGTGAGATGGGCATCAACTTCTTCGACTACCTGTCGGATGTACTCAACAGAACGGCCGCCATGCCTCCCGGATCCAAACCCGAAGCATACCGGAACCTCCTCCCAGACAAATGGACTAAAGAATAGCAGGGCACACACCCTGCTTTTTTATAACGCGGACATGTAATCGCGGAGACGCTTACGATTTCCCCGAAAACAACCTCTTGCGTGCATCGATTCTTGATTTCAAGGCCAGACTTGGGAATCGATGCAGCGTCATCGCTGCTGCAGTGAGGAATGGCCCGCC
>CAMEWE010000080.1:0-2643 GCA_945939695.1 uncultured Bacteroidales bacterium
TCGGGATGTTCAGAAGCAAACTGAGTATAATCAGCCACATACACATCCCCCTCGTGATGCTGAACATTTGCGAACAGCTTGTCCATATCCCCTTAATCCAAGAAAGACAACAATGTATTAAACTCCCCCATCACTTCCTTCATCACGTCATTGAAATAGTTTTTCCGGATGAGGCCCTTTTCATCTTGAATTGTTTTGTGCGGCTCATCTCTGTAGTCGCGTACATAACCGTCCTTGATGGACCAAACAGACACATCAGCTGGATTGACAGCATACTTCACGCATTCCAAAGATGAGGCAGTCTCTTCATCCAGACGGTCTTTTACAAGATAGGCCAGAAGACAGTTGTTCAGTGCATACAAGATATATGGGCTGTGGGTAGTCATCAATAGCCGATGGTTTCGACCGTGATTGATTTCCGAAATCAGATGATACAACAACTCCATCTGCGTCTTAGGGAAGACATTCTGCTCCGGCTCCTCGACGATAAACTGCGTGTGGGAATATACTCGTCCCTGTATAAAGCCACGAAGCCTATCCACCAGTTCAGCCTCAGCAGAACTGGTACTGCCGGAAAGGTGAGACAAAATCTCTTGAACACGCTGATTCTCCTCAGGCGAGAACGGCTTATTCTCTTCATATATCCCGGAAGACAGCCACTTGACAAGTACAGTCAAAGGGACAATAGACTGAAAACCACTGGACGCAGATGTAAGAGGGATACTTTTCTGCGAACCAAGTTTCAGATAATCACGATCCAAATCTTTATTGTAGTAATAATCAAGTCCAAGGTTTGTAAGGGGCATAGGAGAATCCTGAGTATAGTGGCGTTTTGCCTCAAACCAGTCGTTAACAAAACTCTGAAGGTTGTCATTATTCTCGGAATACTTCTTCAATGTAGGTACGGCTGACACAAAATTCCTTTCCGCAGGGATATATGCAACCTTGGGATTAACGACCTTATCCAAAGCATAGAACACAACTTCATCGGGTCGGAACGACTGAGGATTGCTCTCAACGAAACGAGACGGAAGAGTATAGTCCTCATTCCAATTATAGCAAAAGGCAATATTGTCTCCGATGTAATAGATGGAGGACTTATCCGTGAAGTACTCAGTCATATGATGGAAGCTGCCAAGCCTTTTAATAAGGCCGTCCGCAACGGCGCGTGTGGTGGCATCGTTCACCTTCTCCATCCAGGAGCAGAAACTGACAATCTTGGCAATAGTACTCTTTCCGCTCCCTTGAGGACCGATGAACACATTCACCTTGTTCAGATTGATATCCAGACTCTGAATGGGACCAACGTTACGTATGACAAGCCTTTTCATCTCAAATACTCTTTATACAAACTACGCGACTCCACAGCGAACTCGATGCACAGATGCAAACAAAACTGCAATAATTGCAACAAATATAGATAAAAACCGGCGTTTTTAGGCCGGTTTTATCTATATTTGGGTAAATCTTGCTCAGATGTCAATTATCAAACTCTCCAATTTTCTGCGTCTTGCAGGGCCGGTGATAGCCCGTCGCGGCTCCGGGTATTGGAAGACCGGCTGCGTGGAATTGCTTAGCTCTGACGGGCCAAAATACACCGCAACAGTACACGGGACAATGGACTACACAACAGAGGTGGTTCTGGATGGGGATATGGTTGTCAGCCACAGCTGCAACTGCCCTTTCTCCGGAGGGCTGTGCAAGCACGAAGTTGCCCTCCTGCTCGCGGTGAAAGACAAGCTGAACTCCAAAACTGATATCGCCCCGGCCCCAGGCCCGGCCCCAGCTGAGCCCGTATTCACGATAAATGGAGTCAGTCTCACTGAGCGAGAGCTGTTCCTGCTCTGCCTCCTTGCCACAGGCGGCGACAATGCACTGACAAAAATGAGCTATGTCCCGGTTTCTGTAGGCAGAAACTTGAAAATAAGCGCTACAGAGCGCAACTCAATACTCTCCCGCTTGGTAGCGTCAGGCATCATTAACAAAACGCAGCACTGGAGCGGGACAAGTTATGAGATAGAAGAAGATTTCTGCTATACCATACTCAAGGAACTTGTTTCAAACCACGATTCCTGGCTGCAATTCTTCAGGTCATCCATCTATATGGACAAAAGAGAACAATATCTCCTGGAAGTGACGGAAGTCTGCCTGGGAAAGAGGAAAATTGTGGAGCACGAATGGCCGTATTACGAGTTCGACGAGGAGAACAACTATTACGTCAAGTATGTTCTCAAGCAGGTCATCTTGCAGGAAGAAAGGAACACGGTGCTTTTCGTCATCAGACCCGGCATCTTCCATCAGCTATGTCACCTTGTCATCGACATCGCCATAGAATATGGTCGTCCGGAGGACCTGGAGAAACTGGTGAAGTACTTCAACTTACCCGAGCATTGGGATGCCGAATGGCACATCAGCTACCAGCACCTGCGTATGGCCACCTTCCTTGCAACGGGAAAGTTGATGCCAAACTTTGATGCACCGAAGGAGTCCTCATATTCGTTTTACAACGATGCAGTTATCGCCCTCTACGAAAACCGTCTAGATGATTCCATTGCCGCCTTCCGCAAAGGTCTCAGCGCAAGCAAAGGCAAGAGAGTATGGAAGTACATTCCTTATAATTCCGCCACATTCCTTCTCTATGTA
>CAMEWE010000081.1:0-2637 GCA_945939695.1 uncultured Bacteroidales bacterium
AATTGCAGCTGCCAATGAGGCCCTTAATAACGGTGCTACCTCTGTAACTATAGCAAATGTCACCGCTTCTGAAGCTGTAACCACCAAGCTGGAGATGCCTGCAACTTCAGAAAACATTACTGTGACAATCGAGGAAATCGAACCTACAGCCAACCTTCAGATTGAAAAGCCTGCCACTGGTGCAAACCCTGAGTCCGTTTCAGTGGTTCTCCCTGCAAGCGCAAGCGTAAGCAATCTTACGATCAATCTTCCTGAGAGCCACGTGGAGGTTAATGGAGCAAGCTATACCAGCATCAATGCCACCACCAGCAACAACACCCTCGTAATCGGCTCCGATGTGAAAGTTACTACACTTACCATTGAAGCTGGTGCAGTAGAGATTTACGGTAAAGTAGGTACTCTTACCAACAATGGTACAGGCGCTGTAAAGGTTTGGGCTGTGGGCGACATTGAGACTTGGGTAAAGGCTAATGAAGCTGGTGCTCAGAGGATAGAGCTTACCGAAAATATTTCATCTGCAACCGATACTAAGCTTTATGTTCCTGTTCAGGGTACAGTAGAAGGCAATGGAAAAGAGATTTCTGGCTCTATAAGCTTGAATGTAAATGCTCTTGGAGGTACAGTTCAAAATTTGAATTTTAAGGATATTCACAATAGTGCTAATAAGCTTTCAGCAATATATGCACCTGGTATTAACGGTAAGTTGGTAATAACTGGCTGCTCTTTTGATACTTTTGACTGGGATGCTATTCAGACTACTCCTGTGGCAGGGGCTGAAGTTGAAATTGTAAATAATACTTTCCGTTACTCAGCAGACGCCGGTACTAATAATCGCAGGTATATCCATATTGAATCAAAGCCTAATGTTGATTTTGCAGCTAAAGTATTTGGAAACTATTTCTATGACAATGCTAAGCTAAGGATGTCCGCCATAGAGGTTTACTTTTTTACAGACATCAATAAGATAAACATTAGTAGTAACTACATCGACGCTCCTGCTAAAGTATGTATCTTGAAGAATAGTGGATCCGTTGCTACTGAAGTTCTAAAAGGAATGACGGTTAAAAATGCCCCTGATGGCGACGATGTACACATTGCAGGTTACATTGACATCTCAGGGGATCAAAGAATCTTTACTTCCCTTGATGATGCAATAAAGGAGTTGAATGCTACTAATGAAAACAGAACTCTCGATCTGTTTGAAGATTTCACTTGGGATACTGGAAATGCTGGAAACAGTGCCAACATTCTCTTTAATAATGCTGGTCGGCTTGTTACTATTAATGCAAATGATCACAAAATCACCGCTAAAGGAAGTGGCGGAATCAAGAGTGATGCAAACGTTACCATAAATAATGCAACCATAGTTGACAATACTGCTTATCAGTATGAGAATGGAGAGACCGCTTTTGAATTCACTTATCTTGAGTTCCAGGGTGCAGGTAGCTTCACTTTCAGCGGATGTACATTTGAAAACACTATAATGGCTGATGCCGCTTCAGTAAAGTTTAATAATTGTACTTTCCTTGGCAAGGCAACTCTTGAGTCAAATGCTGCCAACGAATACGCTCTGTGGATAGCTTGCAACGCAACTGTGAAGAACAGTACTTTCCACGACCTCTATAGAGGTATTAAGGTTGCACAAAAGTATGGAACCTCACCGAATCCTCTTTATGAGGTTACGATTGATGGCTGCTCTTTCAAGAACATTGAAAAGAAACCTGGCGTTGTAATTGATGCATATACTTATGGTAGTGAACCAATACAAATGTTTGGAGAAGTTACCATCAAGAACTCTACCTTCGAGAATGTTCAGGCAGGCGATCAGGGTGCTTACATATATGAAACTGACAACCTTGAACCTGTTCTTGAAAACAATACAGTTATCGGAAGAGAGTAGTTCTTCCTTAAGTCCCTTTTTTACCCACCGGGGCCTGACCGCCCCGATGGGTGCCAATAAACAAAACAAAAATGTCTGTGCTTTTAACGAAATACTATCGTCTCACACTGCTGACTCTGGTTGCGCTCTGTATGTTTTCCTGCACCAAGCAGACGGCCGAGCAGGAGAGCGAACTGAGCCTTCAGCTCAGCTGCGAGCAGTCATTCCTACCTTCCAAGGCGACAGGAGGCAGCATCGCTGCGAATTGCCTGCATTATTTCGTTTTTGCTGAAGGTGAATCCACCCCTCTTATCAGCGGACAGACTGAATTCAATCCTACGGGAACCAACAATCTTAAGCTCCGCCTTTTCAAGGACAAAGCCTACGAGATTGCTTTCTGGGCTTGCGGCAGTTCAGCTCCCTATTCATTTGATTCCGGAATAGTATCGCTTCCCGATGCTTCCGGTACGGCTTCAACTCCTGCCACTCTTTCTGCTAACGATCCCGGTCTGGAGGCCTTCTATGCCAAAGCATACATTACGGGAGGACAGGGGAGTTTGAACGTTAGCCTGAAGCGCGCCGTCGCCAAAGTCAGCGTAAGACTGTCAACCGCTCTTTCTGGCGCTGCATCCTCTTCGCTCAGTTTCGATTCCGCCTATAGGTCTTTTTCCCTTCTTGATGGGGAAGTCTCCGGTTTGCAGCCCCTGACTTTTAGCTCCGCCTCCTGCCCTGGCACTCAAAATGTAGCCTATGCCTAC
>CAMEWE010000082.1:0-2635 GCA_945939695.1 uncultured Bacteroidales bacterium
GTAAGCCTCCGGTGAGGCACGTATAGTTTTATTTCGGAGCATTGCCACCCATGGAGGTACATTTGATTCCGCTACAGGTGGTACATTTCAAAGCGATACGGGCGATTGGCTGAGATTAGTATCCGATTAGTTCCGATTGGGAGCTAATGAGTTCGAGTCGATACGATTAGTTTCAAGTTTGGCCCACTGACGTGGGAGAAGTTCCGAGAGATCCTTCCCGTCGCGAAGATAGTACGGGATTTTCGTGAGGACATCCTCCATCCAGATGCGTGGCTCAATGCCAGCGTTCTTGCAGGTGCTGATGAGCGAGTAAACGATGGCTGCACGGTATGCCGAAGCGTCATTGCCGCAGAAGAGCCAATTCTTGCGTCCGAGCGCCAGTGGCCTGATTGCATTTTCAATGAGATTGTTGTCGATGTTTATGCGTCCGTCGTTGACATATCGGCTCAGCCTGGGCAATAAGGTGTATGTATATGAGATCGCCATACCGATCTTGCTCTTCGGAAGGACAGTGGGATATGTATCCAGCATCCACTTCTCAAAGACCTGTATGGTCGGATATGATATCTCCAGACGCTTTGCCTTGCGCTCATCGGGGCTCAGGTTCGCCTCATCGGCCTTGGATTCAACCTCATACAGCTTTCTGATATAGACGATGGCCTCAGTAGCATGTTTCCTGTCAGTCTCAAGAGCATCGACGAACTTCCTTCTGGCATGAGCCCAACATCCATACATGGTAATGCCCTCCAGCGGTTCAAACTGGTCATAGCCTTCGTAGCCGTCTGTCTGGGCATTGCCCTTATAGTCTCCGAGAAGTTCGCGAGCGACCTTGCCGCCACGGCTGCCACGGTCGTAGTAGAACATGACATCACCGGACAGGCCGTCACGCACGCACCATTCATAGCCCTTGCGGGCCTTATGCTTCTCGTTGTCTATCACCGGAACCACACTTTCGTCAACCTGGACGTATTCGCTTTGCAATATCTGTTTTCGCAGAAGATCATACAGCAACTTGAGCCGTTCGACCGCCGCCTCGTACCATTCTCCCATCGTGGAGTCACTTATCACGATCCCGGCCTCCTTGTACTGTTGTATCTGGCGGTAGAACGGAAGGTGGTACATGAACTTTCCTATTATGATGTCCGTCAGGACCGAGGCTCCGGCAAGGCATCTGAACACTGGTTGGAGAGGAAGAGGTGCTATGAGTATTTCTCTTTCTTCAGGCAGCTTGCTTTCAATATCTGACCTCAGAATGACCTTATGGCGTATCGTATTCTTGATATAGACACTTGCAGGGACCGTTTCGAGAGTTCTGGACTCTTCGGTGCCAATCTCGACATACTCGGGCTTGAGGTTCCCATTCTCGTCGGTCGTCCCATCAGGATAGATGTGGATTTCCTTGACGGGAAGCTTACTGTCGTCAAGCGGTTTGCGGGAAGGCTTTGCCTTTCTGGTAACGGAGTAAGTGATGGTCTCTTCGGCCTTCTCCACATCCTGCGCGAGAGCCGCCTTCTCTTCTTCCGTCATTTGCTGCTGGTCAAACAGCGTGAGCTGAGCGGGATCAAGGGGAAGATGCTTCTCTGACATCTGCCCGAACTGTTTCTTGCGAAGATAAGCGAGGGTATCCAGAAGTTTGGCAATCTCGTCTTTCTGGGAAGCAATTGTCGCATCCTTCTCAGACACCTGCCTGCGAAGTGCTTCATTCTCCTCCATAAGAGCCTTGATTTGTTCCTCGATTGCCACTGTTTTTCTATCTTCTTTCTATATGTAAAGATAGTGAAAAACAATGATTTACGCAAGTATATCGGCGATTTTTCTTCATCTTTTTCGAAGATTTTTCAGGTCTTCGAGCCGTTGTTTCCGACTGTCCGGTTTCTCAATGATTCCTTCGACAATAAGCACCAGATCCCGCCATTCTATAGTCCCCGCTATCTCGTCCTTGCTCTCCAGATTGGGGTGCCCGAAGGTACCAGACTCGAGGAGTTTGGAGTATATCACCATTCCGCCAGGTTCCCAGTGAAGCAGCTTGATTCTGTTGCGTGCCTTATTCATGAACACATAGACACTGCCATCACACGGGTCGCATCCCATCGCATTGGTCACTATGCCGCTCAGAGTATTGTAACTCTTGCGCATATCGGTCGGCTGGGTGTACCACATATACCGCATGCTGTCGTTAAGACTAAACACGGCCGCTCGACGCTTGGATTATTGCCTGGACATATTGGAGAGTCATCTCTCCCTGGATACGCATCATCGTTCCGTTCGGAGTCCTCAGTTCGATGCTCATCATCTTTTGTGGCTGGTCCTTTTTCTTCGAGAAGCCCCGGCCGGTTGTCGCAGCGAACGAAGGCATCGGAACAAACGCACCACCGGAGGTCAGCTGGAGAAACTCGCCGTTTGAGGCAGGATTGTCAGCCTGCTGTCTTGCGTAACGCGCTTTACTGTCAAAAAACTTCCATTCCGGGATGCCAAGCTCTGCGAGCCTCGACTTATAGGAGATCCCCTTCTCCTTGCAGTACGTGATGATTTCTGCGACTTCTTCTTTCGACATCATAGTATTTTCGCTATTTTTGTCGACAAAGATACCGGTTTAGGCCCTCGTCTCAAGGACGTGCGTCACCGGAGGCTTACA
>CAMEWE010000083.1:0-2579 GCA_945939695.1 uncultured Bacteroidales bacterium
GGCAAAATTGATCCCGCGAGGCCATCGGGAAAGGCCTGCGGGCTCAGAAAGCCGTAATTTGATCCCGAAAGGGCCTTGGGACGGGGCTCAGAAGGGGAGTTTGGGCTTAGAAGTGGCAAAATTGATCCCGCGAGGCCATCGGGAAAGGCCTGCGGGCTCAGAAAGCCGTAATTTGATCCCGAAAGGGCCTTGGGACGGGGCTCAGAAGGGGAGTTTGGGCTTAGAAGTGGCAAAATTGATCCCGCGAGGCCATCGGGAAAGGCCTGCGGGCTCAGAAAGCCGTAATTTGATCCCGAAAGGGGCTAATCGTCGTCTTCGGAGGAGTTGTCGCCGGGCTGGGGCTCAATGACTTTGGCGTTGGGGTTCAGTTTGCGCCAGCGGTCTTTGGCGAATTGCTGCATGTCGCGGACGGTGTCTTTCTCGTCCACGATTTCGCTTCCGAGCAGGGTCTCAATGACATCCTCGAGGGTAAGAATGCCCTGAAATCCACCGTATTCGTCAATGATGACGGCAATCTGCTCGTCCTTGCTGAGCATTTCGTCCCAAATCATATCCAGGGGAGCATCCTCTTTAAAGGAAGCGATTTCCCTCTTGATGCTGCCGAGCTTGCGGTCGAACTGGTCTTCGGCAAGGAGCTGCAGTGCGTCCATCCTCAGAATGTAGCCGGTGATATACTCGTCGTCCTTGTCGTAAACGGGAATACGGCTGTGGTGAAGGAAACTCTTATCCTTGTAGAAGGCTTTCATAGTCATGGATTCAGGCGCAATATGGCAGACGACTCGAGGGGTCATAGCGTCCGCCGCAGTGATTTCATCCATGTTGATAAGGTTCTGGATGATAGCGTTTTCATCCTCCTCGAGATCACCTTCTTCCTCTGCCACGTTGGCCATAGCACTCACTTCCTCGCGGGATACGGCCGTTTCGTGGTCCTTGGGCGTAATCAACTTTGTGAGTCCCTCGACAAGAATCACCAGCGGATACATAATGACTATGAGAACGGAAATTGCCCTCGTGGTAAAGCCCATCAAGGATCTCCAGCGGGTTGTGCCTATGGTTTTAGGGATGATCTCGGAGAATACGAGTATGAGTATGGTCGTGATGGCGCTGACCAGACCAAACCATTTGGAGCCGAAAACTTCGGTGGCTTGAGCGCCTACGCCTGCAGCGCCGATGGTGTTGGCGATGGTGTTGAGTGCAAGGATGGCAGCAATTGGCCTCGAGCTCTCCTGCTTGAAGTGCTTGAACTTCGAAGCAAGTTTGTATCCCTCCTCCTCGCGCATGGTGATGTATGAAATCGGCGTTGACATCAGGCTCGCTTCCAGTACGGAGCACAGGAAGGAGATACACATCGCGCCTAGCAGATATACAAGTAGTAAAGCCATAACTGACTGCAAATATACTACTTGTAAAGCGATTTTTCATCAAGGAATAACAGAAAAATGTTCAGCAACGCTTTTGTCGAAGAATCATAGCATAAATTTCTTAAACCGAAGTAACAAATTTTTCCTATATTTGCGAAATGAGCGTGAGCGCACAGCGGTAGCAGAAGCACAGCGGCAGCAGAAGCAGAGCGGCAGCAGAAGCAGAGCGGCAACAGAAGCAGAGCGGCAGCGAGTGGTGCGCGAGCGCGAATGAAGTAAAGTAGTATTATATGATTATGGCAAAAAGACTGACCTTATCTTCGACCGATGTGAAGATTAGTGGCGTGTGCGGTGGCATAGCCGAGTATTTAAATGTAGATTCCACCCTTATCCGCATATTGTTTGTGATTCTTACCCTTGCAGGCGGTTGCGGACTTGTTGCATATCTTGTATGTTGGGCTCTAATGCCTCGTTTTTAATATGTCAAATATCTTTCAGCAGCTTGCCGGAAAGGCAAGCAGGGTCATCAACAGATGGTGGCTCTTTCTTGTGGCCGGAATCCTGGCCGTTGCTTTTGGAATTGTGCTCTTCTGCAATCCCTTCGATACCTATATAGCCGTGTCCATCATCTTTGGTGTCGTGATGCTTATTAGCGGTATCATCAGTCTTGTGGTTGCGTTGGAGAGCCGTAACCTATTTATGATGAGGGGCTACAACTTGTTTGGCGCCACAATCGACATCCTCGCGGGCATATTCCTCTGTGCCTTCCCGGGCGTCACAAGAATACTCCTGCCGGTAATTCTCGGAATATGGCTTATGTATCACAGCTTTATGGTTATGGGACTTTCAGGGGACATCCGCACACTCGGTGCTCCGGGCTCCGGCTGGCTCACCTTAGCGGGGCTTCTGATGCTCGTCCTGTCCATATTCTGCATCTTCAACTACAGCTTGGGAGCTACTCTGATCGTATTTTTGGTGGCTGGTGCCATCGTGCTTTTCGGGGCGGTGCTTGTGGGCATTGCGATGGAATTGAGGCGGATGAACCGCTACATCAAGGACGACCTCCCACCTATTGACTACGGTGATTAGCAAACCTGGCGGCAGGCAGTACCCAGCCGGCACTGGGCCACGGCAAATCCACCCCCCCCGGCAAAAACCCGCATTTTGTCCACAAAACGGTTCTTCGTCAAATTTCGTGCTGTCAAGTTAAGCAAGTTT
>CAMEWE010000084.1:0-2529 GCA_945939695.1 uncultured Bacteroidales bacterium
ACTGTCCCACGTTTTGGGACACTCTCGTATTTATTTTGTACCGTAATCAAAAGCTAAAGAATTATGGAAAGAGAAATCAAAAGAGTTCACCTGGCAAACTTTCACGTTGCAGGTTTCAGCTATTGGGACGGATGCGAGGCATTCGAAAACCTCAAGATTGGTACAAAGCTTCAGTTCGAGAGAGAAGCTGACAACAAGTTCGACCCCTATGCAGTGGCCATCTACTACAATGACCTGAAACTCGGATTCATCCCCCGCGGCGAAAATCACGACATCAGCAAGTTCCTCGATATGGGCTGGGGCGATATGTACGAGGCCCGCATCCAAAGACTCACACCGGATGCCCACCCTGAGGAGCAGGTGGAGGTCATTGTATATGTGAAGAAAAACGCTGACAGATAATTGTAAAGCCTATGAAACCTATCATCGTAAATCGCAAACCCTGCAAGTGCCCCAAATGCGGCGGCAAAGTAGTCCCTATCGTATATGGGATGCCCGCCCCCGAACTGTATGAGAAAGCTCAGCGCAAAGAAGTAGTTCTCGGCGGCTGCTGCAATACCGAAGACGGAGATCCCCAGTGGGCCTGTATCGAATGCGAACAACAGTTCTTAAAGAAGTAATATCGTTGATTTATTATAAAGATGAAAGTCATTCATTGGAATATCAGTTATAGCTCTGACAAAGAGAAAGTCCTGGAAACATTGTCACGATTGGTAAAGGACGAAGATGTCATTGTATGCCTTCAGGAAGTTCAGCCGTCAGTTAAGGACTTCCTTGTAGACAAACTCCAGGGATGGGGCGGTACAAAAGGCGCCCCTTATGCATATTCCCTTGATTACAGGCAACCCGGCAAATATGATGGGAAAAACCGTAAGTTGGGAGTTCTGATACTCTGCCCTGCATCAATGTACATCATTGACTCCGGAGTGTTCAACCGCACTCCGTTCCCGGACAGAACGCTCTGGGCTGAAGTCCTCTATCAGGGTGAGGTTATCAAAGTGGCAAGCCTGCATTCGATTACCGGTTGTGGATATTCCAAGGCAAAGTCAACCCAATATTTCTCATTCTCAGAAGCAATCGGGGAATTTGCCCCGGATATATTGACGATTGACGCGAATGAACCAGAAGTTGACCATTGGGACATCACTCAGGCCAAGTTCTACGACAATAAGGATAAAGGCGAAGGCGCAAGGACATTCTTCACGAACCTGTCCGTGAATCATATGGTCGATATCTATGCCCTTTGCTTCAACCACGATGATTTCGAATTGAGAAAGCCGCTGACTCCTTCCGTCAAGGTCAACAGGAAAGGCTACTGCCGATATGATTTCATCTTCGTCAGTGACCCCAAATTCGACTTTTGCAACTGTGAATACCTTTATCAAGCCGGATTGGATGGGACATCAGACCACGCCGTTGTTGTTGCGACATTATTTCCGACTTCAATGCGAACTGGGACCAGAAGAAATGAGGATGTTCTTAATGACAATTGTATGTTCCCATACAACTTGCTGCAGGAAAAACATCTCATCAAGTACTGCCGCTATTACGGGCACAACTATCCCGGCAAATCAGGGTTGATGGCAGAATATGAACATCATTGGATAAAAGATGTCATCAACAACGAATGCGCTCTCAGCCACTATGTAAGTGATTATGACCTTAACTGGCTCCAGACCTTCAACATTGAAGATGGCGTTCCTCTCGGGTTGAAAGCAATATTGTTCAACCGCTATTTCCATTGGAGCTCGTATGCTACAGTCGATGATTTCAAACGCTGGTATCTTGAAACATATCTGACTGGCAAGTACGGGGAATAGTTTACCATTATATCAAGCGGTCAAGCTCGTCTTCCTCCGCTTCGCTCCGTAAGACCAGCTTGGTTCCAGCCCCTACGCCACTATCGCGGCTCCGGGACTTCCACTCTATAGACTCCGCGCAGAAAGACTCCGTGCCTTCCCTTCAGGAAGTCGCGGAGACTTTTGTCTGCGCTCCGATTAAACGCCCGGAAAGACAGTGGCCATTGCCGAAAGATCGGCACTGTCCACAGACTTTCCTCTTCGGGCGGAGCGGTATCCGTCAGCCAGTCTTTGCCAGGTCTTCGATCCTGTCAAAGCCAGCCTCACGGATGCTGTCAAAGAAGCGGCTACGCCGCAGTGGAACCCACCCGCCCGGCCAAGTTCGTCCTCGGTGGCTTCGCCACCTCGTCCGCGCCGGCCTTCCCCAGCAGCTGCGCTGCGGCTACCGCCGCTGCTGCAGCAGTGCGTGGTTCGGAGGTTAATTATCGTTGTGCTGCTACTATAGACAAGACACATCACCTGCGCTTACTCTCATTGTACTACAGTTATACTATTGGTGTTCTTTCTATATCCGATTCTAATACCGGACGATGCCAACTCTCACTCTGTACTGCTATTCCTTGTATAGTGAATAATGAGACTATTATTGATTCCCGCCTTCGGCGAAATTTTGGGCCTACCAGCACGACCGGCAGTGCAAGCCCTTCGTTGTCGGGCACTCACTGCGGGC